>NZ_QGAD01000020.1:0-63427 GCF_005233705.1 Paenibacillus sp. CFBP13512 | reverse complement strand
CTGATAGCTCAGTTGGTAGAGCACTCGACTGTTAATCGAGTTGTCACAGGTTCGAGTCCTGTTCGGGGAGCCATTTGCTCTCATAGCTCAGTAGGTAGAGTGCATCCATGGTAAGGATGAGGTCACCGGTTCGAATCCGGTTGAGAGCTTCGCAATAGGGCCCGTTGGTCAAGTGGTTAAGACACCTCCCTTTCACGGAGGTAACAGGGGTTCGAGTCCCCTACGGGTCATATTTACTTCTTGGAGATTTAGCTCAGCTGGGAGAGCATCTGCCTTACAAGCAGAGGGTCGGCGGTTCGATCCCGTCAATCTCCACCATTTTTCTTAAATAACATGTTCACTTTATTGGGGATTAGCCAAGCGGTAAGGCAANGTCGAAGGTTCGAGCCCTTCATGACTCACCATTTTTCTTACATGCGCGTGTGGCGGAATTGGCAGACGCACTAGACTTAGGATCTAGCGTTTCACGACGTGGGGGTTCAAGTCCCTCCACGCGCATAGGTTTTGCGGACGTGGCTCAGCGGTAGAGCATCGCCTTGCCAAGGCGAGGGTCGTGGGTTCGATTCCCATCGTCCGCTCCAATCTTTTACAAGGTTTTATTTGCGCCCTTAGCTCAGCTGGATAGAGCGTTTGACTACGAATCAAAAGGCCAGGAGTTCGAATCTCTTAGGGCGCGCCATTTTTTCTAAAAGTGAATAAACGCATAACGGGATGTAGCTCAGCTTGGTAGAGCACCTGGTTTGGGTCCAGGGGGTCGCATGTTCAAATCGTGTCATCCCGATCGTTTTGCGGGTGTAGTTCAATGGTAGAACTTCAGCCTTCCAAGCTGATAGCGTGGGTTCGATTCCCATCACCCGCTCCATTTTTTAATTCAAAGACCGGAAACGGTCTTTTTTTGCTATATATAAGTATAAAAACTTATTATAGCTATGGAATCATGTAGATCCTGTTTTATAAATTTTGTACTTTTTTCACTTTAGTTTATTCGTTTGTCGACGGAAATACTATGTTAAAAGAAGAGATATATTCTCTCTATTGATGTAAAATAACGAATACGATAGTTGACAAAATGCTTTTAGGGCAGGTGTCAATTTTCATTGTGATTGATTGGTTAAAAGTTTGCATAATCATTCATAAGTTCAAAATTAATTAAAGTAATCAGTGTAGCTTTGTTGTATGATGTTAAGAAGATGTTAACATATAGAGGAATTGACACCGGTGAAAGATAGGAGGAAGAGCATGTCTGAGTTGACAGTGAATGCTAGTAAAAATCATTCTAACAACTTGCTGCGGCGAGATGTACGTTTTTTGGGGAATATTCTAGGTGAGGTGCTTGTCCATCAAGGCGGACAGGAACTTTTGGATATTGTTGAAAAAATTCGTGAGCTAAGTAAATCATTGCGTGCAGTAGCTTTACCTGAGGTTTTTGAGGAATTCAAAACACTTATCAAAAATCTGGATTCTGATAATCGACACCAAGTGGTACGCGCTTTTGCGATTTACTTCCAATTGGTGAATATTGCAGAACAGAACCACCGTATTCGTCGTAAACGTGACTATGAGCGTTCTGCTGGGGAAACGATTCAACCTGGTTCTATGGAAAGTGCTGTTCAAGAATTAAAAGAACAAAACTTTACTGCAGACGAAGTAGAGGCTATTTTGGCTGACCTTTCGTTGGAATTGGTGATGACAGCTCATCCTACAGAAGCGATGCGTCGTGCCATTTTGGATATCCACAAACGTATTTCAGAAGACGTTACTCTTTTAGACAATCCTACACTGACTTTCCGTGAGCGCGAGCAATTACGTGAAAAGTTATTGAACGAAGTGATTACATTATGGCAAACCGATGAGTTACGTGATCGTAAGCCAACTGTATTGGATGAAGTGCGTAATGGGATGTATTATTTCCATGAAACTTTATTTGATGTATTGCCAGAGTTGTATCAGGAATTAGAACGCTCTTTGAGTAAGTACTATCCAGAGCATGAATGGCATGTACCTAGCTTTTTACGTTTTGGTTCTTGGATTGGTGGAGATCGTGATGGTAATCCTTCTGTTACAGCAGATGTGACTTGGAAAACATTACAGATGCAGCGCCGCCTTGCGATTCGGGAATATCAACGTATTTTGACAGACTTGATGAAATCATTAAGCTTCAGTACAACTATTATTGATGTATCTGAAGAATTGTTATCTTCTATTCAAAAAGATCGTCTCCATGTAACGATTGATAAGAAGTTCAGCTGGAATAATGAAAATGAACCTTATCGTATTAAAATTGCTTATATGTTGCGTAAATTAAATAATATATTAGATGAGTCTAAAAAAGGGACAGCCGAAAGTTATAGTCATATGGGTGAACTTTTAGAAGATTTGCGAGTGATTGATCAAAGCTTGCGTCATCATTATGCAGATTATGTGGCGAATACATATGTGAAAAAGTTGATTCGTCAGGTAGAACTGTTTGGTTTTCATACAGCGACGTTAGATATTCGTCAGCATAGTCAAGAACATGAGAATGCATTGACTGAAATATTAGCGAGTATGAAAATTGTAGAGGACTACTCTAAGCTTAGTGAAGAGGAAAAGATTGAACTTCTTGGTAAGTTGCTAACAGATCCTCGTCCTTTGACATCAACATACCTAAATTACAGTGAAAGCACTGAAGAGTGTCTAGCTGTATACCGTACTATTTTCAAAGCACAAAAAGAATTTGGTACAAACTGTATCTCTAGTTACTTGATCAGTATGACGCAAGGCGCTAGTGATATTCTTGAAGTGATGATCTTTGCTAAAGAAGTCGGTCTGTTCCGTCAAGATCCTGATGGTACCGTTCATTCTACACTTCAAGCAGTGCCTTTATTTGAAACGATTGATGATTTACATGCAGCACCACAAATTATGCGTCAAGTATTAAATTTACCAGCTTACCGTCAATCGGTTGCAGCTATGAATAATTTGCAAGAGATTATGCTTGGTTACTCGGATAGTAATAAAGACGGCGGAGTAGTGACAGCGAACTGGGAACTACGTCTAGCTTTGAATGAGATTACAGCGATGGGTGCAGAGTATGATATCAAGCTTAAATTTTTCCATGGACGTGGAGGCGCTTTGGGACGTGGAGGCATGTCTCTAAACCGTAGTATTTTGGCACAACCTCCTCATACTGTAGGTGGCGGTATCAAAATCACAGAACAAGGTGAAGTGATTTCTTCTCGTTATTCTTTACAAGGTATTGCTTATCGTAGTCTAGAGCAAGCTACCTCAGCTCTGATCACTTCAGCTATTATTGCTAAAGTAGGAGAACCTGAAGGGGAGAACAATAAGAAGTGGGAACAAATCATGGAAGACATCTCGGAAGTGTCACTCCATAAGTATCAAGATCTTATTTTCCGTGATGAATCCTTTATGAGTTTCTTCAAAGGTTCTACACCACTACCTGAAGTAGGCGAACTTAATATTGGTTCTCGTCCTTCTAAACGTAAAAATAGTGATCGATTTGAAGATTTGCGTGCGATTCCATGGGTATTCGCTTGGACGCAAAGTCGTTACTTGTTGCCTGCATGGTATGCAGCTGGAACAGGTATTCAACACTTCTATCAAGATAAAGAAGAAAATATGGCTGTCCTTCAAGAAATGTATAAAGAGTTCCCATTCTTTACTACATTAGTGGATACGCTACAAATGGCTATTGCTAAAGCGGATCTGATTATAGCTAAAGAGTATGCAGGCATGTATAAAGATGAAGAGCAACGTGAACGTATTTTTGGATTGATTCAAGAAGAGTTCAATCGTACTCGTGATCTTGTTCTTAAAATTACTCATCAACAAGATATTTTGGACAATGTACCTGTTATTCAGGAATCGGTGCGTTTACGTAATCCTTATGTAGATCCACTTAGTTATCTTCAAGTACAATTGCTCAACGAGCTACGTGAACTTCGTGAGCAAGATGAAGATAATCCAGAATTGCTACGTGAAGTATTGTTAACTATTAATGGTATTGCAGCAGGACTTCGTAATACGGGTTGATGTTACATTTTATCTTTAGTTGAATCGTAGAATAAGTCTTAGAATAGTCGGAATATACATTATGGCTACAAATAATGATATATTCCGGCTTTTTTTTGTCTGAAAGTTTAAAATTCGCAGGATTACGATTGCAATTTTGGCTTGATTGAATTACGATTTGTATTGGATTGTAAAATAAATCTATTGCTACACATACATATAGGGTACGAAGTCTGGGGGAGTGATGGTGGATAATATAGAAACGAGATTGGTTAAACTAGCGCTTAAAGGAGATCAGCGTGCTTTTGCCGAAATCGTTGAATTATACAAAGATAAAATTTTTCATTTGGGCTATCGGATGCTAAGTAACCGTCATGAAGCAGAAGATGTTGTACAAGAAACCTTTTTACGGGTGTATAAAAACTTAGATCGATATGATCAGAAACAGAAGTTTTCTACATGGATTTACCGAATAGGGACTAATCTGTGTATAGATCGGTTACGTAAGCGTAAACCTAGTTATTCCTTAGATGCAGAATTAAATGATCAAGATGGAACAGATGGATATGCTCTTTTACCTGGTGATGAACGAACACCTGAAAGTGAATATTTACTGTCAGAAACGCAACAATTGATTCATCAAGCGATTGATTCTTTGCCTGATAAATATAAGACCGTTATGGTATTGAGGTATTTACAAGAGTTGTCGTTACAAGAAATTAGTGAAGTTATGGATATGCCTGTAACGACGATCAAAACACGTGTTCACCGTGGTCGAGAATTTTTACGTAAAAAATTAGAACCCAAACTATAAATTAAATTAGAAATTGTGAAACCCATTGAAATACAATTCGTATTTAAGAAGGTAGAAGCTGTTTCAACAGCTTCCTTTTGGTTATACGGGTTGAAAAAGTATTTGAACAGAAAGGATTGGCTCATATGGATTGCAAACTGGCCGTCTCACTGATGCACGAATATTTAGACGGCGACTTACTGGATGAAGAAACAGATGAATTGAAGCAACATCTGGCTGAGTGTTCGGAATGCCGTGTAGCATTTAAACAGTTAGAACAAACAGATATGCTTCTTTTCGCCGTAAATCACCGCAAGCCGCCAGTATCTGATGAGCTCACTGCTCGAATCATGCAGTCTTTACCCAAGTCTAAACAGACACATGTTTGGTGGACTTGGCTAAAACGACATCCTGCATTAACAGCAGCGGCAGCTTTCTTTATTATTTTGCTTGGAACACTTCCATTATGGAATGAAGGCCCGGAAATGATTGTCAAAGGCACAGATTTGGATCAAGTGGTTATTGAAGGAAATTCTGTAATTGTACCGGAAGGTCGCACGATCGCTGGTAATTTAACGATAGAAAAAGGACAGGCTAAGATTTATGGCGATGTAGAAGGAAATGTTACTGTGATTGATGGTGGTATCTTCCAAGCAAGTACAGCGCATATTTCTGGACAAGTTCAAAGTATTAATCAATCAGTAGATTGGGTTTGGTACAAAATCGCAAATGTATTTTCTGAAGTCGCCTCTCCTTGATTTGTGATTATTGCCTGAAAGGCGCCTCTTTTAAAGAAGGCGTCTTTTTGCGTGTGTGCTTATAAAACGTGTACAATAAGAAAATAGTAGGTTGCAACGATAGAAGTATCGTTATACCCTAGATATAGTAGTATTTTGTTAAACAATAGTTAGGATCAGTACAAATAATTCATAAAAATAGATTTATTGCGCATTTGGTGGCAGGTTTGGGTAATCTTTTATACAAAACCTACTTTCTGTATATACAGTCATGAGGAAAATAATAGATTAAGGGTCCACTAGATAGAACATGACGGGGGTTTCAGTATGGATTATTTTACGAGCTTAACCTGGAAAGATTCGATCAAAGATATCATTGATATTTTAATCGTCACTTATATTATTTATCAGTTAATTCTATTGGTTCGTGGTACACGAGCTGTACAATTACTGAAAGGTATTTTGGTGCTTGTATTTATCTGGGCAATTAGTAGTTGGTTTGATTTGTATACATTGAAATGGTTAATGAATCAGGCGTTTACGTTTGGTGTACTGGCGATATTTATTATTTTCCAACCCGAACTGCGACGTGGACTAGAGCAATTAGGTCGAGGTAAAATTTTTGGTCGAACGTTAGCGGATGATGAAGAGATCACCAAGATGGTCAACGAAGTAATCAAAGCAGTTCATTATCTATCCAGACGTAAAATAGGAGCTCTTATTGTATTTGAACGTACAACAGGTCTAAATGAGTATACGGAATCGGGAATCAAAATGCAGTCGATGGTGAGTTCAGAACTGCTTATTAATATTTTTATTCCAAATACCCCTCTACATGACGGAGCTGTTATTATACAAGGTCAACAAATTTCAGCAGCAGCTTGTTATTTACCACTGTCTGAGAATCCATTTATAAGCAAGGAATTAGGAACAAGGCATCGTGCAGCTATAGGAATTAGTGAAGTTGGCGATGGCGTATCTCTGATTGTATCGGAAGAAACAGGTCAAGTATCACTGGCTATGAATGGACAAGTTATTCGTGATATCCATGAAGAATCATTGATCTCTAAATTGCATGATGCATTGAAACCAAAAGTAACCACAAAAGAGAAAAAAAGCCCGTTCTGGAAACGTAAAGGAGGGGAGCAGTAATGATGGATAAATGGATCAATAACAACACAGTTGCTAAAGTATTGGCTCTGGTTGTAAGTATACTACTGTGGGTTATGGTCCATCTGGATGGAGGAGCCGCTTCAATTCGTACAACCTCCGTTTCTTCAGCGATGGGAACCAATGTGATTGATAATGTACAGGTTCAAGCGTATGGATTTGATGAAGATAAATATGTACTCAAGTCGCTTGATCCGACACGGGTGAGTATTCAGGTAAGAGGACAGCAGTCTGATCTGACTTCATATTTCTCATCAGAGAGCTACAAAGTGAAGGTAGATCTCAGTCAAGTTACTCAAGCAGGGACAGTGACATTACCTTTAATTCCTGAACTACCAGCCAGCGTACAGTATGTATCCATGAGTCCAAGTACAGTTAAAGTCACGATAGAAGAAAAAACATCCAATGCTTTTGAACCGGAAATTGTAACTCAAGGAGAACCGGCTACAGGTAATCAAGCAGGCAATCCTGTGATTACAGATGGAACAGACAAAGTGACGGTTACACTACCTCAAAGCAGACTTGAAGATGTGCAAAAAGTTCAAGGTGTGGTCAATATTGAGGGAGCAACGGATACCGTCTCCAAAACTGTATCTCTAGTGGTCTATGCCAAAGATGGATCTGTGATCAAAGATGCTGTCGTCTCACCAGCCAGTGTCAAAGTAGAAGTGCCTATAGGGACGTCTGTGAAGACTTTACCTCTCAATCTTAGTTATACCGGTGAACTTCCTAAGAGCCTGATATTAGCCAATACAGAAGCAAGTGTGAACGAAGTGACTGTATATGGATCAGAGAAATCGCTAGCGGCGTTAGGAGATTCGATTACAGCCACAGTAGATTTAGGATCGATCAAAGAAGCAGGGACAACAAATCTCACAGTGAAGTTAGATATTCCTGAGGGTGCTGATCGAATAGCGCCGTCTACAGTTCAAGTAAAAATTACTGCGGAAGCTTTCTCACAAAAAGATATTGCTAATATTCCAGTGATCTTTAAAGGGGCTAGTGAGAATTATACCAATGTGATTACAGATCCAGCTAATCAGCAGGTGACACTCAATGTTAAAGGTACACCTGAAGCGCTAGAAGCTTTAAAACCAGCTGATATTGAAGTGTCGGCTAATATTAGTGGCAGAAAGCCAGGCACGTATAAAATTCCTGTACAAGTGATTTTGCCAGATACGATTGCTCTATCTGATCCAGCTAGCGCACCTACAGTTACAGTAACTATCAGTGAAAAAACAGATACCACAACGCCAAAGGATCCGGCGGATACGGATAATTCAGGAACAGATACTACCGATGGTACAGGTAGTGGGACTGATTCAGGTACGGGTACAAGTGGAACGACAACACCGGATACAAGTAACCCGGAAACGACAATTCCTTCAGAAGAAACGCCTACCACTCCAGAAGGAACCACACCTGAACAGAATCCTGAAAGCAACGGATCTGCCGGAGCAGAGAATGGTGGGACAACAACGATTCCTCCAGATAACAGTAACAGCAATAGTAATAGTAATGGTACAACATCAGAGGCGGCTACCAATACAAAAGCTGTTTTTCCCAGTACGTACCGATAAGTTATAGATGACGTATAGTATTGACTTTATGATGGGGTCAGCGTATAAAGGATAAGATTGTCTATTGGGTTGTATCCTGTCCTATAAGATGTATTTTCTACAATATCGTAAATGAAGTTGCTACAATCATAGAAATTATAATTTGAACAATAATAAGGAGCACAATAAATAATGGGTAAATATTTCGGAACAGACGGTGTACGAGGCGTTGCTAACAAAGAATTAACAGCAGAGATGGCTTACCAGATCGGACGCTGTGGAGGGTATGTACTTACTCATGGAGCAGAGAAACCGACAGTAGTCATCGGGATGGACACTCGTATTTCTGGTCTGATGCTGGAATCTGCATTGGTTGCTGGATTATTATCAATCGGTGCACATATCATCCGCTTGGGTGTAGTGAGTACACCAGCAGTAGCTTATATTACGCGTCTACTGAAAGCCGATGCAGGTGTAATGATTTCAGCTTCGCATAATCCGGTAGAAGATAACGGAATTAAATTTTTCGGTGGAGACGGCTTTAAATTAACCGATGAAACTGAACTTGAAATCGAAGCTTTGATGGATGCTAAAGAAGATACATTGCCACGTCCAGTCGGAGCAGAACTTGGAACAATTATTAATGACGATACATCCAAATTCAAGTACTTGGAGCATTTGAAATCTACAATCACTCATTCTTTTGCAGGGATGAAAATTGTAATGGACTGTGCAAATGGAGCAGCTTACGAATTGGCACCTACTTTTTTCAAAGAGTTGGGCGCAGAAGTCATTACGATTGCAGCAGAACCTAATGGTCTGAATATCAACGACCACTGTGGATCTACTCATCCTGAAAAGTTAAAAGAAGAAGTTCTTCGTCATGGCGCACATATCGGTCTTGCTTTTGATGGAGATGCAGATCGTCTTATTGCGATTGATGATAAAGGGGAAGAAGTCGATGGTGACTATATCCTTTGTATCTGCGGAGATGCGATGAATCGTGCAGGTAAATTGAAAGATAGCATGATTGTATCCACTGTGATGAGTAATATCGGTTTCTTTAAAGCGACTAAAGCGCTTTCTTTGGAAACGAAGATTACAGCTGTAGGCGATCGCTATGTGATGGAAGAAATGAAACGTGGAGGATATACGCTAGGTGGCGAACAATCCGGTCATGTGATTTTCCTCGACTATATTACAACAGGTGATGGAATCTTAACAGCAGTACAATTAGTAGATACATTAGTAGGCTCTGGCAAATCATTGAGCGAACTCAAATCAATGATGGATAAATATCCGCAAGTACTGGTAAATGTACGTGTAGAAAGCAAAGCACGTTATGAAGGCAATACTGCTATTGCAGCTGCTGTTAAATCAGTCGAAGATCAATTAGGCGATAACGGTCGGGTATTGGTTCGTCCATCAGGAACAGAATCTCTTATTCGTGTTATGGCTGAAGGTCCAAACAAAAATGAATTAGAGCAATATGTAGACCAAATTGTAGATGTAGTTAAAAAAGAATTAGTCGTGTAAATCATTTATATTTGAATAGAAGGTTACTAGATGACGATATTATGGGCAGATATATGCTGTTCAGTAGATCGATTCTAGTGACCTTTTTTATAGAAGATAATGCGTCAGATCAAGGAATAAGGTTAAATAGTAAGAGGCTTGTCTGTGATAAAATAGCTGGTTAGAAAGACTGAAAATGATTTGTGAGTATTTTGTCAGATTTTTATCATTGTTTTATAAAAGATTAATAGATATAATGTACAAGTTACCAAATGTAATGTAACTGTAATGTAAATGAAATCTAACGTACTCAAATATAGAAAGTGAGGATAGAGGTAGGCATAAAGATTCACTAAGCGCCAGAGCTTGATCGCTACGGAGAAATTAGATCAAGCTGACGAGGTGGAGGTGTTCGAATGTTCGGCGGGGGCCTCCCGGTGACGCATCAAACCGTGAAGCAGAATTTAAAAGTAGAGAGTGATCTCTGCGACAAAGATTCTGTTTGGTGCATATGTATACACACAAAGCTGAATGATCAGCATAAGATAGAACGACTATTTTCAAAAAAATTACTAATGTGCATAGAGCATGAGCAGGATAACAGCATCACATAGAATGTACATTGAAAGCTAAATGATTGATTAAGTGATCAATCCTAGGACTCCAAACTAAATATGGTTCAGAGATAAAACACAGTGCATACCTATTCTAATGTCATGATCTGTATATCCCTGACTCTTGTTCTGATGTGCAATTCACGTCATTAGACGAACATTCGAACGGAGGAATACAACGATGTGTGGTATTGTTGGATATATTGGGAATAAAGATACGCAAGCTATTTTGGTGGATGGACTTCGCAAGTTAGAATATCGTGGTTATGATTCAGCGGGGATTTCTGTTTTTACAAGTAAAGGATTGCAAGTGGTTAAAGCTTTGGGTCGCATGACGAACCTGGAAGCAAAATTAGAAGATCATCCTTTGGTAGGTAATGCAGGGATTGGACATACACGCTGGGCAACTCATGGTAAACCATCTGATCTTAACTCTCACCCACATACAGATGGAACAAGCAAATTCTCTGTTGTGCATAACGGAATTATTGAAAACTATTTGGAGCTTAAAGATGAATTGATCTCTTCTGGTGTTGTATTTGTATCGGAAACAGATACAGAAGTTATTGCTCACCTTGTGGCTCGTGAATATGACGGAGATATCGTTAAAGCTGTACAAAAAGCAGTAACATTTATGCGTGGTGCTTTTGCACTTGGCGTATTAACAGAATATGAGCCTAATAAATTAGTCGCTGTACGTCAAGCAAGTCCGCTTGTTATCGGTGTAGGTAAAGGCGAGAACTTTATCGGTTCCGATATTCCTGCAATCTTGAAATACACCCGTGATGTGTACATTTTGGAAGATGGCGAAATGGCTGTATTGACTGAAGATGCAGTAGAATTGATGACGATTGAAGGCAACTTTATTTCTCGGGAAATATTCCATGTCGATTGGGATGCAGTAACCGCAGAAAAAGGCGGATTCGACCATTTCATGTTAAAAGAAATTTATGAGCAACCTAAAGCTTACCGTGATACAATGCTTGGTCGTATTAACGAAGATGGTAAAGGTGTTCATTTCACAGACTTGAAATTAACTAAAGAACAAATTAAAAATATTCGTAATATCCAGATCGTTGCTTGTGGTACAGCGTATCATGCAGGTCTTGTAGGACGTAATATTATTGAAAACCTAGCGAAGATTCCTGTAGAAACAGATGTAGCTTCTGAATATCGTTACCGTTCACCAATCATTGCTAAAGACACTTTGGTGATTGTAGTGAGTCAATCCGGTGAAACAGCAGATACATTAGCGGCTCTACGTGAAGCACAAGCAAATGGTGCTCATGTTATTGCTGTAACGAATGTCGTGGGTAGTTCGATTGCTCGTGATGCCAATGATGTTATTGCTACATTAGCAGGTCCAGAGATTGCTGTAGCTTCTACTAAAGCGTACACGTCTCAATTGATTGCTTTCTACCTACTAGGTCTATATATGGCTGAAATTCGTGGAACGAAAACTACTGAAGAAATCGCTCATATTCTTGCAGCAATGGATTCATTGCCTGAGCAAGTAGAGCAAGTATTAACACAAGCGCCGATCATCAAAGAATATGCAGAGCATATCGCTCAACATAAACATTTGTTCTTTATCGGACGTGGTGTGGATTATGCGGTAGTACAAGAAGGTTCTCTGAAATTAAAAGAGATTTCTTATATCCACTCAGAAGCTTATGCAGCAGGCGAATTGAAGCATGGTACACTTGCTTTGATTGAAGAAGGTATTCCTGTAATTGCGCTAGCTACACAAGAAGATGTGCTTGAGAAAACACTAAGCAACATCAAAGAAGTGAAAGCTCGCGGTGCAGAAGTGATGGTTGTAAGTTATGAAGAACGTCGTGAAGAGCTAATGAAATCGGTAGATAAAGTATTATCGATTCCAAGAACATTGCCATTATTGACTCCAGCATTGTCTGTAGTTGTATTGCAGTTGTTAGCTTATTACGCTTCACTAGCACTTGAGCATGATGTGGACAAACCACGTAACCTTGCGAAAAGTGTAACGGTAGAGTAGTATTTCCGAGTGATTAAAGTTTAATTTTTTACAAAATAAGATTTAACCATATGAAAAAGCCGAGTACTATTCAGGTTCATTCCTGATAGTGACTCGGCTTTTTTTGCTCATAAGCACATATTAAATGATTCGACTATAGTAATTACTTCACAGCACCTGCGGTAATCCCACTAGCAATCTGACGCTGGAAAAAGATATACATAATCAATACCGGTACAATACTGATAAACAATCCTGCAAACAGTGGACCCCACTCTGTACGATACTGCATCTCAGCTTGCATTACAGCGATACCAATTGGGAGTGTATAATGATCAGGATCATTGACCAATACCAGTCCAACAAAATACTCATTCCAGATATTCAGAATATTAACGATAGCTACGGTGACAAGTCCGGGTTGAGAAAGGGGAAGCATGACTCTAAAAAAGGTACCAAAGTAAGAAGCACCATCAATTGCTGCGGCTTCTTCTAATTCTTTCGGTAATGTTTTGAAAAAGCCAACGAGCACAAACACTCCAAAAGCGATCAATGTAGTGGCATATACCAGAATCAAACCGATCGAAGTATTAATCAGATTAAGCTTGTTCATTAAGAAAAATAACGGAATCAATGCCAGACTAAATGGAACCATCATTGAACTGATGTATAAAAGAAACAATACGTTACTACCTCTAAATGGATAACGAGCCAGTACATAAGCTGTAGTTGCTGATAAAACCAAGCCCAAAACAGTTGAACCCAGTGTGACGATTAATGAATTTGTAAAATATTTACCGAAGTTATACGTTTCCCATACATACGTAAAGTTGCTCCATAACAAAGGAACATCCGGTAACGCCCACGGAGGGTTGGCATAAAATTGTTTGTTATCTTTGAGTGCATCGAGCAATGTCCATAGTAGTGGATAAAGTACGGTAATACTCCAAGCACCTAGAATAAGATAGAAAAAGATACGAATAATAGGATGACGAATACCCATAATACTGCCCATCGAACTCCTCCTTGATTAACGCTCTGATAACCCGCGATGTGGAGTCAGACCGATTGAATAATGTGATTTACATCAATTAGGGTAATTCTATTAATTCATTTCGACTGTTTCCTGACGCATAATACGCTGTAACGCTACGGTAGTAATCAACGACATGATCAAAATGACAACACCAATTGCCGCTCCATAACCAAAGTGGAATTGTTGGAAAGCCATTTGATAGAGATAAGAACCCATAACTTGCGTCGAATTATCCGGACCCCCATTGGTCATAATCATAACGATCACAAATGAACCATTGAGCGTAGTCATCATAATATTCAGAACGGATACTTTGATCTGTTCCCAGATCAGCGGTAGCGTAATATGAGTGAACTGATGCCACTGCCCTGCACCTTCCAGTGAAGAAGCTTCATAATACGATTCAGGAATACCTTGAATCGCTGCAATCAGCAAAATCATATAGAAACCAATACCTGCCCAGATCGAAGGCGGTAATAACATCCAGATCGTATGAAAAGGAAAGCCTAACCATGCTGTTTTGACTTCAGTGCCTGTAATCAATGAAAGAATCGAATTGAGAAAACCGATCTGTGGATTATAGATAAATGCCCATAATACCCCGATGACAACAACAGAAATGATATTTGGAATAAAAAAGATAGAGCGGAAAAATAAAGCGAATTTGAGACGGAAGCGAGTTAATGATACTGCAAAAAAAGTAGCTAACAACATAATGCCGATCATTTTACCAGCAACTAGAAAATAATCATTACCGATCGCTTGCCACATAATTGGGTCATGCATCAGATCGACAAAGTTTTTGAGACCGATAAAGTCTTTATTTTCAGAAGAACCTGACCAGTCAAATAAGGAGTAATATAATGCCTGTATAATCGGGTAGACCATAAACAGACAGTATAGAATAAGCGTAGGTAAAATAAAGGTTAAAATAAATACATTCCGTTGCCAATGTCGTGAAGTCATAAGTACACCATCCTTTTCTTCGATCCCGCCTATTTAATATCTAAAAGTAAAACAGGAGACAACCGGATGATAAGCATCGGGCCGTCTCCTGTAGTTAATAGATATTAATTAGCTGCTTTTTGAGCGGCAGCCGATACGCGTTCAATCCATCCGTTAGGATCAATAGTACCAATTGTTAATGCGACTGTAGCGTCATTCATTGCTTTTTCTACATCAGCATTGAACGTAATGGTAGGTACGACAATGGTATCTTTAGAGTTCAGGTATTCTGCGGCTTGTTTTACAAAAGCAGGCGCATTAGAAGCACTGATATCTCCTTTGATATTAGAAGGAGCACCACTTAATTCAGCCCATTGTGAAGCTTGCTTTTTGGCGAAAATAAATTGGATAAAAGCATAAGCGGCTTCTTTATTTTTGGCTTTGGCAGCGACACCTACTGTAGCTGTAGAAGTGACTGCAATAGATTTACCACCGGGTTTCTGAGTAATAGATGGCATAAATCCAAAGTCGAACCCTTCAGGGACATCTTTAGACATTTCATTAGGCATCCATAATCCGTTAGCGATAAAAGCATCTTTGTGTTGCAAGAATAGCATTTGAGAATCGGTATGATTTAACTGTACAGCGGCTGGATCGATAATACCGTCATCTCGCATCGTGACGATCTGATTCAGTGCTGTCATCACAGCAGGGCTTTTGAATGCTTCTGGATCATTAGCAGCTATTTTTTGCAAAATAGAGAAATCATCATTATTGGCAGACACCATCGCTGGATACAAGATAGAGTTGTTAATATAATAAGGATAGATCCCTGTATGAATAAATGGGGTAATGCCTTTAGCTTTAATCTCTTTGCTTACAGCGACAAAAGAATCGAAGTCTGTTGGTGCTTTCCAGTTATTATCTGCGAATAATTTTTTGTCCCAGAAAATACCCCATGAACTTAAAGCGAGTGGAATATTGTAAGTTTTACCACTGTAATCTTCAGGCGCTTGAGTAAGAGATTCAGAGATCAGATCACCATCAACGGTTTTGGCTGTTTTGTACCATTCGGTTAAGTCTTCTAGTTGTCCATCTTCAATCATTTGACGAGCATTCAGACCCGCACCATCAATATATACAAAATCAGGTGGATTACCACCTATCCAGCGGGGTTTCATTTGATCGTTTATTTTTGGTCCTGCGCTGACTTTAATCTTCAGATCGGGGTTAGCGGTTTGGAATTCCTCGACGACTTTTTTCCACCAGGCATCACCATAACCACCTACAAAATATTGAACTTCGAAATCTCCTGTCAGTCCTTTACCTGATGAAGCTGTTGTTCCTGTGTTTGCCGTTCCACTTGCTGCATCGTTGCTACTACCACAACCTGATAATGTAAATACAGTCAGCAATGCCGCTGCACTTAATACAGATAACCTTTTTTTCCATGACATAAAAAATCAAACCCCCTATTGATAATTTAAATCACGCTAAATGTTAGTCCTGCAACGATTTGGCGTCTTCATTTATCATAAAGGATTTGATTGTAAGATTATATTGAATATATTATTTTAAATCTTGAATATTTTACGAGATATGAGTTTATTCGTTAATTATAGGTTAAATATAGTTACTTACTATGTTATATATGTGATATATTTCACTGAGTAGGGATCTGATAGAGTGTTTGCTGTCGTTCGGCGTATTGTTGTACTTGATTCAGTGCAGCTTGTGGACTAACACCATTGTATAAAATAGCATTACCCATTTTGCGAGTTAATGCCATAATATCTCCCCATTCCGGTTGTTGAAGTGGATAGAAGTATGCACTTTCCAATCGTTGAATATCAGCTTCCATGATAGGGTCTTCCAAAGACAATTTACTCGCTACCGTAGTGGTTACTGGAATCATGCCTTCTTGCCGTATCATTTCTTCATAATTCTCATCATTGTATAAATAATCTAAAAAGGTAGATAAAGCTTCTCTATTCGTATGATCTGTTTTAAATGATAACATCACATCTTGCACACCAAAATTCATTGGAGGCTGACCGTCTTTTACCGGAATGGCCCCATTACCCCACGCTGTATTTGGAAATTCACGTTCTGTGACAGAAGCAAAATAATTGCCACTGATCATCATGCCTAATTGCCCATCACCGAGAATACGTTGTTTTTCATCTCGAATGGTAACAGTCGGTTCAGGATCGGTTAATCCTTGTGTATATAATTGCTTGAGGTACGTAAGTCCGGCAACATTTTGTGGAGAATTAATATCCCATTTTCCGTTCTTCATCCAACCTCCCCCTGCACCAAAAAAGAAATACGATAAATAAGCAGGGATTTCATTATCGGTTAAATCGACACCAAAGCCATAAGCTCCAATTGCTTTGAGTTTGATTGCATCTTGCGTCAATTGTGACCATGTCTGTGGAGAACGAGTGATACCGGCTTGTTCAAAAAGATTGTGTTCGTAATACAACTTGCGAATTGTAGCTACATAAGGAATCGCATACTGTTTCCCCTGAATACGATCAAGCTTGGATAAATGAGGTGAAAGTTTATTTTTAAGATCATCGGATATCAGATCATCCATATTATTGAGTAAGTCATCATGTCCAAAGCGAGCATACATATTCATATTCAGTAAGTCTGGCGGATGTCCTTCACTAATCATCGATGTATATACGCCATCGATTAGATCCCAATTGACCACTTGTAGTTCTACTGTAATCGAAGGATTTTCACGCATAAAGTTACGAACCAACTTTTCCAGTAAAGGCTTAGTACTTGAACTATACTCGGCAGCTACAAATTGGATCACAGCTTGTTGCTCGGTAGTGCCCACAGGAGCAGGAGCAACCGCAGATGATGTACAGGCACTGAGCAGCAACATCAAGCATAAACTACCAAGCGTTATCCCAATCAAACGATTAGATCGCATAGATTAACCATCTTTCTGTTTTATTTTTCGTAGAAAGGAAATAGTAATTTTTGATTTTCAGGCGTATACATTGTTGTTGGTGTAATGACTGTCGAAGGAATCATCGTGATAGAGTGTTGGCTGCTTAGAGAATTAGAATCGGTAAGAACTTTTTGCACAGCCAGATACCCCATATTAAAAGGTTTTTGTACAATTAAAGCATCTAACGTTTTTTCCTCTAGCAATTCGATCTCATAAAAAGAACTATCAAAAGCGATAAACATCATCGAATCCATATGACGTTCTTTGAGTGCACGAGCAGCACCGACTGCAATAGGTTCATTCATAACGATCAATGCATTAGGTCTAGGGTATTCATCAAGTAATTTGGTAGTGAGTACATAGGCTAGTTGTTCTGATTCTCCGGAATAGTATGTCGTGGTGTGACTGTTAGCTACTGCACCCAATACTTGCTTAATTCCTTGTTCACGTGCTTTGAAAATACTAGAAGATTGATAATCGCCAATAATCGCTACATAGGGTGCACTATTGGTCTGATAAGCCGCCATTCTCCCTGCTTGCATCCCCATCTGCACATGATCACTAGAAACAGAAGAAGGCGCATTGTTTACAGGTAAAGGCGTATCCATCACCACTACAGGAATATGGGCATTTTGTAGACGAGTAATCCCATTCAGTACACGTTGATCATTCAAAGGAGCAATAACAACAGCACGTGGCTTAAGAGTCAGTGCGTCTTGAAGAGCATTTAACTGACTATTGATATCTGTATCATCGAGAGGGCCAGAGACTAGAAATTGAACTCCTTTTTCTTTGGCTGCTTCTTCAGCACCACTACGTACGGTTTGCCAGAAATCCGATTGAGGACTATTGGACTTCAGAATAATCATAATCGTTCCTTCTTCTTCATGAGCTGAGGTGAACCAGACAAAATAACTAATAATATAAAGCGCTCCTGCGACTAATAAAATAGCGATCCACCAGATGATACGTTGATTCCTCATACGCAATCTCACTTTCTCTTTTTCACAAAATAACAGGTACGCGGATCGTCACGATAGTACCTTCGCCAAGTATACTGGTCATCGTCATTCCATACGTTGTTCCAAAATAAAGTTGAATCCGTTCATTCACATTGCCAATTCCGATACCATGTTGTGTATTCGTAGCTACCGTTCCTTGAGTGACTTCAGCTAATCGTTCGGCTGTCATCCCCAATCCATTATCTCGCACTTCAAAAATCAATTGCTCGTCTTCTTGCCATGCTGAAATGTAAATGATTCCGGGTGTCGTCTTGCTACGAATGCCATGATAAATCGCATTTTCGATAAAAGGTTGAAGTAGAATTTTGACAGTTTTATAGTGCAAAATATGTGAAGGAATATCAAATACATAATCTAATTGCTCACGATAACGCATTTTCTGAATAAACAGGTACTGACGAATATGTTCGATTTCGACTCGGATCGATACCAATTCTTGATCACGAGTAATACTAGCACGGAACATTTTGGCAAGAGCAGAAGTCATATCGACCACTTCTTCATGCTTTTCTTGTTCAGCCATCCAGATAATCGAATCTAACGTATTGTAAAGGAAATGAGGATTAATCTGTGCATGTAAAAGCAAGAGTTCAGCTTTACGTTTTTGCTCACTATTTTGGACAGTTTCATCCATCAGATGCTTGATTTCGTTGACCATCACATTGAACGATTGACCTAATTGATTGATCTCATTATCTTCTTCAAGGGAAGTCTGGATATGAAAGTTACCCAATTCAACTTGCTTCATATCACGCTGTAATCGTTTGATCGGTTTGGTTAAATGTAAAGATAGCAATAACGAGATCACAATTGAGATTCCGATACCTAGCAGAGCATACAGTAAAATAGAATGTTGAATAGAAGATTTGTTAGCGATCAGATCATCACTGTAAGTAACCCCTACGATTTTCCAACCTAAGCCGGTATCCTGTACCGAATAGATTCGTTTGCCTTTGGTATCATCGACTGTAAACGATTGACCACTTGAAGTACTTAACACTTGTGGAATTTCTTCTGTGGCTAGACTGCTATATAACAGTTGTTGTTGCGGATGATAAATAATATTGCCTGTACCATCTACAATAAAGACATAGCCTTTTTTGCCTAAATAAATCTGGCTACACATCTCGTCGATCACACTCAAATTCAGATCCACCACAAAAATACCTTCAGGCGTAATCCCATCATTGCTTTTAAGTTCACGACTGAGTGAGATCACCCAGCGATATTCACCCCGAATTACATTTTGAATATGAGGCGGAGAAACGATCGACTTGCCATTCATTTTCTGTGCATCGATATACCATGATTGTTGCTTGGGATCGATATTAGGATTGAGTGCGGTAATTCGGCGATCGGATACGGTGCGACCGTTGTAGCCAAATACCATAATCGAAGCGATATCGTTACGGCTATACAGAATATTTTGAAATAAATCAGAAATCCGCTTCTCATACGGACGACTATCGCTTTTGCTAATAAAGCTATTGCTCGAAATATAATAGGTGACATCTTTATTGGTTAAAGCGAGTAATGAGATATTTTCCATATTATCAATATACGATTGGATATTGGTATTGACCTGACGCATAATTTCTTGAATATACACCTGAGAATTCTGTTCTGCGGCATCAACAGTCAACCGGTAATTGTTAAGACTGATAATCGCGATCACGATCAGAATCAGACCGGAAAAAGCAACCAATAAGCTGGTCGTCAAGCTTTTCCATTTCCAGGTGGTAAAGATTCTGAATAGATCACGTAGCATTTATGGGGACAACTCCTTTACTTGCCGATGCTGTTCCCGATATTGTTTGGGAGTAGTACCTGTATGCTTTTTGAATGAAGAACTAAAGTAATTGGGATCGGTATAGCCTACCTTTTCAGCAATTTGATAAAATTTATATTCAGTCAAACGCAGTAATTCTTTGGCTTTATCCATCCGAACACGTGTTAGATACTCTACATAGGTCAATTCAGTATGTTGTTTAAAAGCTTGGCTGAAACTGCTTGTACTCATAAGCACATGACTGCATATTTCTTGCAAAGATAAATGGGCTTCAGCATAGTGTTGTTCGATATAATAGATGGCTTTTTGAATATGTTGCTGGCTATGAATCTGTGTCTGTTCGTTAAGAAGAGTAAATGTAGCATAAAGAGCATCGTTCCATTGTTGCAACATCTGTTCTAGTGTAGGAGCAGTGAGCCACTGAGATTGCTGAATCCAATCATTCCAAACTGATTCTAGTCCTAAATGAGATAACCAATCTTGTATGCGTGTAGCGACCTGTCGAAATTGTGAGCGACATTCAGTAGGTGTTGTTCGCTGTAGTATCATTTGCTGTGCCATATGTTGCGATGCACGTTGTGCTTCAAGCAGGTGATTGTTGCTTAACTGCGCTACGATGTCTTTTTCCCAATCGGTAAAGCTTGTAGAAGGGAGTAAGGACGGCTGAATATCAGAGAACGACAACAGAGTACCTGTCCCCAAAAGAAAGCGATAATCTAAAGCTTGGATAGCTTGTTGATATTGCTGAGGAATATCCAACAGATCCGAACAGCCTGTGCCGACTCCTGTTGTAAATGAGATCGTTATATCTGGATGATCCAAAGCATACAACTGCTGAAATACAGCTTCGATCTGTACAGACATTGTAGATGCAGATTCTTGATCGACAGCAGTTGAAGCGAATAGATACACACAGCGAGATGAATAGATACAAGAAGCAAAAACGAATGTAGCTGGTAAAATAGTCGATAACACACTAGAAAGTTGTTGATCCAGTTGTAAGACATGTTGCAAAGAAGGAGATGTAGCATATTCTATCGTATGGTCGATATCCGGTTCGATCACAGCCATATAATAAGGAGAAGCAAGAGGAGGTAAAGCAAATTGAATTCGATGTTGTTCCCATTCTTCATGATCGACTCCTGTCGTTAATACCTTGTCCCAGAAGCGTTCTTTCAGTAAAGGTAGACTTTGTGACCACTGATCATGTAATAGGTCAATATTGTTGTGCAATTGACGTTGATCATCCATTTCTAGCTTAATCTGTTGTAATAATGTACGAATTTCTTTGGCGGTAATCGGCTTAAGGATAAAATCAGATACTTTTAACCGAATGGCTCTTCTAGCATATTCAAATTCGTCAAATCCAGTTAGCAGTATCATTTTGATATCTGGATAGTGATCATGTACAAATTCAGCAAGTTCTAATCCATCAACAAATGGCATACATATATCAGAAATAATCAGATCAGGTGGATCAGCGACAATAGCGGCTTGCGCTTCAAGCCCGTTGGCATAGTCACCAACCCATTCAAATCCATGAGTTGCCCAATCAATCCGAGTCTTCAGACCTTCACGTATAATGACTTCATCATCAACTAACATCACTTTGTACATAAGGTTCTCTCCTCTCCAAGATTCTGACATTTTTGACAAAATATTTATCAAAGAGTAACTAAAGTTAGTGGTATGTTATATAATGTATCTTTATTTATAAGTTATTATCACGTAGGAATTTGTTCACTTTATCATGTTTTAAAAAGACTGACAACTGCTATTGTGACTATATCAACAGGTAGGAAGAGGCACATGAAATCCAGTAAAGAATCGATATCATTAGAGGATATCCAGCGCTTTTTGCAAAAAGAAATCAGCTTCGAATCAGACTCATTGTCTATCAAGCAAATACATAAAGGATTTTCCAAAGATCAGAAATATATAATGGATGACAGATATCTATTAAGAATGTTCTCATCTGATGAAGTTGTGCAGCGACAACAAGAAGCAGACACAGTCAAACAGTTAGCGCAGTATTCTGATACTATTCCGAAAGTAATACAATTTGGATTACGGGAAGAGTGTGAATTGGGATATATGTTGCTGGAGTATATGTCAGGTACTCTTTATATGAAGCCATCCATCTTGTATCTGCATTAGTATGGGGAGAAAAACAAGGCACAGAACAATATGAACTATTATTCAATTATTCTATGGATGTGCTGGAATATTATGATTTTTTCCAAAACTCTATTCCGTCATGGTATAATCAGTCAAATTATTTAAATAGATCGACAAAGGAGAAATAAACAATGTACATATTACAACGACAGCGAAGCATCTCAATGGATCTCAACGACTACGTAATAACAATGATTACCATACCCAAAAATATCAGGAATAGACACTGGATCAGACCATAGCTATGTATAGACTGGATCAATATGTGAGTAGCTCTACATTTTAAAAGCTAGTAAACCACGATAAGAACATACATAGATTTATGATGACCTGAAAGGTGTCTTTGTCCTCAAGGAGACCTACTTATGAATAGCAATACTCATTTCTGGAAATATCCTTCTATTTTGCTTACAGGTGTAGCCATTGCAAATATTGGAGATTGGATTTTTTTGATAGCGCTGAATCTAACGATGCTTGATATGTATGGATCACCACTTGCTATTGCAGGACTGTATATTCTCAAACCATTTGCCACATTATGTACCAATAGTTGGGCAGGGAGTATGGTCGATCGACTGAATAAACGTCGCTTAATGATTGGGTTCGATCTGGTGCGAGCAGTACTTATTTTCACCCTTCCTTTTCTTCATCATATTAGCTTGATCTATATCGTTGTGCTGGTCATTAATATGGCAAGTTCTATCTTTAAACCTACATCCATGGTATACACCACCAAGTTAATTCCAACAGAGTACCGTAAACGATTTAATTCGATTCAAAGTTTGATTCATTCCGGTGCTTTTCTAATTGGACCAGCAATAGCAGGTTTGTTATTTTTGATCACCAGTCCTCAAATGGCGATTTTTGGCACTGCACTAGCTTTTGGTGTGTCTAGTATGATGACATGGATATTGCCTGATTTAGAAAAGAAAACTGTTACAGTGGATGAGTCTATACATAACGAACAATTAACCAAAATGACAAAGTCCAGTCGTTCTTGGCAAATGATTAAACAGGATTGGCAATTAGTAATTAGATTTAGTCGGCAAGCTTGGAATGTGATGTTAATTTATTTTCTTTTTCAAATATTGATGGTAGTAGCGGCAGGACTAGATTCGATGGAAGTCGCTTTTGTTAAAGAAGTATTGTCAGGTACAGACAGTCAATATAGCTATCTGGTTAGCGTAGCAGGGATAGGATTAGGGGTTGGCGCACTGGTGAATATGATAATCGTTAAGCGTCTAACGGTAACGATATTATTGACGGTCGGTGCAATTGGATTTGGCACAGGTTATGTGATCTATAGTTTATCGCATACTTTTGCAGGTGCCGCCGTTGGATTTTTTGTACTAGCTTTTTTTATGGCATTTATGAATACAGGATTTACAACTTTTTATCAAAATCATGTACCTGTTGATATCATGGGACGGATCAGCAGTATCTACAGTCTGGTCGCAGCTATGATGCAAATTCTATCTGTGTTTATACTGGGGTTAACTGCGCAGTTATGGTCGATTTCATGGTCAGTGATTATCGGTTCATGTATTCTGTTAGGTATCACTTTGGTGCTTGCTCTGGCGGTTCGTCTCTATATGCCGATGTCTCCACCAGAAGAAGCAACATAAATGATTGAATGCTTAAATAGATAAGAATCATTTACTTTACCATAGAACTATCCTGCCGGATCGTATGAACAAATTGCTGACTGGCTGTAGATAAAGGCTCATGGAGACGAGTGCAAATAGCAATACTATTTTGCAAATACACATCGTTGACGAATACACGTGCTAATTGTCCTCGTTCTACATAGTCTCGTACCACGAATGAAGACACAAAGTTAGCACCATAACCACCAATAACGGCTTGAATTGCTTCTGGCAATCCATTAAATTGCAAAGGAATCTGCGGAGGAGGGGTATTGTGAGTTCGACATAAGGCTAATAAACGCTCTCGTGTCGAGCTTCCTTGCTCACGCATTACAAAAGGTTCTTTCATCATCTCTTGTAGTGAAATATGTTGACCGGCATAACGATGATTAGGTGCTACAACAAACCAGAGTTCATCTCGAAATAGTTCTTCTGCTTGAATATCTGCTGTCTGTTCTTCAGCAAGTCCTCCATAAATCGCAATATCGACTTCCATTTGTAATAACTGACGTAAAGCATCGGTAGAATTGGTGGTGGTTATCGTCATATCTACATGTTCATATTGTTGCTTGAACTTGGCGATCCATGTAGGCAGTAGAAAATGAGCAGGCAAATAAGTAGCTGCTAAACGAATCTGCCCACGCTGTCCTTGATGATACTGCTGGATCCATTGTTCGACCTGTCCAGTTATCGCAAAAATACGCTGTGTAAATCCCAACAATTCTTTAGCTTCGATCGTTAAAGCAATCCCTCGTCCTTGCGGAATAAATAAAGTAATCCCTATGTCTTTTTCCAACTTCTTAATCTGTGTCGTAATCGCAGGCTGACTAATATTTAATAGATTAGCAGCTTTAGTTACACTGCCTTGGATAGCAATCGTATGAAATAAATAAAGAGCATGCATATTCAACATTGCTATTGTCCCTACTTTCGTATGTATTCATATATTTTAGATATAAATAACTATAAATTATATATTATTAATATGAATAAGTACAAGGTACAATACTTATAGGAATTCTAACAAGCCTTTACAAACAGGAGGACGATAAGTATGAGTGATATTCAAGTATGGATTCAGATGGATCAGTATATTGAAGAGAACCTTATTCCCAAAGATGCTATTCTAGAACAGGTATTAATTAACAATCAGCAAGCCTCTTTACCCGAGTATGATGTATCGCCTGCTCAAGGTAAATTACTACAATTAATCGTGATGATGAACAAAGCCAAACGTATTTTAGAAATAGGTACATTGGGTGGATACAGCACCATATGGATGGCGCGTGCTTTACCTGTAGATGGACGGTTAATTACGCTAGAATATGATCCTCACCATGCCAAAGTAGCCGGGCAAAATATTAAATTGGCTGGACTAGAGGACAAAGTTGATATTCGGATCGGTGATGCATCAGAACAATTAGGTCAGATGGAAGCAGAACAAATAGAAGCTTTTGATATGATTTTTATTGATGCAGACAAAAATAATAATGCTCGTTATCTACAATATGCTTTGCAAATGTCTCATCCGGGTACTGTTATCATCGGAGACAATGTAGTTCGAGAAGGAGCTATTTTGGATCAACACAGTAATGATGGCCGTGTACAAGGGATTCGCCAATTTTATGAATTATTAGCTGAAGATCCTCGTATCACGGCTACATCTATTCAGACGGTAGGTAGTAAAGGGTATGATGGTTTTGCGATTGGAATTGTCATCTAGTTAGTGGATTAGATAGACCAGTACATCGGAGCTTCTACACCTAATGTACCTTCAACAGGTCCGCCTTCTTTACGCCAGTATTCGATTCCACCGAGTAATTCTTTAACTGGAAATCCGAGGCGGGCTAATTTGGCAGCGGCTTTGGTTGCTCCATTACAAGCAGGACCCCAGCAGTACGTTATAATCGTTGTGGTTGGATCTAAATGGGCTGTCGTTTTCTCATTGATCTGTCGACCGGTAATATGGATTGCACCCGGAATATGACATTGCTGATAAGTTGATTCGTCTCGTACATCTACTATTACAAAGGGCGGATTTCCTTTTTGACAATCGATCATGACATCGGCGACATCTGTTTCATAAGCAGCTTTAGCTGTGAAATAGTTGTACGCATCGGTTGTATTCGCAGCGGGTGTTTCAAGTGTAAGGGAAAAGCGTGGAGAATGGTTCATCAGTAGACAACTCCTTCAGTCGTAGGTTATGTTGAACACGGATAGGCTATCGATGTTCTGTTATGATTGTATAAAAGACAAAGCATACAAGTGCTGTAGAGTTATAGATACCAACTATCGATCTTATCGATAATACATACGCTATGCGAACAATACAGTACTATCCTTGTGCAAAGGAGTGATCTTAATGGAACTGTTATATCTCAAAACATTTTGTGAATTGGTCAAATGGGGCAACTATACACGTACTGCGCAAGAGCTAGATTATGCGCAATCCAGTGTGACCCATCATATTCAGCGATTAGAACAATTGTATGGTGGACAGCGCTTATTTCAGCGCAAAGGAAATGTTGTGATTTTAACCGCAGTTGGACAAAAGCTGTTACCTTATGCTCGTCAAATGATTGAATTGCAAGAGCAAGCGAAGCAAGCACTTTCTACTACAGATTTGGATCAGACTACACTAACGATAGGTACGATTGAGAGTCTGTCTTTATATTATTTGCCATCTATCTTAGAACAGTTCCGGCAACAGTATCCACATATACAAGTCAAAATTATTTTAGATCAAGAACAGCAATTAATTCGCCGTGTGCGAGAGCAACAATTAGATATTGCTTTGATTTTGGATACACCATGTCAGGCATATGGTATCGAAGCCATATCTCTTTTTGATGCGCAAATGAGAGTCGTTATGCACCCACAGCATCCGTTAGCAAGACAATCCTCTATATCTTCGCGAGATTTGCATCAACAACCGTTGATTGTGACGGAAGAAGGATGTACGTATCGAGCGTACCTTATCGACAAAATGAAATCACAAGGACATGCCAGTGATATTCATTTAGAGCTCGGAAATATCGAAGCCATCAAGCAATCGGTCGCTAAAGAATGGGGAATCGCCTTTTTACCTCAGTTTGTGTTGGAACAGGAAAGAAATAATCAGGCACTATGTATAGTGCCTTGGGCAGAAGAAGATCCACAATTGTATAGCCAAATTATTTACAATTCTACAAAATCATTGAGTAGTATAGCGACAGAATGGGTTACTTTATGTAGAGCGCATTCGATAATGAAAGTATAAAAATAAAAATTTATACAGTTATTCCTATACATTTAATAGGAATAAACTTCATTTTCATTTGAAATCAAGGTATACTATGGAAGGAAACTTTGAAAAAAGGATTATCTTTTTTTCGCCAAAACAGATTACGAAGGAGTGTCATTATGTCAAAAGTATTAGTTTTTGGTCATAAAAATCCGGACACGGATACGATTACAGCTGCGATTGCGTATGCAGCATTGAAAAAAGAATTAGGTGTAGATGCTGAAGCGATTCGTCTAGGTGAAGTGAACGGCGAAACACAATACGCTTTGGATTATTTTAAAGTAGAAGCTCCACGTCTTGTGGAAAAAGTAGCTGTAGAAGCGAAAGAAGTTATTTTGGTCGATCATAATGAGCGTCAACAAAGCGCTGATGATATTGATGAAGTAACAGTTATCGAAGTGATCGATCATCACCGTATTGCTAATTTTGAAACAAGTGGCCCGTTGTACTACCGTGCAGAGCCTGTAGGTTGCACAGCGACCATTTTGAACAAATTATACAAAGAGCATGGCGTATCGATCTCCAAACAAAATGCAGGATTGATGTTGTCTGCAATCATCTCTGATTCGTTGTTGTTCAAATCGCCTACATGCACACCACAAGATGTAGAAGCAGCGAATGAATTGGCTCGAATTGCTGAAGTGGACATCGCTAAATATGGTCTGGATATGCTTAAAGCTGGAGCAGATTTGAGTGACAAAACTGTAGAGCAATTGATCACTTTGGATGCAAAAGAATTCCAAATGGGTGATGCTAAAGTTGAAATCGCTCAAGTCAATGCTGTAGACGTTAATGATGTATTGTCTCAACAAGCAGCGATTGAAGCAGCACTAACAGCGGTAATCGAGAAAAAAGGTCTGGATCTATTTTTGTTCGTAATCACAGACATTTTGAACAACGATTCTGTTGGTCTTGCTCTAGGTAAACGTACCGATGTTGTCGAAGAAGCATACCAAGTAAAACTTGAAAATAATCAAGCAGTGCTTAAAGGTGTAGTTTCTCGTAAATCTCAAATCGTACCTGTATTGACAGATACATTTGCTAAATAATAAAATCGTATGCTACATAAGCATATTGTAATCACGAAGGCGGTTGGAGCTAGATTCCAATCGTCTTTGTTGTACATCATATAGGTGCAGGAGGACATATTATATATGAAGACACAAGCTAAATTGATTGGACCTGCACGCTTTAGTGTGGCGGTACATACGCTTGCTGGACTGGCTTCAAATGGTGGGACGTTATCCAGTGCTATGATTGCAGCTCAAGTTCATTCTCATCCTACCTTTTTGCGAAGAATATTAGCGACGTTAGCCAGTCACAATATTGTAGACACCCGTGAAGGAAGAGACGGTGGTTATACGCTACGTATACCTGCGGATCAATTAACATTGTCTGCTATTTATCTAGCAATTCGGATAGAGCAACCTATTCATGATCTACCTCAGCCCGATGGGATTCAAGATAGTGAAAAGATGAATCAACGGTTGAGTAGCATTATGAAAGGAGCCGAACAACAAGTGATCGATTATCTGGAGCAGTATACACTAGCTGATGTAATCGATGATTCAGATATTACAAAGATGCCTGATAGGTAACTCGTATTAGGTCTATTAAAGTAATCATTACGATGTAAAAACACCTATCAATCAAAAGCCTGTAGCCTCTTGATCGATAGGTGGTGGTTGAACGATGATATGATTTTATTATCCTTTGGATGGTTCCGGTGTAGGTGTGCTTATAGCAGTAGGTGGAGCACCGGGAAATGGCTTTTCAGAATGAGCAGGTGAAGGTGCTTTTTGAAGTTTGGCTAGTTTTTGCTTTTCCCATAATCCTCTAGCAACGACTAGCATAGCCAGAACAGCTACATACAACATCATCGAACCTAACTCAGGTAACATTTCTTGAAAAGAAGCTCCTCGTAATCCCATACTACGAAGAAATTTGAACATCCATACAAATGGGAAAAAGTCACTAATTTGCAAAGCCAAAGGTGGAAAAAGTGCTCTTGCCATCGTGCCACCTGATAGTACAAAAGCAGGCATAAAGATAAAGATCATTCGCCCTATCGCTATGCCTGGATGTGCGGCTCCCCAAGCTACCAGTATATTAATACAGACAGAACCGAATACATAGAGTACAACAGGGATCATAAATAAAGCCACATTGCCTTCAAATCGACTACCACCGACCCATTTCAAAACCCCCATCGCAAAAATCAATCCTGCTGTTGAGAACAATACATAAGGTAATATACGAATAAGTGGATTGAATGGATTACGGAGTTCACCCGCTAATCGATGCGATACCCGAAGTCTAGCGATGATAGGAAGACTGTTAATATTAAGCATCATAAACGAGAACATACATATAAATGTAAGGATAGACGTATTGTCGTAACTACTGGTCGGATTGAACAATGATCTGACTTCTACCGCCAGATTACTAGCTGTTCCTTGTGCTTGCTCTATACTCATGCCTGTTCTGGATAAGGCAGGGATAGCCAATTGCATATTTTCATAGCCTGTAATTTCTTGCATTGCGGTTCGAATAAAGGTAACCGCTTGAGAATTGGTATTATCTAAAATCAACCCGATTCGATTCGGTAAAGAGCGATTATGATTTTCTTCAAGTCCTTTGGGCAAAGAGATTACGGCTAGATATTGCTCATGGTAAAAGTAAGATTCAGGATTATTCGTATAGGAAATAATCTGATCGACCTGTATATATTGAGAAGCATCTATCTTCTGAATCAATTGCCGGCTATAGGAAGTATTATCTTGATCCACTACAATCACTTTGGATTCATTGATTTGACTGCTTGGCAGTAGCAAAGAGTAAGCTAACACAGCTACCAATGGGAAAATGATCGCAATGATAGGATATTTCGATTTGATTAGATAATGCCATTCATCAAGAAGTGATTTCATCAATATTCACCTCAGTAGTCATGCCGGGCAATAAGCTAGCTGACTTGTCTACATAAATACGAACCTGAAAAGTAGCCACATCGGCTTCGCCTTTTTCGCGTGCCATTTTAAGATTTGCAAATTGAGGAGCAGCGGTAATATAACGAACTTCACCATTTAAGTCTTTGTGAAGAGCAGGAATATTCACTTTTATTTTTTGTTTAGCATGGAATTTGGTGGCTTGATCTTCACTCACATAAAGATCAAAATACATTTTATTCGTCTCTAAGGTAACGATAGGTGCGCCTTGACTGATATTTTCGCCTACTTCTGTACTGATTGCTGTAATTTTGCCGTTACTTGGGGCTTTGAGAATCAATCTTGATTTTTTGAGCAATAATGTTTTTAATTCGATTTGTTGTGCATCTTTTTGTTGTTGAAGTAAATCTACAGCAAGTTCTTGATCTGCTAATTGTTGACGTGCTTGTTGGACAGTATCCAATTGGGTCTGAGAAGTCTGAATCGCTAATTCTGCACCATGCAACTCTGTCTGTGCTTGTGTCACACTTACATTTGCCTGATTGGATTGTTCTACTGCTTGTTGGGTACGTTCATTGGCTTGTGCTCGTTCTTCTAAAGTTGCACCGTTATTCAGCTTCGCTAGCGCTTCTTGTTGTTGGTTTAATTGATTTTTAGCAAGGGTCAAAGACTGTTCTACATTGTCCATATCGGCTTTGGTACTGAGCCCGGAATTGTATAATTTTTGTGTACGATCATAATTGATTTGAGCCGTTTGAAGACTTTGGGTCGCTGATTGGATAGCAATTTGTTGTTGCTTGATATCTTCTGCGCGTGCGCCATTGTTGACTTCTTTTTCAGCCGCTTGTACTTGACGATGAGCAGACTGTGCTTGGCGCTGAGCCGCTTGAGCACTTTTGAGAGCAGACTGACTTTTGCTCTGAGATACTTGGGATTGTTCTATCGCTAATTGGGCTTGTTTTTCCTGTGTGCTTGCTTTGGAATAACCCAATTGAATCGATTTTTGCTGTTGCATGATTTGTGTATCATACTGTTTTATTTGTTTTTGAAGTTTTTCAATTTGCAAGTCGACATCTGTAGAATCAAGAGTCATTAAGATGTCTCCTTTTTTAACTATTTTTTCTTCTGTAAAAGGAATGTTGACGACTTTACCACCTACTTCTTCAAAAGAAACATGGACGCTGTCTGAACTTAAAGTAGAACTTTTGGAAGTCTGTGAGACAGTAACTTGATCATGCCCTTTGGCTTGCAACAAGAATCCACCACTAAGTAAACATACAATAGAAATAACAGGAATAATAAGACTAGCCACTTGACTGCGATTCATGAATTAAACGCTCCTTAATCTAATATAGAGAATGTTATAATGGATTTCTGAAAATAAAGTAAGCCGGCTAACTAAATGATGGAAAAGACACTATTTATGTCTGATCTGATAAGAGTTATAGACTTCTTCACCTTCAGGAATACCTAATTTGATTTTTTGAAGCAATAACAATAGCATTTCTTTTTCTTCTTCAGAAAGACCGCTCATAATTTTAGAAGTACTGAGAAAATGAACAGGTAATAACTCATTCATTAATGCCATGCCGGTATCTGTAAGATGCGCAATACTCATACGACGATCAGAAGGGTGATCTTTTCTAAAAATCAGATGATCACGTTCCATACGTTCTAACAATCCCGTTACGGTTGCTTTGGTAATACCCGCTCTTTCAGCTAGTTCTGATGCAAGAAGCCCTGTATTTTGATTGCGATATAACAAGATCAATAGAGCGAACTTACCACTAGAGACATCGAATTTTTCAAATCCATTCGAACTGACTTTGAAAATGTTAGAAGCGGTACGCATAAAAAGAAGCATGGCTTCCGTAGCCGAAATATCAATTTCAGGTACAGATTTTGAAAATTCTTGAAGCATTTCTCTGGTAGGTAGATCACGTATATCAAAGTCCATATCTAATTCGTCCCTTTCAAACAGATTAGCCGTCATATCCATGTATAGTGAAGCAATTTCGACAGCTGCCCGATTCGTTATCACCTGATTATACAATGGAAGTTCTTGAGATGTCTCATGTTCTGACGAAATTAAATAATCCAAAAATACCAAACTCCTTTATTGTTTATTTTTTAGTAAGCCGGCTAACCATTTGATAAAAAAATATAGAACGACTTTTAGAATAGGATTGTGATTCCTTTAGCTACGTTATAATAATTCAAATTTATTCTTTTGACAAGCTAAATATTTTTGAATATCCTACTTCTTAGCATCCCCAAACCTGAAGAGACGCATATGTAAACGCCATCTCCAGAAGGGAACAAGATCATTTTTTAGCTGTTATTATTTCTTAATCCAATCGGTTGTCTGTTGCTCTTCTTTAGCAGCGCGACGTGCAAACCATGTGGCTAACAATGATCCGGAAATATTATGCCATACACTGAAGATTGCGCTTGGAACAGCCGCTAAAGGATTAAAGTGAGCTGCGGCAAGACTTGCCCCTAGCCCTGAATTTTGCATACCAGTCTCAAAAACGATCGCTTTACGTTGAGCAGGATTCATACGGATCGCTTTGGCAAATAAATAACCAAGCAGATATCCCAGTCCGTTATGTAAAATCACTACTAGGAAAATCAATAATCCTGTTTCTACGATTTTGTCACGATTTAAACCGACCACTATCGAGACAATCAGTACGATTGCGAGTGTAGATACAAAAGGCAACGCCACGGTAGCTGCTTCGGCTTGTTTGCGAAATAATGATTTTACGATTACACCCAGTACAATCGGAACGATAACTACTTTAAGAATATCAAGAATAAGACTGCTTGCACTGATATCCATCCATTGTCCAGCAAGTAATGAGATCATCGCAGGTGTAGCTAGTGGAGCAATCAAAGTCGATACAGAAGCAATAGATACTCCAAGCGCCACATCTCCTTTGGATAGAAAAGTCATCACATTAGAAGATGTTCCACTTGGACAACAACCGACTAGAATAACACCTACAGCAATATCCGGTGGAAGTTGTAACGCAATCGCTAGACCATACGCAAGTAAAGGCATAATAATATAGTGTCCGACTACCCCGAGCGCTACATCCAGTGGACGGCGAAAAACTTCGCGGAAGTCAGCGGAAGATAATGTTAACCCCATACCAAACATCACAATTCCAAGCAATAACGAAATCTGTCCTTTCAAACCGGTAAATAAAGTGGGCATAAAAAATCCAAGTAAAGCAAACAATATCACCCAGATCGAAAAGGTATCCCCTACAAACTTACTTACTTTGGCAACAGCATTCATGATGTGATCTCCTATTCTACGTAATATAGTTCATCCCACGTTGATTGTCTCGACAATAATATTCAGGTAGATAGCACCTTAATTATATTATTCTCCACCAACGCTTTAATGCGTAAAAACTAAAGTATGCAAATTTTACTATAAAAGATTTTACATGGCTATTGTTTTTTATTTCACATATAAGGCATGATAGATACATAAAAGCCAACTTCATTTGATAAAAAGGAGAGTCAAATATGCCTACAAACAGTGATATTGCTCAGCGTTATCAAGTCGGTATTTTGTTATTTGATGAAGTAGAAGTGATGGATTTTGCAGGACCATTTGAAGTATTTTCGCTTGCTGAGACTGTGGATAAGCAGAAATTATTTCAAGTCCATACGTTATCTCCAGATGGTGAACTTATCAGCGCTCGTAATGGATTAAAAGTACAACCTGACTATGCGATTCAAGATATGCCAATACTTGATATTTTGATTATTCCGGGCGGGTATGGGGCGGAAGAGATCATTATTCATGATCCAGTGATTATCGAGTGGATTCGTACACAAGCCACTCAGGTCAAGGTACTAGCTTCTATCTGTACAGGCGCATTGGTGTTAGCAGAAGCGGGATTATTGGATGGACGGGAAGCCACCACACACTGGATGGATCTTGATCGGTTACAACAAGATTATCCTGAAGTAATCGTCAAATCAGGTGTGAAATTTGTAGATCAAGGATCGATTATGACCTCCGCAGGCATCTCCGCAGGGATTCATTTGGCATTACATATTGTAAGTAAATGGGTTAATATAGAGTGTGCTCGTACAGTGATTAGACGAATGGATATAGATATTGAGATGTAACAGAAAGCACTTATTATGGAGAAAAGAGTGATTAACGATGTTTCACGGTCAGGCGATTTTGCCAGCAGCCAAAAGTATGAAGCAATTCGAACAAATCTTATCCAGTTCGTATGAATATGGTGTGTTTTTGGATACTCATATTGCACAACTCAAAAATATTTATAAAATGGCAAATCAACATCAGAAGAAAATGTTTTTGCATGCCGATCTGGTACACGGGCTTAAAAACGATGAATATGCCGCAGAGTACTTATGTCAGGAAATTAAGCCTCATGGGATTATTTCTACGCGTGGTAATATGATTTTGAAAGCCAAACAAAAAGGGGTAATTGCGATTCAGCGTGTATTTATGCTGGATACAATCGCATTAGAAAAAAGTTATGCTCTACTGCAAAAAACGCAGCCTGATTATATCGAAGTGTTGCCGGGTGTTGTACCACATATGATTAAAGAAGTGATTGAACGGGCAAATATCCCTGTTTTTGCAGGAGGCTTAATTCGGACTGCTGATGATGTAGAACAGGCGCTTGCGGCAGGTGCTACAGCGGTGACGACATCTAACGATCATCTGTTTGCTCACTACCGTACAGACAAGTGAAAAAACACCAATTATGAAGATCACATGAAAATTGTCATGTTGACACCGCTTACATGTTACGATATGATGAACTTATCAAGTTAATAATGTGACGGAGAACCGGAGAGCCACGCAAAGACCCCCTGTACCTGATGGGGTGGTTTGCAGTGGCTTTTTCTGTTGTCTATCGGTTGAAATAACTTGCTACTTTGAATGGAGGGAATTTAATGTCACCATTTATAGCTGAATTAGTAGGAACCATGATTCTTATTGCATTAGGTGCTGGCGTTTCTGCAGGTGTTGCTTTAAAAGGATCATTTGCAGAAAGTTCAGGCTGGATGGTTATCACTGCAGGTTGGGGTCTTGGAGTAGGAATGGCGGTGTATGCCGTAGGCGATATTAGTGGCGCACATTTGAATCCAGCTGTAACCTTAGCACTTGCATTTAATGGCGATTTTGCATGGAGTCAAGTTCCATCGTATATTTTGGCACAGATGATCGGAGCGATGGCAGGTGCATTGCTGGTCTACTTACAATACTTACCACACTGGAAAGCAACTCCAGATGCAGCTACCAAATTAGGCGTATTTTCAACGTCTCCAGCGATTAAGCATCCTGTGGGAAATATGTTGAGTGAAATTATCGGTACATTTATTTTTGTCATGGTATTGTTATCTATGGGTGCAAATCAATTTACAGAAGGTGTTCATCCATTAATTGTAGGTTTATTAGTCGTTAGTATCGGCTTATCGCTTGGAGGAACAACCGGATATGCGATTAATCCAGCGCGTGATCTCGGACCTCGTCTGATGCATACTTTATTACCGATTGTAGGCAAAGGACCTTCCAATTGGAGATATGCTTGGGTTCCATTTATCGGCCCATTGTTAGGCGGTTCAATTGGCGGCTTATTTTACAAAAATGTATTCCAGGGTCAAAGCACACCGATATTATGGGTGCTGTTAGTGGTGACGGCTGTTTGTTTATTTGTCGCTCATCGTTCAGGTCGCAAAACACAAGATTCTGTTTCTCACAAAGCAACAGCTTAAATTAAATACATTCATATTACGTATATCACTCGAGGAGGAACTTATTTATGGAAAAATATATTATGGCACTGGATCAAGGAACAACAAGCTCACGCGCAATTTTATTTAACAAAAAAGGTGAAATTGTGTATATGGCACAACGTGAATTCCCGCAATATTTCCCTAAACCAGGTACTGTTGAGCAAAATGCGAACGAAATTTGGAGTTCAATTCTAGCGGTTATCGCTTCTTGCCTTTCTGAATCGGGTATCAAGCCTGTACAGATCGCAGGAATCGGTATTACAAACCAACGGGAAACGACAGTAGTCTGGGATCGTAAAACAGGTGATCCAGTCTATAACGTACTGGTATGGCAATCTCGTCAAAGTGCTGAAATTTGTGATGATCTTAAAAAACGTGATCTTGAACAGACATTCCGTGACAAAACAGGGTTGTTAATCGATCCTTATTTCTCCGGTACTAAAGTCAAATGGATTCTGGATCATGTAGAAGGTACACGTGAACGTGCAGAACGTGGTGAATTGATGTTCGGTACAATTGATACATGGCTCATCTGGAAATTATCTGGCGGTAAAGCACATGTGACGGATTACTCCAATGCTTCTCGTACTTTAATGTACAATATTTATGAGCTGAAATGGGACGAAGAATTACTGGATATCTTGGGTGTTCCTGCTTCCATGTTGCCAGAAGTACGTCCGTCTTCCGAAGTCTATGCACATACCGTTGATTATCATTTCTTTGGTCAAAATATTCCGATTGCTGGCGCAGCAGGAGATCAACAAGCTGCATTGTTCGGACAAGCTTGTTATGAAAAAGGATCAATCAAAAACACATACGGTACAGGTTGCTTTATGCTGATGAACACAGGGGAAGAACCGATTCGTTCAGAGCATGGTCTAATTACAACGATTGCTTGCGGTGTAGACGGCAAAATTCATTATGCGCTAGAAGGAAGTATCTTTGTAGCTGGTTCTGCTATTCAATGGTTACGTGATGGTCTACGTATGTTCCGTGATGCCGCAGACAGTGAAGCTTATGCTGCTCGTGTAGAATCGACAGATGGCGTATATCTTGTCCCTGCTTTTGTCGGATTAGGAAGTCCATATTGGGATAGTGAAGTCCGTGGAGCGGCTTTCGGTCTTAGCCGTGGCACAACCAAAGAACACTTTATCCGTGCAACACTTGAGTCATTAGCGTATCAGACCAAAGATGTATTAACCGCTATGGAAAGTGATACAGGGCTCAAAGTCGAATCACTTAAAGTGGATGGTGGGGCAGTGAAGAATAAATTCTTAATGCAGTTCCAAAGTGATATTCTGGGTGTTCCTGTAGATCGTCCTGTAGTCAATGAGACAACTGCTTTAGGCGCCGCTTACCTTGCAGGACTTGCAACAGGATACTGGACAAGTCTAGATGAGATTGCAGCAACACATGAAGAATTGAATGATCAATTTACACCGAATATGGAAGAATCTCGTCGTGAAAGTCTATATGCTGGCTGGCAAAAAGCGGTTCATGCAACTATGGCTTTTAAATAAACGATCCATTTTTATAGCTCTAAAGTAGAACCCTTTCTCGCAGTAAGAGAAGGGGTTTTGCTCTGCCTATTTTCAAAAAGTTAATGCAATACCATTTATAATATGCTAACATTTCAAATGATAATGATAATCTTTATCATTTGAAAGAATCATATACTATAAATAAAAGGCGGTTATAGAGCATGTCTATTTTCAAAACATTCGGTATGATCTTTACCACAATTCTCTGTGTAGCAATTCTAGCAGCTTGTGGTCAAAGTACAACACCAACAGCTTCAACATCTGCACCAACATCAACAGATACACCAGCACCAGCGACTGATTCCACTATTACATATCAAGCGGCAAATGGAGAAGTTAAGGTTCCTAACCATCCTCAGCGTGTTGTAGTACTTGCAGATAGTTATTATGGGTATTTATATGCGTTAGGGATTAAGCCTATTGCAACGATCGATTATGTTTTTCAAAGTACATTTTTGAAAGAGTCAACAGAAGGTGTCACTAATCTTGGCGATAAGCCAGATGTAGAAAAAATATTAGCCCTGGATCCAGACTTGATTGTCGTCTGGGATAATGATGCGAATATAGAAAAATATCAGCAAATTGCACCTACAGTAGCGATTAAGTATGGTCAATATACGTATCAAGAGCAATTACAAGAAATCGGCAAAATGACAGGTACAGAAGATAAAGCCAAAGAATTAGCAGCAACATGGGAATCTAAAATTAATGAAGCCAAACCTAAAGTACAAGCGGCTTTAGGTGATAAAACCATTTCTATTCTTCAGCCATATGCAAAAGGCATCTATGCTATGGGGGATACCTATGGTCGTGGTGGAGAAATTATCTATGGAGCTCTAGGTCTCAAAGCTACACCAATGATGCAAAAAGAAGGAATCGATAGTGGTGCAGGTTTTGCGAGTATTTCTTTAGAAAATCTACCTGATTTTGCAGGCGATTATATTTTCACTTCACCATGGGGTGGAGACGATGATAAAGACGGGAACACCGTATACAACAGTAGTCTATGGAAAGACTTGCCGGCTGTGAAAAGCAATCATGTGTACCGAATTGATCCGGTCGCCTATTATTTCAACGATCCTATTTCAATGAATGCGCAGTTTGATTATATTGTGAAAAGCTTAACTCAATCCCAATAGATCGCTCAAAATGTCTAAAAAATTGTCTAAATTCTTTGCTACCCTAAAGCATCTATGGTACAATAGAGTTAACAAGTTAATAATAACGTCATGAGACTTTGGAGAGACCACGAGTACACGCGGTAGATAGTAGCCGTTTTAGTGTAATTATTCGTGGTCTCTTTTTTATTGCTTATGATTGGTAAAATAAACCATGTACAGCGTTAAAAATAAGGAGGACGTAAAAATGAATACAACATTTTCAGCACAAAATAGAGCAAATGCTTTAGAGCATATGAGTAGTGAAGTATTAGATGTATTGGTTATCGGTGGCGGAATCACTGGATCAGGAATTGCACTAGATGCGGTCACACGCGGTATGACAACAGGTCTAGTCGAAATGCAAGATTATGCAGCAGGTACATCCAGCCGTTCTACCAAATTAGTTCACGGTGGATTGCGTTACTTGAAGCAATTTGAAGTGAAAATGGTAGCTGAAGTCGGTAAAGAACGTGCAGTCGTTTATGAAAATGGCCCGCATGTCACTACACCGGAATGGATGCTTCTTCCTTTCCACAAAGGCGGAACATTCGGTAGCTTCAGTACTTCGATCGGTCTACGTGTATACGATTACTTAGCAGGCGTCAAAAGAAATGAACGTCGCAAAATGTTGAGTGTCAAAGAAACAATGGGTAAAGAGCCATTGATCAAAAAAGATGGTCTGCAAGGTGGCGGTTATTATGTAGAATACCGTACCGATGATGCTCGCTTAACGATCGAAGTGATCAAAGAAGCGGTAAAACGTGGTGCTTATGCAGCTAACTATACCAAAGCTTCTGAATTTATTTATGAAAATGGCAAGCTGAAAGGTGTTAAAGTCACCGATACGATCAGCGGTCAAGAATATAGCATTTTCGCACGTAAAGTGATTAATGCAGCAGGCCCATGGGTGGATACACTTCGCCAATTAGATAAATCCAAAAAAGGTAAAGTGTTACAAATGACGAAAGGAATTCATTTGGTGATCGATCATGAGCGTTTCCCACTAGAACAAGCTGTGTATTTTGATACACCGGATGGTCGGATGGTCTTTGCGATTCCTAGAGATGGCAAAACGTATGTAGGAACAACCGATACGGTCTACAAAGCAGATCCTATTCATCCGCAAATGACACTGGAAGATCGTGATTATGTATTAAAAGCGATCAACTATATGTTCCCAACAGTCAAAGTAACAGCGGCTGATGTCGAATCAAGCTGGGCAGGTGTACGTCCACTGATCTATGAAGAAGGTAAAGATCCTTCTGAAATTTCGCGTAAAGATGAAGTATGGCAATCGGCAAGTGGATTGATCACCATCGCAGGTGGTAAATTGACCGGATATCGTAAAATGGCTGAAATGGTTATCGATCTAGCTGCTGAATTGATCGGTAAAGAGCAAGGCAAAAAGTTCAAAGCTTGTCAGACCAAACACATGGCGATGTCTGGTGGCGATGTTGGTGGTTCCGCTAACTTACCTGCTTTTATTTTGCAACAAGGGGATAAAGGTAGACAAGCAGGCTTAACACATGAACAAGCTGAATATTTAGCAGGATTCTACGGATCAAATGTAAGTAAATTATTTGATCTGGTACGTCAAGCTGATCCGATTGCAGATGAGCTAGGATTGCCAGCAGATATTCGCGCACGTATTGCTTATGCGATTCAAGAAGAAATGACTGTAAAACCTGTCGATTTCTTTATCCGTCGTACAGGCGCATTGTTCTTCAATATCAACTGGGTGCATGAATGGAAACAACCTGTGATCGAGTATATGTCTAGACGATTCAACTGGACAGCTGATCAAAAACGTCGTTATACCGATGAACTAGAAGGTCATTTACATGATGCTGTAGTGCCTTCAGATGCTCCAACTAAAAGCGAATTTGCTGTTTAAAATAGATTGAAATATAAGTGTTCTCTAATCCAAGACTCTTCCTTTATAGGGAGAGTCTTTTTTGTATTTAACGCAGTCAACTACGACTTTAGTCTAGGATCTTTTTCTTCTATAGGCTGATGAGTTGCTGATCAAGATATGCTACAGTGTAATTAAGAATAAAGGTATAGAAAAGGGGTGTGTAAGGATTATGATTAAACGGGCTGTTCTTGCACCAGTATTGTTGTTATTAGGGGTATATTTATTTTTGAATCCAGGTGGATCGACAGGAGTAGGTACGATTTTTGCTACATTTTGGCCAACACTATTTGTGATTCCGTTAGGGCTATTTTTTCATTGGTTACACTTTTCGCTTTTGGAATCGAAAAAGACAGGGTTGTTAATTCCAGGAGGTATTTTACTTGGAGCAGGTGTAGTGAGTCAGATTGCTGCATTATTTGATCTATGGTCAGTCGTATGGCCGGGTTACATACTGGCAGTAGCAGTAGGATTATTTGAATTTTACTGGTTAGGTTCGCGTAACAAATGGTTGTTGATTCCGATTAATATTTTAACGGTATTGGGATTGTTGTTTTTGGCTGTATTCTCTTTAGATTCAATGTTGCATCATGTTGTATTTGTACAACCTTTAATCGCACTGGCTTTTCTATTAGGTGGAGCATGGTTGTTAGTAGATCGGAAGCATAAAGTAAAATAACATATCGTACGATGCGCCAAAGGAAAAGTACAAAAAAAAGTGATTAGCCCCTACATAGGATGCTGATCGCTTTTTTTGTGCTTGATATCTAGCCTTTTTTTGAATTTTCTAAAGCATAATTAGCAAAAATGGGTAATATACTTCATATGTCTACATGTATACATACATTGATCTTACATACAGATAGATCATACAAAGGGGAGCAAGGTATGGAATTTTTGAATTTGATATTGGTTATTGTGCTTATTTTATTAACAGCCTTTTTTGTAGCATCTGAATATTCGATTATTCGTGTACGTATTTCTAAGATTAATCAACTGGCTGAAGAAGGCAATAAAAATGCAGTCGCTGTCCAGAATATTATTTCTAAATTGGATGAATTTCTATCTGCTTGTCAGTTGGGGACAACATTAACCTCGCTAGCACTAGGTTGGTTAGGAGAATCCACGATTGAAGAATTACTGCATCCTGTATTTGTCTGGGTACAAGTACCAGCAGGATTGGAATCGATTATATCGTTTATTATTGCTTTCTTATTATTGACCTATTTCGAAGTGTTGATCGGCGAACTGGTTCCCAAATCGTTTGCGATTCAATTGGCAGAGCCGATGGCGTTATTTTTTGCTCGTCCGATGATGGTCTTTTACCGAATCACATATCCATTTAACTGGGTGTTAAGTCGTTCGGCACGTCTGATTACAGGTTTATTCGGAGTTAAGCCGATCTCTGAGCAGGATGCAGCGCAAAGTGAAGCTGAATTGCGGTTCGCTCTGTCTGAAGGATTCAAAAGTGGAAATATTACACCGACCGAATATCGTTATTTGAATAATGTATTTGAATTTGATGAATTAGTCGGTAGTGAAATTATGGTTCCACGTACAGAGATGAAGTATATCGGACATGAAGCCCAGTTGACTGACTTCTATGAGCTGGTTAAAGAAGAACCGTACAGTCTTATTCCGGTGGCTCTAGATGGAGATAAAGATCGAATTATTGGTTTGCTCAATGTCAAAGAAGTCTTGCGCGATGCTGTTAGTCACCCGCATACACCAACAGATCCTATCGCTCCTTTTATCAAGCCAGTACTGCAATTAATTGAGACGGTGCCTGCTCGTGAATTGCTCGGACAAATGCAAAAACAAAATATTCATATGGCGGTATTACTAGATGAATATGGTGGGACAGCAGGTATGGTGACATTGGAAGATATTTTGGAGGAAATTGTCGGTGATATTCCGTCCAAGTCCGATATCGAACCCGCGGCTACGCCTGCTATTCATAAGCTAGGTGACAAGCATTATCGTCTACAACCGTTAGCATTGATTCATGAAGTGAATCGTCGTCTAGGCACAGATATTGAAGCGGGTGAAGCCTATACGATTGGTGGTTGGATCTGGGCGCAGAAATTCAATATTCATGAAGGTGAATCGGTACGTGTGGAAGATTATGAATTTACGGTGACTCGTATGGAAAATCGTCATATCAAAGAAATCGAAGTGACTACGTTTGAGGAAGAAGATGAAGAAGAGCAAGACTAATCATTTTCGTCTATTCCATGAGAATGGTATACTATAACAAGTTCGTATACTCAAAGAGGTGATTATAGATGGCTAAGAAAAATAGAGCATCTGCAAGACCAACTGCTACACCAGCACAAGATCGACCAGCCACACTCAAAGACATGCTAAGCGCTGATGTACTGGATAAGCTCAAAGCACAAGCCAATGAGCTTAAAGTCGAAGAGCAACAACGCAAAGAACAACAGCAACAAGAAGCAGATGATGCACGTAAAGCAGAACAAAAACGTCGTGATAACGATTTTGAATATTTGCTTGAAAACACCAAACAAGACTGGAAAAAGTTCAAATAAATAGATCAGTTATGATGCTGAATCTACAAGCATTATAGTCTTGAACAGGTATACAGAAATGAACTAAATGCCGGTATTGTGCTCGCAGGAGTGCCGTATCGGCATTTGTTATACATGCTAAATACAGAAAGTAGGAATGAGTTATGAGCGGGCAGACAAGAGCAAATATCAAAGCAGGCATTGAAGTCGATATTGTACTCAAACAAGATCAACGAACTAATAAATTAACAAGAGGGATTGTCAAAGATATTTTGACTAATTCACCGAATCATCCACATGGGATTAAAGTGCGTCTTCAATCAGGAGATGTAGGACGGGTTAAAAATATTATTAATAGCAACGTGTAATGTTTAATGTCTAGTAGAAACAGTCGAAAGGATGATCACTAATGAAAAAGAATAGACTCGGTACATCCGATTTAATCGTAGGTGAGATTGGGCTAGGTTGTATGTCTCTTGGAACAGACGAGAGCCAAGTGATTCCGCTACTTCATGAAGCACTTGATCTAGGCATTAACTTTTTGGATACGGCTGATATTTATGATAACGGGCATAACGAAGAATGGATTGGAAAAGCGATCAAAGGTCGCCGCAGTGAAGTGATTATTGCTAGCAAAGTAGGAAATACCCGTGTAGAAGGTCAAGAAGGCTTAGTCTGGAATCCTTCCAAAGCGCATATTATGGAAGCTGTGAAAGACAGCTTACGACGCTTACAGACAGACTATATTGATCTATATCAATTGCATGGTGGTACATTGGATGACAATATGGATGAAACGATCGAAGCTTTTGCGCAATTAAAAAGAGAAGGGCTTATTCGCGAATATGGTATTTCGTCGATTCGTCCGAATGTTATTCGAGAATATGTGGATCGTTCCCATATTGTCAGTGTCATGAGTCAGTACAGTATTTTGGATCGTCGTCCTGAAGAAGAAGTATTGCCATTACTCACGCAAAAAGGGATCAGTGCGATCGTACGTGGAGCTGTCGCAAGTGGAGCATTAGCAGATGGACGCGAAGACAAAGCACAGAAGGGCTACTTGGACATTAGCGGGGAAGATGTTGTAAGTCTACGACAACAATTAGAACCTCTTACACAAGCAGATAGAAGCCTTTCACAGACTGCTATTCAATATGTGCTGGCTCATCCGGCAGTTGCTGTACTTGCAGCAGGAGCAAGTTCTTCCCAGCAACTTCGTGAAAACGTAGAAGCAGCTTCTTCACCTGCGTTAACCGATGATGAATTGCAATTGATTCGTTCAATTCGTCCGGCTAATCAATACACACAACATCGTTAAACTTAATCGTTAAATATATGAAAAAGCATTCATATTCACATTTTAAATAATTATTCTATTTTTTTGTGCTCATATCGGTCTAACGGTCTTATTTTGGGTTAATAATAAGACAGTGTAGTTGAGAGGAGAATAACAATGTGGAATGCGCTAATGTGGGGTGCGATAGCAGGCTCTGCTGTTTTATTGGGAGCTTTAGTTGCAATGTATTTCAATATGCCCAAAAAGATTATCGGCTGGATCATGGCATTTGGTACGGGAACACTGATCGGTGCGGTTGCTTTTGAATTACTATCGGATGCGGTAGAAGATGGAGGAATCTGGGCAACAGGTATAGGATTTATGGTAGGTGCGATTGTATATACGGCATTTGATCTATACATATCCCGTAAAGGGGGAGCCAACCGTAAGCGTTCCTATATGAGCAATGGAGAACCTTCTTCATCCTCTACGTCATCATCCAAAGAAAAAGAAGGAAGCAGTCAAAGTGGACTGGGTATATTTGCCGGTACAGTAATGGATGCGATTCCTGAATCGATTATGATCGGAGCCAGTCTACTTGCAGGTCAAGGTGTTAGTCTGGTATTGGTTATTTCTATCTTTGTCAGTAATATTCCTGAAGGGTTATCCAGTACCGTAGGACTGAAGCAAAGTCATTACTCACGAGGCAAGATTTTTGGTATGTGGGCAGTCGTGTTAGTGATCTCTGCATTAGCATCGATGGCAGGCTATCTATTCTTAGAACTACTACCTAATGAGATCAAAGCAGGTATCGGTGCTTTTGCCGGTGGAGGTATTATTGCTATGATCTGTTCTACGATGATGCCGGAAGCTTATGAAGACGGTGGCCCATTAGTAGGATTGATCGCTTCACTAGGTCTATTAACAGCACTATTATTAAGCATTGGATCGTAATTGTTAATCACATTCTAGCTGTGTTACAAAAAGAGCTTATTCGGTGTATATTCTATCGATAAGCTTTTTTTGTCATCTTCTCAATCATTTGGTATACTAATTGATAATCATTATCAGTAGGGGGAGAGAGTCGTATGCGGGGAACACTTTTTACAGAAATGTACGCAGGTAGAGACTTGCTGATTTATTTACCACCTTCTTATGATAAAGCATCGTATCCGTTGCCAGTGGTATATGTCCATGATGGTGGAGATGTATTTGATTTGGTATTGAACGGGACATTATATAATTTAGAACAACGCTTTGCTGCTGGAACTTTACCTGAATTAATTCTAGTAGGGATTGCTGCATATGATCCTCTGGTTGAATATACGCCGTGGTATGCACGTGCTCTTTATCCGGGATTGGGTCATGGGGATTTTGGCGGACGAGCAACTGAATATTTGAATATGATTGTCCATGAGATCAAACCGTGGATTGATCAGCACTTTTATACAGATGATCGTCCAGAGATGACAGGGATTGTGGGTAAGTCTTTGGGTGGTCTGGTGTCTTTATTTGCCGCTTATGTCTATCCCCATGTATTTGGTAGAATCGGATTAATGTCGGCTTCGCTCTGGTATGAAGGCTTTATCGAATTTATGAGAGAGCGTCAGCATTTATCTTCTGATCTGCGGATCTATATGGATCTAGGCAATCTAGAGGGTGTAGGCAAAGCGAATCGTCAGCGCTTGATTCAGACCTGTACAGATGAAGCAGTGGATATTTTGTTAAATAATATTCCAGCGTCACATTTCTACTTTGAACGCATCAAAGGTGATGATCATGATCCAGAAACGTTTTATCAGCGTTTTCCTGATCTGATGGGCTGGTTATTTGATAAAAAAACAGTCGGTTTATTGAAATAATGAATCCTTTTAATCCAGTGATCATATACTATTCTTGCTAAATAGGCATAAAGAGCAGATAATAAAGATAGCAACATCTTCATATTAAGAGATTATATTTAGTTATTGTTGCTTTTTAATATCCTAAATCTAAAGGAGGCTTCACTTCCTAATGGAAAGAATAGAATCGGAAGATCAATACCGCAATTTGATTAATGGTGATGACCTGACTGTGATCAAATTTGATACCAACTGGTGCCCGGATTGCAAAACGCTTGATCGTTTTATGGTCGATATTATCGAAAAAAACAACGATAAGCAGTTTTTTGCCATGGATGCTGAGAAGTTTCAAGATTTGGCAGAGCAAAATGAAGTAAGAGGTATCCCAAGTTTATTGGTATATCGCAATGGTGAGAAAATCGCTCATTTGCATAGTAAATTTGCTAAAACACCAACCCAAGTTGCTGAATATCTAGCAACTGTAGAGTAAGACACACAAAAACGCCCGAATGGAATAATTTCCGTTCGGACGTTTTTATATACATATTATAATGCTATAGAGATATAATTAGCTTTGTACAGATAATTCACTTACCGTTAAATCTTTACGCTTCATAATCAAATGTTCCACACTTCTGAAATGCCCTAACAATTCATGAGCCTCATCATCACTTAGACCACGAATACTTTCAACTAATTTATTAGACATGATTTTGTACATGCCATCTAGTGCTTCTTCACCTTTACTGGTGATCGAAATACTCACATATCGGCGATCCTGATCGGATCGTGTACGTTCAATCAACTCTTCTTGTCCTAACTTATCGCAGATTTGTGTAACGGCACTAGTAGTCAGACCTGTTGCCCGGACAATGTCTGTACCATATTGACTGCCGTTTGCTAGCAAGAAGTGTAGGATATACACTTCTGTAGCATTGGACTTAAGTTGTCTCATTAAGGTGGGAAGTTCCATAATACGTGGCATACGATCCACAAGTGTTAAATAACTTTTGAGAAGTTCATTAGACGTTTCCAAATTGTAAATCCTCCTTCGATATATATAAATAAAACTCTTAATTAACTATCGTTGCATACTGCACTATACAACAACAATTAACAGTAAAAAACGAAAGTAAATATGAAAAAGATACTAAGGTTTCGAACATTCTTAAAACTTCCTTAACATTATAGTAATTTGTTACCATACTATCGTCAATGCAAATTCGACAGATTGAGACAAGTAAACGTTATCATTGACGTAAAATTGAACATTTTTTATAATTAAAACTAAAAATATTGTATTTGGCTATCATTTGGTGTGATGACCAATCTATTACAAATCATAAAGGTGGCTGCTATACATTGAATAATTCTTCACTTTCTTTTATAACGATGGATGAAATTGTGCGTGAAGGTGATCCGATTTTGAGGAAAGTGGTCGATCCTGTCAAACTTCCATTATCAGAAGAAGATCGAAAACGCGCGAATCGAATGATGGAATTTCTAAAAAAATCACAGGATGAACAGTTAGCCGAAAAATATGGGCTACGTCCGGGCATTGGATTGTCAGCTAACCAGATTGGTTGGAATGGAAGAGTGTTTGTTGTGTACTTTACGGATGATCAAGATCGTCAACTGGAATATATTTTTTGTAATCCCAAATTAGTGAGCCATTCAACAGCAATGGTATATCTTGAGCATGGAGAGGGATGCTTGTCAGTTGATCGTGATGTAGAAGGGTTCGTACCACGATATGAGAAAATAACAATTAAAGCATTTAATCCTGAGGGTAAGCCGTTTACTTTGAAGCTAAAAGGTTTTGCAGCTGTGGTGATGCAGCATGAATTAGATCATTTGAACGGTGTGATGTTCTATGATCACATGGATAAAAAAGATCCTAACCGCTTGCCAGATGTCGAATTTATCCGCCCACTGTAATGAAGATTGCGGTTATATGTTCTTATTATAACACACCGTTGGATATTATGGATGAAAATGGATTAATATTATTAATAAACTAAGTTATTATTATATCGGTGAAAAGACTGCTGTTATGAAGGCAGTCTTTTTAAATTCGTTATATGATATGATAAATAGAACGAAACAAAATCTCAAAGTATGGTATGATTCTGATTTCTGTAAGCGTTTTATCTAAAACGGCAAACAGATGTTGTAGAAAGTAGGGTGAGTCATGTGGAAGCCGTTTATTGAACGAATTAATAATGTGAAAATAAAAAACAAATTGATTTTTGCATACATTTTTATTGTTGCGCTTCCTATATTGGGAATAGGTGGGGTTGTAGTCGATTATTTTAGACAATCCGCTTTGGACAATGCGATTGCACAGACCACTAATAATGTAGAACGTGTCAAAAACCAGATGGATACGATGTTACGTGTACCGATCGATATTTCCAATAAGTTATTATTTGATTCCAGACTTAGCGATGTAGTCAATACAAGGTACACCAAAGTATATGATCTTGTGGTGGCTTACAATAATTATCAAGAATTTCAAGAATATCTACGCTTATACTCTGAAATCTCAGCAATCCGATTTTATACCACTAATAATACGATTCAAAATAACTTGGAGTTTATGAAAGTAAATAGTGAAGTACGGGATAGTAAATGGTATCAGACCGCTATCAATAGTCGCAAAATCAACTGGATCTATCGCAATGATGTGGAGATTAGTGAGACCAAAAAATTAAGTCTGGTACGCAAAATTAATTTTACTGACTATACAACCAATGGTGTGTTAGTGATTGAACTTAGCCAATCGTATCTTAATTCGATATTGAGTGCAGAGCCATTTGAGACGATGATTCTGGATAACAGCGGGTATGTAGTCGCTGCTAAAGATGTGTCTTTAATCGGCAAAACGTTAGGTGACCCCGAGTTAGGGATTGGAACAGATCTACAAGGTAAAGGAATCTATGAACGCAGTGTCAAAGGACAACTGTCCAATATTGTAGTCGATGAAGTGATGCCAGAAAGCAGTGACAATGGCTTGAAGATCATTTCAGTCTTTGCGAATGAAAGTATTGTTCGAGACTCGAATCGTATTATTCTTATTGGTACTGGGTTACTGGTGTTAATTTTATGTACAGGATTAATGTTCTTATACTTGATCTCTCGCCTGATTACACGCCGTCTATCCGGTCTAAGCCGTCAAATGAACAAAGTAGGTACCGGCGACCTTAAAGTGGTTTCTCATATTGCAGGAGCCGATGAGATCGGTCAATTATCACGTAAATTCAATGATATGGTAGTTAGTATACGGACATTGATGGATCAAGTATATGAATCCAATGAACGTAATACTCGCCTTGAAGTCAGTCAAAAAGAAATCAGCTTTAAAATGTTAGCGAGTCAGATCAATCCTCATTTTTTATTTAATGCGTTAGAATCGATCCGAATGAAAGCTCATATTCGCGGAGAGCAAGAAATCGCTTATATTGTACGTTTACTGGGCAAATTGATTCGTAATAATTTAGAAATTGGTATGAAAAATACCACCTTACAAGGTGAAATGGAATTAATTAAATCATATCTGGAAATTCAAAAGTTCCGATTTGGTGAACGATTGAATTATGAGTTACTGATTGATCCTCAGACCAAAGATGTAGCGATTCCGCCGCTGATTATTCAGCCACTTGTCGAAAATGCGATTATTCATGGTTTGGAAAGCCGTGAAAATGGTGGACTAATTATTATTCGTACACTGCGTATTGATCATGATGTCATGATTGATGTGATCGATAATGGAACAGGAATATCAGAGGAACGATTACAATGGGTCAAAAATTCTCTTAAAGTGGATGAAAGTCTGGAAGGCGATCGTATCGGACTACGCAATGTGCATCAGCGCTTAATTCTGTCTTATGGTGCGTCCTATGGACTTCATATCTCAAGTATGATCGGAGAAGGCACTCAAATCTCATTTAAAGTACCAGCAACAGATTGAATAAAGTCAGGGGGCAATAAATAATGTTTAAAGTAATGATCGTAGATGATGAACCGGCGATTCGTGAAGGACTAAAAACAATTATTAATTGGAACGAGATTGGATTTGAAGTAGTGGATGCTGCTGTGAATGGACGAGATGCACTACAAAAATTTGAGCGTTGGAAACCAGATTTGACGATTATGGATATTCGTATGCCGGGGATGAGCGGGCTGGAAGTGATTGAACAGATTCGAGAACAGTATCAACATGCTCATTTCTTGATTTTGAGCGGACATGCAGACTTTGAGTATGCACGTAAAGCACTTGGATACGGGGTCGATGGATATTTACTCAAGCCTGTTGATGAAGATGAGATGCAAGATGAATTACGCCGTGTGTATGGATCTCTTCATCGGCACCAGCAAGATATGATTGTTCATATTCCTGAGACACCCTTATATGAAAAAGTAGAACAATTTCTAGGCTCTTCTTCTGCTTCTCAACAAGGAGAGGACATACTTGATCTAGATTGGGAACGTTACCAAATGATTATATTGGAGTTTTGCCATTTGCATGGTGAGGAAAGTATTCAATTATTTGCTCAATTGCAGAAGTTCTCAGATTGTACTTCCGATCAACATCATCGCCTGATTTTTCGAGCAGGTCAATATATCGGGCTACTTACCGAAAAGCCGTATGTCCAAAATCATGAATTAATACAATTGAAAGAACAGCTATGGTCATTGCTACATGCTCAACCTGAAATATATCTAGGGGCAAGTGATGTGGTTAGCGATCAGGAGGATCTTCGTTCCATCTATCAAGAAGCATTATCTTTTATGGGGCAACGATTCTGGTCTGATGATCATGGCGTATTATCGAAAGAACTGGCTGAAATCTGGAAAAAAGAAGAATCCAGTGCTGAAGCCCCGTTAGCAGGAGAATGGTCAGATCGTCTTTATTACACCGTTGATATTCGCAATCTAGCTGCGGCAGAACGTGTACTGAATGAATTATGTGACGTATGCTGGAAAGCTCGCTTATCCGAACGTGAAGTCAAAAGCTTGTGTTCTCATGTGTTATCGCTGGCGCTTAGTCGATTACCTGCTAGTGTGCCAGGTTCAGGATCGGCTGTACAACAATGTCTATCTTTGATTCCTGAATTGTATGCTGTATCTACAACCAAACAGATGATTGCTCTGGTAGTGAGTCGATTAGATCAATTGTTACAGTCGATCAACCATGGGACTCATGAATCGGTGATGAAGCAGATGACTGATTTTATCCAGCGTAATTACAGTGACAATCTCAAGCTTGAACTGCTGGCTGAAATTTTTAACTACAATAGTGCTTATCTTGGCAAAATGTTCAAAACCCATACGGGTGAATCATTCAACCATTTTCTAGATCAGGTACGGTTAGAGCAAGCCAAATCATTGTTGGCACAAGGAATGAAAGTGCATAAAGTAGCTTCACAAGTTGGCTATGCAAATGTTGATTATTTCCATAGTAAATTTAAAAAATATACAGGAATATCTCCTTCTGCGTATCGAGATCAAGAAAGTACAGACTCCTAATCACTAATTAGTAGGGGGTGTTTAATCTATTTTGGACAAGCTATGGAGGGATAAGTTTACTTTCAAACTGGTAATGTAAGCGATATCTAATTTTTATATGAATTTATGTATAATTTAGAAGGTATAAATAGAAAGCGCTTTCTTTTATAATCGGTATATACCCCTAAGTCGTATGACAATAGGGATGAAGAAGCGGACCCGTAAGGGATGAATGATCGATTATAGGAAGGTGGACTGTATTATGGACACAACAACCAAGCGTGCTTCTTCTAAAAAGGGAGAGCAAGTATCCAAAACAACGATCAAAAGAGGCGGCGGCTTCTGGAAATTATTTAAACAGCAAAGATATCTTTATCTGATGTCACTGCCGTTTGTAATCTGGGCATTTATTTTTAGTTATGTTCCTTTGTGGGGCTGGACCATGGCTTTCCAGAATTATAAGCCAGCCAAATCGTTTTTTGATCAGAAGTGGGTTGGATTTGATCAATTTACAGCCTTATTCGCAGATCAGCAGTTTTACTTAGCTCTCCGCAATACGTTAGCGATGAGCTTTATGGGTCTGATTTTTGGATTCGTTGTTCCTGTAATCTTCGCTATTTTACTTAATGAAGTGAAAGGGATGTTTTTCAAAAGAACGGTACAGACCGTTTCGTATCTTCCTCACTTTGTATCATGGGTCGTTGTAGCAGGTATTGTAACCAAATCGTTATCGACTGATGGTGGTATTGTCAATGAACTATTAGTATCGATGCATATTATAGATCAACCGATTCAATTTATGGCTCAGGGCAAATGGTTCTGGGGAATTGTAACCGCTTCAGATATTTGGAAAGAGATGGGTTGGAATACGATTATCTATCTTGCAGCTATCACGGGTATTGACCAGGAACAGTATGAAGCTTCTCGTGTAGATGGAGCAGGACGCTTCCGTCAGATGTGGCATATTACACTTCCAGGTATGCGCACCACGATTACCGTGCTGTTGATTATGTCGATCGGACATTTGGTGAGTATCGGTTTTGAGAAGCAATTCTTGCTCGGTAACAATTTGGTACAGGATTATTCACAAGTGCTTGATTTATACGCGTTGAAATATGGATTGGAAATGAACCGTTATTCTTACGGTACAGCTATTAGTATTTTCAACTCGGTGATTAGTATTATCTTGTTGTTTACAGCTAATGGAATTTTCAAGAAAACAACCAAAGAAAGCATTATGTAAATAATTCGTATTCAAAAGGAGGCGAGCGACCATGGCAGCAAACAAAGCATTTAATGCGACCAGAGGCGATAAAATATTCGATATTTGTAACACGATAGTGATGTTAATGGTACTTATAGTCACGTTATATCCTTTCTTGAACGTACTGGCTATTTCGTTAAATCAATCGACAGATACGGTTCGAGGCGGTATTCATATTTTCCCGAGAGCGTTCACTTTAGAGAACTATGCAACTATTTTCCAGTATCAAGGATTGTTAACAGGGGCATGGATCTCGGTACTCAGAACAATTGTAGGGACTATACTTGGATTGCTTAGTGCTTCGATGCTGGCATTTACACTAAGTCGGGTCGATTTTCAAGCTCGTAAATTCATTTCTACATTTCTAGCGTTAACGATGTATGTGACTGCTGGTCTTGTGCCTACGTTCTTGTTGATGAGAGATTTGCACTTGATCGGAACATTCTGGGTCTATGTATTACCTGGTATCGTCAGTGCATTTAACGTATTTATTATCCGCTCCTTTATCGATGGCTTACCATACGCACTACAAGAATCAGCGAAGCTAGACGGAGCGAATGATTTTACAATCTATTGGAAAGTTATTTTGCCACTATGTAAGCCAGTACTAGCTACGATCGCCTTGTTCCTAGCTGTTGGACAATGGAACTCATGGTTTGATACGTATCTGTATAATGCAAGCAGTCCAGAATGGACTACCCTACAGTACGAGTTGATGAAAGTATTGCAACAAAGTACACAACAAAGTGGTGCAGTCAACGCAAACGATATGGCAAAACAGATGGCAAGTATTTCACCAGAATCGATTCGTATGGCGATCACGATTGTAGTAACGTTACCGATCTTGGCTGTGTATCCGTTCTTGCAAAAGTATTTTGTAAGCGGTATGACACTGGGTGCTGTTAAAGCTTAATGTTGGCTATCGGGTGGTGTCTCACCACCTTAGCATATAGTGTTTTCTAACCTGCTCTATGATCAAAGTAATATCTATATTCAAAAGGGAGGCAATTTTAATGCCGAGAAAATTATTCAGATATGCTTTAGCTCCACTATTAGTGGTTGCACTTGCGAGTGTCACTGCATGTGGAAGTTCAGATCCAGTAGAAACAGAAACATCTGATGTATCTACACCGATGACGATTTCATTTTTTGGTTCTGATGCGAACCCAACGTGGAATGGTATGCAAGACGAAGTTGGTAAAGAAATCACAAAAGCAACCAATGTTACAATCAATGCCGAGTATGATGTAAGTGGCGGAGGTACACAGAAAATTGCTTTGATGACGGCTTCAGGTACGTATCCAGATATGATTTTCCCTAAAGGCTCCATTACCAAATTAGTCGAAGCAGGGGCATTGATTGACCTGACTGACCTTATTAATAAATATGGTCCAAATATCAAAAAAGTATATGGAGATGACCTTGCTCGTCTACAATACAGCAAAGAAGATCCTTCGATCTATGTATTACCAACCAATGCTGGCGTAGGGCAAACAAGCTTTGACGCAGGTGGTGGATTTGAAGTTCAACATGCTGTGATGAAAGAAATGGGCTATCCTAAAATCGAAACTGTTAAAGATTTCGAAAAAGTATTAAAAGATTACAAAGAAAAACATCCAACAATCAATGGACAACCAACGATTCCGTTGTCATTGAATGCTGATGATTGGAAAATTATGATTACGGTTACAAACCCTGGTTTCTTAGCAACAGGTGCACCGGATGATGGAGAATTCTATATCAATCCTGAAACGTATGAAGCACAACTTCATTACAAACGTCCAGAAGAAAAAGAATACTTCCGCTGGTTAAACCATATGTATAACGAAGGTTTGTTAGATCCTGAGACGTTCACACAAAAAACAGATCAATACAATTCTAAAATTGCGAGTGGACGTGTTCTAGGTCTAATCGATCAGGATTGGGATTACCAACAAGCTGAAAATGCTTTGAAATCTTCAGGTATGCCTGAACGCACATACGGTCATTATCCTGTACAGTTAAATACAGAAACAAAAGATCGTTCTTTCCAAGATATCGGAGCACCTGTAGGTTATGGTGTAGGGATTACAACATCTGCTAAAGATCCTATTCGTATCATCAAATTCTTAGATTGGATGTCTTCTGATGAAGCACAAATCTTGAATCAATGGGGTATCGAAGGTAAGCACTATGAAATGAAAGATGGCAAGCGCGTTATTCCTGCGGATGTTCAAGATAAAAAAACCAACGACAACACGAACTTTGTTAAAACAACGGGTGTCAGTGGATATACTGCATTTGGTGTTCATTATGGGGATGGAGTAAAAGATTCAACAGGTAACTACTACACTACCAACTTCCCTGAACAAATCATTGCTGGTTACACTGCTGCTGAAAAAGAAACATTAAAAGCTTATGGTGCAACAACATGGAAAGATATCTTCCCGCAAAAAGATGAGTTCCCTGTTAAACCATGGGGTGCGGCTTATAACTTACCAGCACCAGATGATCAAGAGTACACAGTAAACTTCCAAAAAGGACAAGATATTGTTCGCAAACGTATTCCTGAAGCGATCTTAGCTTCTCCAGAAGAGTTTGATACTGTTTATGATGAAATGGTTGCTGAGCTAAGTACAGAACCGATGAAAAAAATGGAAGCATCGTATACACAATTAATCAAAGATACGGTTGAATTGTGGAGCAAACCTGTAGCTGCCAAATAAACAGGAACTACACATCACAAAAAAGGTAACACTATAACAAGAGGGGCTTCGGATTCACGAAGCCCCTTTATGTATGAATTGAATAGGGAGGTCAAAATATGATCGATCAACAGAACAAGCCATTATGGCAACTATGGTACAACCAACCTGCACAACTCTGGGAAGAAGCGTTGCCTATTGGAAATGGTCGTCTGGGTGGAATGGTATTCGGAGGAATCCAGCATGATCGTATTCAATTAAATGAAGATACATTATGGTCAGGTAAGCCTCGTGAGACAATCAACAGAAGCAGTCTAGCTCAATTGTCCAAAGTACGAGAACTTATTCTGGATGAGCGATTAGAAGAAGCACAGTCGATCATTAATACTCAAATGTTAGGGCAAGATACAGAAGGGTATCAACCGGCTGGTGATCTGTGGGTGGATCTCAAGTATTCTTCCGATGAACCTGTGATTACAGATTACCGACGTGAGCTACTATTAGATCAAGCTCTAACTCGTACTTCATGGCAAGCAGATGGACAATATATAGAAAAAGAAGTATTTGTCAGCTATCCGCAGCAAGTTATGGTCTACCGCTTGCGTACTCATGGAGAGCAGCCACTGAATATCCGTGTGCGCTTAGATAGTGTGCAACCTCATCGAATCTATACACAAGATCATGAATTATCTTTAAGTGGATATTGCTTACCAAGTATTGAAGATTATCGCCAGTATGAACCACCGTACAACTATGATGCCGAAGCAGAACATGGTATTCATTTTCATATGGGGGTCAAAGTGTATCTGGATCATGGTCGTATTCAGGCTCAAGAGGAGCAATTATGGATTCAAGATGCTCATGAAATCATGATTGTATTGTCGATAGTAACTGATTTTGAAGGGTACGATAAGCCCTCTGGAAGCAGTGGACGTAGCTTGTCCGAAGAAAGTCTAGCGTTTATCAATGAAGCAGGAAGTATCGGATACGAATCATTGTTACAACAGCATGTCGATGATTACAGCCGTCTATTTAACCGTGTAGAGTTAGAACTAGGCGAGGAACAAGCTCAAGAGACTTCCACTTCTGTTGTCAATCATGAATTACCGACGGATCAACGGCTACAGCAGTATCAACAACATCGTCATGATCCAGCATTAGAAGCACTTTATTTCCATTATGGAAGATATTTGTTAATTGCGTCTTCGCGCCCCGGAAGTGAGCCTGCTAATCTACAAGGGATATGGAATGAACATGTCCAAGCACCGTGGAATAGTGATTACACAACCAATATCAATACCCAGATGAATTATTGGCCTGCTGAAGTATGTCAGTTGTCTGAATGTCATCAGCCGTTATTCCGAATGATTGAAGATCTGAGTCAGAGTGGTCAAGAAGTGGCGAAAGTACACTATGGGGCTAAAGGTTGGACGACACATCACAATAGTGATCTCTGGCGACTAGCTGTACCGACCCAAGGCGATGCAAGCTGGGCATTTTGGCCATTAGGGGGCATCTGGTTATGTGCCCATTTGTGGGAGCATTATGAATACAATCGAGATTTGGACTTTTTACGTGATTCTGCTTATCCCATTCTCAAAGAAGCTGCACAATTTGCGCTTGATTGGTTAGTAGAAGATCGTCAAGGCTATCTCGTGACGATTCCGTCCACTTCACCAGAAAATAAATTTCTGACCGCAACAGGTGAACCATGCAGTACATCAGCGGCATCAACTATGGATATGACTCTGATCCGTGAATTATTTCAGCATTGTATTACCAGTACAGCATTGCTAGAAGTCGATCAAGAGTGGGCAATCACACTCCAAAAGGCTTCTGAGCGCCTATATCCTTTTCATATTGGTCGTCATGGTCAGTTGCAAGAATGGTATCGTGATTATGAAGAGCACGAGCCAGGTCATCGTCATGTGTCTCATTTGTATGGTCTTTATCCCGGCAATGAAATCAATCGTTATCAGACTCCTGAGCTTGTAGAAGCTGTGCGTGTCTCGCTGGAACGACGTATTCAGCATGGTGGCGGACATACAGGTTGGAGTTGTGCATGGTTAATTAATCTCTATGCTCGTCTATTAGATGGAGAGACGGCTCATGAATTTGTAAGTACATTACTGGCACGTTCTACATATCCCAATTTATTTGATGCTCATCCTCCATTTCAGATAGATGGTAATTTTGGTGGAACAGCAGGTATTGCTGAAATGTTGCTACAGAGCCATTTACAAGAACTGCATCTACTACCTGCTTTGCCAAAAGTATGGAATAAAGGCAAAGTCAAAGGGCTGCGTGCGCGTGGTGGATATATTGTTGATATGAGCTGGCATCAAGGAGAATTGCTTGAAGTTACAGTAGAATCACCGTTTCATGGAACATGTCGATTAGTGAGTTCTACGGCTTTGCAATTAGATGATCCGTTGACTGCTTGTACGGTTACTGAACCGAATCATTCACAACATGACTTTGTACTGGAGTTTACTGCTGAAGCAGGCAGAAGTTATAGATTGATAGCAAATAGCTAAATATCTCAACCTATTCGTTGTCAAAATCAATGAATATGACGCTTATTTATCTTTTTCCTTCTATATATAAATATATTCTTATTAAATATGAAAATATTATTATAATAATGAGATCGAGGAAAAAAGCCATACTTTCTGTTCAAAGCAGAGAATATGGCTTTTTTCTATAAGAATATTCACGATTTGTTTATATTTTCAAAGAAATAAAAGAGAAATTAAAAGAATATGAATGAATACCGAATCAAAAAGGGTGAATTGTGGTAATAGATACTATAACCTAGCAACGTAATTGGTAAAGTGCTCCTACATTTGGAGTCACTATGGCTACTAACATGAAGAGGGGAGTGCTTTAATCATGGCGACAAATACAAAAGGCCGTTCAAATTCACCCGGAAAAAATGCTCGTGGATTAACTCGTTTGCTAACGATCATCGGTTGGATCGCTTTTGCTGTGGGTGTAGTAACGATTATTTTGAATATCCAACCTTTTAACGATAACAATGCTGGACTGATGATGGGGATCGGATGTGTAGTAGGTAGCGTGTTTATCTACTTTATTGGTAAATCGATCGGTTCAATGCAAGTGCGTAATGAAGAAGGAAAAGAAAGTATCAACGACGATTAATCGTATCTTTTGTAACAGAACGTTAACTTTTTCAATTAAATACATGCTCCTTTAAGAATTAGTTCTTAAAGGGGCTTTTTTACGGAATCACAATATGATAATATATAAATAATGTGAAAAGATTCACGATAACCTGTTAATAAATTGACAGATTTGTTAACAAGTCAAAAAAATGTGGAATTTACACCTTCTATGGATACGCAAATAGCACACTTAGTGTTAACATAGAAATGTGTGGTTTCAATATTATGAACGTCTTAAACGTTATGTGAGAAAGGGGATTAAGATGAACAAAAAACCGGGTTCTCGTCTTATGATGTGGGTTATGATTATTGTGTCGGTTCTGTCACTGGCTTTGACAGTATGGGCGCTTTATGCAGGTAGCCACAATTACTTTGTTCTCGATCCGAAAGGACCTATTGCAGCAGGACAAAGAGATCTAATCGTGATTTCAACGATTCTAACTGCCATTGTTATTGTTCCGGTAACAATACTCACTTTTGTTATAGTGTGGAGATACCGTGACAAACCAGGTAGAAAGGCAAAATACGATCCGGATTTCAACCACAGCACCAAACTTGAAACCATCTGGTGGGGGATTCCAATCATCGTTATTGCTGTACTTGGTATTGTAACTGTTCGTTACACCTATGCATTAGAACCTTCTGTAGCGATTCAATCACAGAAGCAACCTATTACAATCCAAGTAGCATCTATGGACTGGAAATGGTTATTTATGTACCCGGAAGAAGGTATCGCTTCTGTGAACTCGATTACGATTCCAGAAGATACACCTGTACGATTTGAACTGACTTCTGATGCACCTATGAACTCATTCTGGGTTCCAGAACTTGGTGGACAAATTTATACGATGTCGGGTATGGCTATGACATTGTATCTACAAGCTGATCATCAAGGAACATTCTTTGGATCAGGTGCTAACTTCAGTGGTGAGCACTTTGCCCAAATGAGATTCGATGTGAATGCTGTATCTGACGAGCAATACCAGACTTGGGTGAATAAAGTTAAAACCGAGTCTAAACCTATGAGTATGGAAACATACCAATCACTAACGGTTCCAGGAACAGCTGACAAACAGACGTTCTCTGCATTCCCAGAAGGATTGTTCCAACAACTCGTAACCAAATACTTGCCAGGTGGTTTGGCAGGCGGTAAAGATCGTGCTACTCATACTACTCCTTCAACTCAGATCAATGAGAAAGAAAGTGAAGAAGGACAAAGTGATATGGGAACTAATGAGCATGATGGTATGGAAATGAACGATCAAGAAAGCACGGACACGAATACTAGCAATTAAGTTCAAAGTTATTTGAAATTAGTTGTACCGTAGCGTGTGACATAAAAGACAGGGAAAGGAGCTCCCCGATGCTCGAGAAAATTAAAGATTTTGCATCTGACTTTTTCGTCACCGGCGACCCACTAATTTACGGTGCAGATGTATCTATCGGACTTGCGATGATTGCTATCGTTGTGGGACTCACCTATTTCAAAAAATGGGGCTGGTTGTGGCGTAATTATTTAACAACAGTTGACCACAAAAAAATCGGTATCATGTATATTCTTGCTTCGATTTTGATGTTGTTCCGTGGCGGCGTGGATGCCATTATGATGCGTACTCAACTCGCATTCCCAAATCTCGAATTTTTACATCCTGAACATTATAATCAGGTCTTTACCACGCATGGCGTAGTTATGATCCTGTTTATGGCGATGCCATTTATGTTCGGTCTCTTTAATATCGTGGTGCCTCTTCAATTAGGAGCACGCGATGTAGCTTATCCATTCTTGAACGCACTAAGTTTCTGGTTGTTCTTCTTGGGTGCAATGTTATTTAACTTATCTTTCGTTATCGGTGGTTCACCGGATGCAGGATGGTTAAGTTATCCACCGCTATCAGAACTACAATTTAATCCAGGACCTGGACAGAACTTCTACATCTGGGGTATTCAGATCTCAGGTATTGGTTCACTTGCAACAGGTATTAACTTCTTAGTAACGATTATCAAAATGCGTGCTCCAGGCATGACATTTATGAAGATGCCTATGTTTACATGGTCTGTATTTGCAACATGTGTCATTATCATTTTCGCTTTCCCAATTTTGACTGTTACACTAGCACTATTGTTTATTGATAGGTTTGCGGGGGCTCACTTCTTTACACTCGATGGTGGCGGTAACCCGATGATGTATATCAACTTGATCTGGATGTGGGGTCACCCTGAGGTATACATTGTTATATTACCGGCGTTCGGTATTTTCTCCGAAATCGTCAGCGTATTCTCACGTAAAAAGCTATTTGGTTACACATCCATGGTATTCGCCATGTTGATTATTGCATTCGTATCCTTCTTTACCTGGGCGCATCACTTCTTCACGATGGGTTCCGGCGCAGATGTTAATGCGTTCTTCGCATTATCTACGATGCTTATCGCTATTCCAACAGGGGTTAAAATCTTTAACTGGTTGTTTACGATGTATCGCGGTCGAATCAGGTTTGATCTACCGATGCTTTGGACGATCGGATTTATCCCATGTTTTATTATCGGTGGTATGACAGGGGTTCTATTGTCTGTAGCTCCTGCTGACTTCCAGTATCATAACAGTTACTTCCTTATTGCTCACTTCCACCAAGTTCTTATCGGTGGTGTAGTATTCGGTTACTTTGCTGGTATGTACTACTGGTGGCCAAAAATGTTCGGTTTCAAACTGAACGAAACATTAGGTAGATGGGCATTCTGGTTCTGGAACATTGGTTTCTATGTATGTTTCATGCCTCAATACCTGCTTGGTCTAATGGGTATGACTCGTCGTATTAGTACATTTGATTGGGACACTGGCTGGGGTCCATTAAACGTTGTATCCACTATGGGTGCATACTTGATGGGTGTTGCGTTCTTGTTCCAAGTTCTACAAATTGCTTACAGTATCAAACATCGTGAAGTCGATACGACTGGCGATATCTGGGACGCTCATACTTTGGAATGGAGTATTCCTTCTCCTGCACCAGAGTATAACTTTGCAGTGGTTCCAGTTGTGGATAGTAGAGATCCGCTATGGGTTGAGAAACAGCGTCGTGCGGCTGGTAAGCTTCCGAAGAATCCGCCGAAACCTGTATATGCACCAATTCATATGCCGAAAAACTCTTCGATTCCAATTATAATGTCAACATTCTTCTTTATTGCCGGATTCGGCTTTGTCTTCTTATGGACATGGATGGCGGTTCTTGGTCTGATTGGTGTAGCAGGTTGTATGATTGCTCGCTCGTTCCAATACGACACCGACTATTACATTCCAGTTGAAGAAATTGAGAAGACGGAAGCATCGATAAGGGGGACGGTCTAATGGCACAAGCTGTATCACAGCATGGTCACGACCATGATCATAGTCATGACCACGGGCATCACGATCCGCAAGAAATGAAACTTCTTGGTTTCTGGATCTTCCTAATTACCGACGTTATCTTGTTCGGTACATTATTTGCAACGTATGTAGTTCTTCATAAAAACACTGCCGGTGGTCCCGGTGGTGCAGAAATATTCGAAATGCCAGGCGTTATTGCTGAGACATTTATCTTGTTAACAAGTAGTTTCACAAGTGGACTTGCTGTACTTGCTATGAACAGAGGAAATGTTAAACAACTGATTTCTTGGTTGATCGTTACTTTTGTTCTAGGTGCGGCATTTATCGGGCTTGAAGTCACTGAGTTCGTGAAATTGATTGAAGAAGGACACGGAATCTCTGCAAGTGCATTCCTGAGTGCATTCTTTACGCTTGTCGGGACTCACGGACTTCACGTTTCAGTTGGTCTCGTCTGGATGTTGTTATTGATTATTCAATTGTCACGTCGTGGAATCACTGATGTGACACGCGGTAAGATTAACGTCATCAGCTTGTACTGGCACTTTTTGGACGCGGTATGGATCTTCTTGCTATCCGTCGTCTACTTGTTGGGGGTGATGTAATATGGCGCAGCATTCAACAGATTCACATGCACATGGTGAAGATCATGCTCATGGCTCGCTTAAATCTTATATCATTGGTTTTATCCTTTCGATCATCTTAACGATTATTCCGTTAGTTGTTGTTATGAACCATATGTTCCAAGCAACAGCAACGATTCTAATCATTATGATCACTGCGGTATTGCAGTTCGTTGTACAGCTATTCTTCTTCATGCATGTACGCGATCGTACGGGTAACCAACCTCGTTGGAACGTTATGGCTTTGATCTTTGGTCTAGCGATTGTACTGGTTGTTGTATCTGGTTCTGTATGGATCATGGCTTACAACGGCGTAGGATACTAATTTTTTAATTATGTAGAAAAAGCTCATCTTTCATATTAAACAGATAAAAGTTTAATATGATATAGATGAGCTTTTTTATTACGAATTATTTAATATTTTAAGCATTAGGAGAAAAATTTCATCATGAAATTCTAAAACAATTAACTCCGAAACTCTAATCGAAGGGGTTCCTTTTTGACTAGGATGAGAAATTGAATTGAAGTTACGATAATTATA
>NZ_QGAD01000019.1:0-65759 GCF_005233705.1 Paenibacillus sp. CFBP13512 | reverse complement strand
TAATCGGTCGAGGGCTTATCCAAAATCTACAAACGCGATGTTTCAGTTTTCGGATTCAGTTTTCAGGGAGCAACTAACCTGTCTGTATATGATTTAACATGGAGAGATACCCAAGTGGCTATAAGGGGACCCTCTGCTAAGGGGTTAGACTGCGTTAGCGGTGCGAGGGTTCGAATCCCTCTCTCTCCGCCACTAGATCTTATGTTAAATAAGAATAGTGGACAGCATATCATGAAAGACTAGTTTTTAAATGTGGCGGTGTAGCTCAGCTGGCTAGAGCGTACGGTTCATACCCGTGAGGTCGGGGGTTCGATTCCCTTCGCCGCTACCATACATATCCCTGGAGATTTAGCTCAGCTGGGAGAGCATCTGCCTTACAAGCAGAGGGTCGGCGGTTCGATCCCGTCAATCTCCACCACCATATGCCGGTGTAGCTCAGTTGGTAGAGCAACTGACTTGTAATCAGTAGGTCGGGGGTTCAAATCCTCTCGCCGGCACCATTTTTATTTCAAAAAGTTATATAACCCTGGAACCGTGGTGTAGGGGTTAACATGCCTGCCTGTCACGCAGGAGATCGCGGGTTCAAATCCCGTCGGTTCCGCCATTTTTTTAATTAAATAAAATATATAATGAATATGTTATGGCTCGGTAGCTCAGTCGGTAGAGCAGAGGACTGAAAATCCTCGTGTCGGCGGTTCGATTCCGTCCCGAGCCACCATTTTTTGTATTCATTATGGAGGCTTAGCGAAGTGGCCAAACGCAGCAGACTGTAAATCTGTTCTCTCCGAGTTCGGTGGTTCGAATCCATCAGCCTCCACCAGTTTTATTTACTTTAAACTTAATATGAGTCATTAGCTCAGTCGGTAGAGCACCTGACTTTTAATCAGGGTGTCGAAGGTTCGAGCCCTTCATGACTCATCATATTAAAAAGCATCTTGCTAATCAGCAGGGTGCTTTTTGTTTTGTCTGCTTTTTTGTATAATTTGATGGAGTAGTCTTATTATGTTGATTTTTTATCCATATAATAAGTAGCCATAAATGTATGATTCTAGCTATGGAAGGAATTTATGATATGAACTGGAGTACATTAAAAGAACATATTGAATCAATCATAGATTACCGTATTAAAGAACAGTCTGTGGCTGTGAAAGATTGGGAATCAGGTACGTATCGAGCGGGTCGAGAAGAAAGTGGATGGATCGCTGTGAAGCAAGATCTTGATATAGTTACGTTATGGCAGATTCAGCCGAAAGCTATTTCTTTAAACGCTTCTAGTACTTCCAAAGATTCAGAAGAGTCACTCGATAGTGATCATCAACATGTTATCCTTAAGCTTAGATCATTGTTAGAATTATTGTTACCTGCATTTACAGCATCTATGGCTACAGCCAATCAGCCTTCTTCATTGTCTATTCGTGAACAAGGGATACAACAGCTAAGTACTTGGATGACAGAGCAGTTAGATATAGGACAGTCAAAAGCGAGTATTCCGGATGGGTATCTTCTGAAAGAAAGATTAACTAGTTCGATGATTCCTTTTTTATTAATTGCGGATAGTCTTCAGACGGGTGTGCTTACAACCAAAGAATTAGAGAAGCTATTATATAGTTATTTTGGTGGAGAAGTATTATTATTGCCATTATCCCCAAATGAATGGTTTATCCTCACAAATCGTGAACTGATTGAAGATAGTTCTGATTTAAAACAAAGTCATGGTCGTGACTCTGATATAGAAGTAGAAGATACGGAAGAAGATGTACTGATGGATTTTTCATTAGGATTGTATGAATTGATTGCTAGTGAATGGGTAGGTATATTTCATATTGGTGTATCCAAGCCGATTGTTCCTAGTGAACGATTACTGGCCGAAGTCTCTCTATTGAAAGAAACAGTCACTCTAGGTAGACTTTTTCATGTTAAAGATCATATTCATCTACCGTGGGAACTGTCTTTGGAGCGTCTATTGTACCGGATTCCTGATGAAGACCGTGCAGAGTTTGTAGCTAGAGCAGATCAATATTCAGATATGCTGGCTGATGAAGAGACAGTGGCTACGTTGGAGACTTTTTTCAAAATGGACTGTAATGTTAGTGAGACGGCAAAGCAATTGTATATTCATCGTAATACATTATTGTACCGTTTGGACAAAATTAAGCAGGAGACGGAATTGGATGTACGGCGGTTTGAAGACGCTGTTTTGATGAAGTTAACACTGCTATTGTATAAAGTGACAAAAAGCTGATGATTTTTTTGTATAGTTTGTCGATAGATGTCTTGGCGTGATTAGGGTAAGATAATAATAGAAAAAGAAATCGGTTACATAGGCGATCGTTATCACCTTCGCAGCCGTAATTCATAGCTGATTTTACTATTGAAATGAAGTTATAACTTATCGAAAAGATGTTGTAAACTCTAATCAATATTACAAATCAGACTACGGATTGATCAAGGACATATGCTCTATGATGTAACGTTATTACACTTTTAATTACAAAATGACATTCATATTCCAGGGAGGCTATTATTATGGCAGGCGTACGCTTAGAACACATTTTCAAGAAATATCCGGGTTCTGACAAAGCAACAGTTATTGACGTTAATTTGGATATCAAGGATAAAGAGTTCCTAGTACTGGTTGGACCTTCAGGTTGTGGTAAATCTACAACTCTTCGTATGATTGCTGGTCTGGAAGAAATTTCAGAAGGTAAATTGTACATTGGCGATCGCGTTGTTAACGACGTAGCTCCAAAAGACCGCGATATCGCGATGGTATTCCAATCTTACGCTTTGTACCCACATATGGATGTATATTCTAATATGGCGTTTGGTTTGAAATTGCGTAAAGTGAAAAAAGACGAAATCGAAAAACGTGTACGTGAAGCAGCTAAAATTCTCGATATCGAGCATTTGCTAGATCGTAAACCAAAAGCACTTTCTGGTGGTCAACGTCAGCGTGTTGCTTTGGGACGTGCGATTGTCCGTGATCCTCAAGTCTTCTTGATGGATGAGCCTCTTTCTAACTTGGATGCTAAACTTCGTGGTCAGATGCGTGCTGAGATTACTAAACTAGCTAAACGTCTTCAAACGACTGTTATCTATGTAACGCATGATCAGATCGAAGCAATGACAATGGGTGATCGTATCGTTGTTATGAAAGATGGTATTATTCAACAAGCAGCTTCTCCAGAAGAATTGTACAATCACCCACGTAATATGTTCGTAGCGGGCTTTATTGGTTCTCCTACAATGAACTTTATCCGTGGTACATTGTCCGAAAAATCAGGCGGTCTAACATTCAGCGCTGCTGGTGTTGAGCTTGCTATCCCTGGTGGTAAAGCGCAAATCTTGAAAGACCAAGGATTCACAGGTAAAGAAGTGATTCTGGGTGTTCGTCCAGAAGATATTCATGAAGAGCCTGTATTCTTAGAAGCTTCTCCAGCGACTGCTTTTACAGCTAAAGTAGACGTATCTGAGAACTTGGGTCATGAAATGTTGCTATACTTGAGCGGTGTAGGTACAGATACTGTTGTTGCTCGTGTTGATGGTCGTTCCACTACTCGTGATAACGCTACAGCAACTATGGCTATTGATATGAACAAAGTTCATATTTTTGATACAGAATCTCAAGATAACTTGTTCTACACAGATCCTTCTTAATCCGTTACATCATATAACGTAAGAAGTTCTGATTGAACATTCGATAAAAGACTTACTATTCTGGTTTCGATCAGAAGGGTAAGTCTTTTTTTATGATAAAATGCGCATATCGGATAATGAACATGTAGTAGAGTTAGACGTGTAAACAATCTATAGATTTGTAAGTGAATCTGCCAATATAATTGATTTAACTAGCATTTTCTATTACGATGAGTACATTGGACATATTATGTACAGTGCGGAAAAGGATGGTTTGTGAAAAATCTATCTTTTTGGCGATGATCGTTTGGCTTTGGATTATGAATCACATAGAATACACCATACAAGATAAGCAACCTACTTAGAGAAAGGAAGAACAGAATGGCCAAACATGTGAAAGTTTCAGAATTGGTACAAATGTTCCAGCTTGAAGTTGTATCTGGAGGACTTGGCTTAAAACGAAATATTATGGTAGATGACTTGAACCGACCAGGATTAGAAATGGCGGGGTATTTTGAATATTATCCGACAGAACGTGTACAGATTCTAGGTAGAACTGAACTTGCGTTTTTCAAAATGTTAACTCATGAAGAAAAAGCAGATCGTATGAAGCGCCTTTGTAATGATGAGACACCTTGTCTTGTAATTACACGTGGACTTGAAGTACCTGAAGAGTTGATTGCGAGCAGTGAAGAGCATAATGTTCCTGTCTTACGTAGCAATCTGGCGACAACGATTTTATCCAGCCGTATTACAGGCTTTTTGGAGAAAAAATTAGCACCAACGGCTACGATTCATGGTGTATTGGTAGACCTTTATGGTGTAGGGATGCTGATTACAGGTAGTAGTGGTATTGGTAAAAGTGAAACAGCTCTAGAACTCGTCAAACGTGGACATCGCTTGATTGCCGATGATGCGGTAGAAATCCGTCAAACTTCGGATAATCAGCTTCATGGTACAGCTCCTGAATTGATTCGTCACTTACTTGAGATTCGTGGAGTCGGTATTATCAACGTAATGACTTTGTTTGGTGCAGGTGCGATTCGTAACAACAAACGAATTACTCTGGTCGTGCGCTTAGAAGCATGGCAACAAGAGAAACAGTATGATCGTATCGGATTGGATGAGGAAACGACACGTATTATTGATACAGATGTACCTTTAGTAACGATTCCAGTACGTCCAGGACGAAATCTAGCTGTTATTATTGAAGTGGCAGCGATGAACTTCCGCTTAAAACGTATGGGTTATAATGCAGCATTGCAATTTACTCATAAATTAACGGAAACGATTGCTGAAGATCTGGATGAACTGGACTAAGGAGAGTGTTACATGGGGACATCATTAATTAACCCGATTGCTTTCTCAATCGGAGCGCTTCAGGTGCACTGGTACGGATTAATTCTAGGTACCGGCGCATTAGTCGGGTTATTGCTATTAATTCGTGAAGGACGTCGATTCGGGATTCCACAAGAATTTTTTATGGATCTGGTGCTATTCGGTGTTCCTTCCGCTATTATTGCAGCACGTATCTATTATGTAGCATTTCGCTGGCCGGATTATAGAGATAACTTTTGGGATGTTTTTAAAATTTGGAATGGCGGTATCGCTATATATGGTGCATTAATAGGTTCGATTATTTGTGCGATCATTTATACACGTAAAAAAGGATATAGCTTCTGGCGAATTATGGATTTATGTGCACCTTATTTGCTTGTCGGACAAGCGATTGGGCGTTGGGGGAACTTTGTAAATCAGGAAGCCTATGGTGGCCCTGTAGAAGAATCTTTTTTAAGAGGTAATCTTCATTTGCCTGATTTTATCGTCAATCAGATGAATGTGAATGGTGTGTTCCATCATCCTACCTTTTTGTATGAGTCGATCTGGAACCTTGTTGGTGTAATTGCTTTATGTGTATTACGCCGTCGTGCTTTCGTACGTAGTGGAGAGATCTTCTTCTCGTATCTGATCTGGTATGGAATTGGACGCTTCTTTATTGAAGCACTTCGTACAGATAGTCTTACTTTTGAAGGTCCACAATGGTTAGTTGCTATTGTAAATGGTCTTTGGACTCCAATGACATGGTTTGGATTCCAACAGGGAGCGATTGAGCCAGGATACGGAAATATCCGAGTATCCCAATTGTTATCGCTTATCTTGATTGTAGCGGCTATTCTGTTAATCATTATTCGTCGTCGTGCAGGTCTATCTAAAGAGCATTATAGTGATCCTATTGTGTCATCTAAAGTAGCTCAACATGAAGTAGACACAGAACACGATAAAGCTACAGGATCTTCTTCAGCACCAACGGTTGATTCATCATCTACTGCTAAAGATAGATATGATCATCCAAAAGAAGATAAGATTCACAATGAACGCAAGGAGTAGTGAATTTATGATTGATACGGTTTTATTAGATTTGGATGGAACGATTGTAGATACCAATGAGTTGATTATTGCTTCGTTTATCAATACGTTGGAAAGTAATGGATTGAATCCATTAACTAGAGAACAGATTATTCCTCATATGGGATTAACTTTGGAACAGCAACTACGTGCTTTTTCAGGTGTGGACGATGTAACTTCTTATGTTACAGCATATCGTGAGTATAGTGCGATTCATCATGATGCGATGGTGGCTCCTTTTCCAGAAGTGAACGAAGTATTAACACGTTTACAAGCAGCAGGGATTAAATTGGGTGTAGTGACAACCAAAATTCGTCCGAATACGCTCAAAGTATTGGAAATGTTTCAATTGGACCAATTTATGCAGGTGATTATTACACAGGATGATGTTGAGCATACCAAGCCTCATCCTCAACCGATTGAACGTGCTATGGAAGCTCTAGGTTCTTCTCCTGAGCGTACACTGATGGTGGGTGATAGTCCTGCCGATTTGCAGTCTGCATCAGCAGCAGGTGTAATGTCAGCGGCTGTTGCCTGGTCGCTTAAAGGTGAGGAAGAGCTGTCCAAGTATCACCCGCAGTATATTTTGCACAGCATGAGTGATCTATATGAATTGGTGCTTGGCGATACGGTCGATCGATGAGAAAAACCGAGCGTTTTCCTGTCAAAGAGGGACCTAATGCCTTGCGTCAGATTTATCGCACAGTCAGCCCGTGGAAAGGCGTTCGGAACTTTATATGTATTCAAGCTGCGCGGTATTGTCCAATCTTGGAATGGAAAAATTGGATTTACCGCCACTTGCTACATATGGAAGTCGGCAAAGATACGGCTTTTGGACTGATGGTGATGGTGGATGTATTTTTCCCAGAAAAAATAAAGATTGGGACGAATACGGTAATTGGATACAATACAACGATTCTTGCTCATGAATATCTAATTCGTGAATATCGCTTAGGGAATGTAGTGATTGGCGATGAAGTGATGATTGGAGCAAATACTACGATTTTGCCAGGTGTTACGATTGGTGATGGTGCAGTCGTTGCTGCTGGATCGGTTGTGCATACAGATGTAGCCGCAGGTACATTTGTTGGTGGTAATCCGTTGCGTGTCTTAACTAGACGCAATCCAGAGAATACGATAAATCTTACAAATGACGAAGATCTACTGCATTAAATAGCTTTACAAGAGCGTTGTGGTACAAGAGCGCAGCATTTCTGGACTTGTTCGGGAACAGAATAAGTCGAAATATTGCATCATATTGATGTACCATTTTAAAGAATAAGGGGATGCTTTTACATTGAATCAAATAAAGAAGGAACGGCTAACACAGCTTGATTTCTTCCGTGCGATTGCCATTATTGGGGTACTGCATGTTCATTCTACATCGGTGGCAACGACAGAAGCGATGAATACGTCGATTTATTATCTGTTTAATTTTCTAAATATTTTCTTTAAGTATGGAACACCTTCATTTATCTTTTTGAGTAGTTTTGTATTGTTTTATAATTACTATGACAGACCACTTACAGGCAAACTAATCGGGAGCTTTTATAAAAAAAGAATGCTCTATATTTTGTTGCCGTATGTTTTGATATCGGCTTTATATTTCTGGTATAAGCTTGCTCAGCGTGGTCAATTAGATGATCCCCCACTTCAATTGTTAGGGGATTACTGGTATGCGATCACTCATGGTTCTGCCTATACTCATTTGTATTTTGTATTTATTAGTGTGCAGTTCTATCTTCTATTTCCAATTATGCTTGCTTTGCTGAAAAGTCAGCGTTGGGTAGCACGTTGGGCGATTCCAATCGGGCTTGCTTTGCAGTGGGGATTCGTAATCTGGAATAAGTACGATCTTCATTATGCTACAAAAGGCAGTCTGGCGATTTCGTATTTCTCTTACTATATGATGGGTGCATTTGTAGCGATTTATTTCAAACCATTTCGTGCATGGCTCATGAGCAAATGGACAGACATGTCTGAAAGGCAAAGAGTTAGTACGATATTGTTGTGGGGTACTTGGCTAGTTACTGGATTGATCTATGTACAAATCTGGTATAGTGCTCGTATGACCAATGAATGGTTAGATTCGTTAGTTTATGAACTGATGTGGAATGTATATACGATGTTATCTTCATTAGTATTACTTCACTCTGCTTTTATTCTTAATCGGATAGCGCCCAAATGGGTATTAGCGATTATGCGCCGATTAGGAGAATTATCGTTTGCGATTTATTTAGTTCATCCATTTGTATTGGCTTACTATCGTGAAACAAGAGAATTTCTTACATTAGGCACATTAGGTTATTTTATCTGGATCTATGGCGGAATGTTATGTGCATTAATCATTTCAGCCGTCTTCGTACAAATGGTCTTTAGAAGAGTATCGTTCTCATGGGTATTGCTAGGCAGTATTCCAGCTTCATTATCTGGACGACACAAAAACAAAAAACAAGCAAAATCAAATAGTCGTACAACCAAAACAGACGCTGTGAAAAGACCAAGTCCCTAACAGTTGTCATGACATGATTCAGTTGAAGTCTGTATGTGCAAAACCACCTTTAAAGCTAAGGTGGTTTTTTTATTTTCCGGGAAATAATGTGAGATATGATTAGCTAGGATTAGTTAGGTTGATCGTATGGTTAATGATACAATTAGAAATATAAAAATCTGATAAACCCATCTACTTTGGAATACATATTTACAGGTAAAGTTGCGTTGACGGTCGATATCGATTTGTGTTATTATATCCAATATCCTTTACTTTATTAGCAAAGTAACACTTTAAAGCGTTAAAATATTGATCAATTAGAGGTGACTGTTTTGTCCAAGCCCAAAGGATTCGAAAAGCCCGCAGGTGTACGTGATTATCTACCGCATGTTGTAACCAAATTGCGTCATATTGAACGCAATGTACTGGACTGCATGTCTGAGTGGGGCTATCGTCAGATTATAACGCCTACAATGGAATATTATGATACGGTTGGTGTAGCTAGTTCTACATCAGATCGCAAACTATATAAAATGTTAAATAACCGTGGAACAACGATGGTATTACGTTCGGATATGACTACACCGATCGCTCGTGTAATGGGTTCTGTTTTAAAAGAAGAATCATTACCTGTTCGTCTGTCTTATCATGCCAATGTGTTCCGCTCGATTGAAGAAAAAGCGGGACGGGAGACAGAATTTTTTCAAACCGGTGCAGAATTAGTAGGAAATGATTCAGCTGAAGGAGATGCAGAAGTGATTGCTTTAGCGATTGCTTCATTGCAAGCAGCAGGAGTAGAAACATTCAAAATTTCACTCGGACATGTTGGGTTTTTGACAGGCTTATTGGAAGAAGTATTACCGGATCAAACGATCGAACAAGAAGCACTGAAAGAAACGTTGCTTAATCGTGATTTTGTTGGCTTCCGAGAACAGTTAGCACATTTTCAATTGTCTTCAGAACAGCGCCAAGAATTAGAAGGATTGCTTCGTTTGCGTGGAGCGCAAGATATTTGTCGTCAAGCGACAGCGTTAAGTAGTAATCCACGTGCTATCGCTTCGATTCAGCATTTGTGCAAAGTATGGGAAGTGCTAGAAGCGTATGGCGTATCTGAGCATGTGATGATCGATTTAACGATGATCGGAGACTTTTCGTATTATACAGGTATGGTATTTGAAGGGTATGCAGCAGAGCTGGGCTTTCCTGTATGTAGTGGAGGACGGTATGATAATCTGCTTACCCAATTCGGAAGACCTGTAGCTGCTACAGGATTTGCTTTGAAAACGAATCGGATACTGGACGGGGTTAATCTTCTTTTACCACAAGAAGAAGCGCCTGTACTGATCGCTTATGATGTAAATAGTCGACGTGAAGCATTCGCACATGCTACAGAACTTCGTCGTCAAGGCAAAATTGTGATCACTGAACATATCGAAGCGACTCACAGACTAGAACCATCTGCGGATACTCATCCATTAACAGTAAAATATAGTCAGACAATTCGTTTTACCGATGGACAAATCATTTCTATCTAAAACGTAATCAGATATACAGTAAATAACAGGGAGATGTACCCTTCTATGACACAAATTCTTAAAGTTGCGATGCCAAAAGGGCGTATCTATAAAAAGGCAGCAGAGCTTTTTCGTAAAGCAGGGATTGAGGTTCCTTTAGATGTCGATGATTCACGGAAATTAATTGTACATTTACCTGAAGTGGGTATGGAATTTATTCTAGCCAAGCCAGTCGATGTACCGATCTATGTGGAACATGGAGTTGCCGATATCGGTATTGTTGGTAAAGACGTACTGATTGAAGAAAATCGAGCAGTATACGAATTATTGGATCTGGGTATAGCTCGTTGCCGGATGTCTGTAATTGGTCTACCGGATTGGAAGCCCGGTATTCAGCAACGTGTAGCTACCAAGTATCCAAATGTGGCTTCTCAATATTTCCGGGAGCAAGGGCAACAAGTTGAAGTCATTAAATTAAACGGTTCGATCGAGCTTGCACCGATGATTGGTCTTGCTGATCGTATTGTAGATATGGTCGAAACGGGAGAAACATTACGCGAAAACGGATTAGTTGAAATGGAGACTTTATTTGGTATCACCAGTCGCTTGATTGCTAACCGTGTCAGTTATCGGATGAAAAATGAAGAAATTCAACAGCTATGCGATCAATTGCAACGGGTGATTCCAGAGCCAACATGACTTGAATAAATATAAAGTAATCTGTATAGATGGATATATTACACCCTAGATAAACAGAACACAGTGGGACAGATAAGGGGGAAATAACAGTGAAGATCGTATCTGCACGAGATTTTGATTTGCGAAGAGAAGTGGATTATGGATCACCAGAGCAAAATGCAACTGTGAAGCAAATTGTGCAAGATATCAAGCACACTGGAGACCAAGCTTTGTTACAGTATACCAAGCAGTTCGATGGTGCAGACCTAACAGCAGACTTGCTGCGTGTAACCGATGAAGAGTTACAAGCAGCTTATCAAGAAGTAGAACCTTCTTTTGTCCAAGCGATTACAGCGGCGGCTCATAATATTCGTCAATTTCATGAAAAGCAAAAACGTAACTCATGGATGGATCTACAACCGGATGGAAGTCTATTAGGGCAAATCATTCGTCCGCTCAAACGTGTCGGTGTCTATGTTCCCGGTGGAAAAGCAGCTTACCCTTCTTCTGTACTAATGAATGTGATTCCAGCTCAAGTGGCAGGTGTACCAGAGATCGTGATGGTGACCCCTCCTTCAACAGGTGGTAAAGAAGGAATTAACCCTTATATTCTAGTCACCGCAGCAGAAGCAGGAGTGACTGAAATGTATCGTGTCGGTGGAGCTCAAGCGATAGCGGCACTAGCCTATGGTACTCAAAGTATAGAACCGGTGGATAAAATTTGCGGACCGGGTAATATCTATGTTGCACTGGCGAAGCGGGAAGTGTACGGTGTTGTTGATATTGATAGCATTGCAGGCCCAAGCGAAATTGTTGTACTAGCAGATGAATATGCGAATCCAGCTTATATTGCAGCAGACTTGTTGTCTCAAGCGGAACATGATGAGATGGCTTCTGCCATTCTAGTAACTTGTTCTGAACAGCTGGCAGCTGCTGTAGCTTCAGAAGTGCAACAACAATTAGAAACATTGCCTCGTCAAACTATTGCTAATGCTTCGATTCAGAATCATGGAGCAATTATTGTGACAGAAACGATCGCAGAAGGTATTGATGTAGTCAATCGACTTGCTCCTGAGCATCTGGAGATTATGGTCGAACAACCGATGAATTATGTAGGTATGATCGAAAACGCAGGAGCGATTTTCCTCGGAAATTACAGTTCAGAACCAGTAGGCGATTATTTTGCTGGACCGAATCATATTATTCCGACCAATGGAACAGCGCGCTTTTCTTCCCCTGTAGATGTCGATGATTTTATCAAAAAATCAAGTATGATCTATTATAGTAAAGAAGCATTGTTAACGAATGGGAATACGATTATGGAGTTAGCTCGCCATGAAGGATTAGAAGGTCATGCACGCGCAATCGCGATTCGTTTGGAACAAGAAGGTTAAGCTTTGACCCATAGATACTTTAGAACCCAAGCAGGAGGTATAGGTATGTCAACTGAAAACCAGAATCCACGTCAAGCCGATGTCAGCCGTAAAACCAATGAAACGAATATTCAGCTTGCTTTTAACATCGATGGAACAGGTATTTCTGAAATAGAGACAGATGTTCCTTTTCTAAATCATATGTTGGATTTGTTCACCAAGCATGGACATTTCGATCTAAATCTCAAAGCACAAGGTGATATTGAGATTGATGATCATCACACGGTAGAAGATATCGGTATCTGTCTTGGACAGACGCTACGTGAAGCATTAGGTGATAAACGTGGGATTAAACGTTATAGTAGTGTATTTATTCCGATGGATGAAGCTTTGGCACAAGTGGTGATTGATGTGAGTAATCGTCCGCATTTTGAATATCGTGCTGAATATCCTTCTTCACAAGTAGGCAGTTTCCAGACAGAACTGGTTCATGAATTTTTGTGGAAATTTGCTTTAGAAGCGCGAATTACTCTTCATGTCATCGTACATTATGGGCAAAATACGCATCATATGATTGAAGCGATTTTCAAAGCATTAGGACGTGCTGTGGATGAAGCAACAACGATTGATCCACGTGTGACAGGAGTACCTTCGACGAAGGGAGTGCTATAACAGATGGCGATCGCTATTGTTGATTATGGAATAGGCAATCTGCATAGTGTCAGCAAAGCGATTGAACGATTAGGCTATGAAGGTATAGTCACAGGCGATCGTGATGAGATTCTGAATGCAGAGGGTGTCATTTTACCAGGTGTAGGTGCTTTTGGAGATGCAATGAATCATATTCGTGAAGGCGGTATGGATCATGTTGTACTTGAAGTTGCCAACAGTGGTAAGCCTTTGTTGGGTATTTGTCTAGGGATGCAGTTGTTATTTACAGAAGGTGAAGAGCATGGTATTCATCAAGGACTGAATATTTTACCGGGCAAAGTGGTGAAGTTCGAAGATAGTGATTACAAAATTCCGCATATGGGCTGGAATCGACTAGAGTACAAACAACCGGATCATCCTCTTGTGCGTGACCTTTATAACGGGCATGTATACTTCGTTCATTCGTATCATGTCAAACCCGATCATGCAGATGATCTGATTGCTGTATGTGATTATGGGCAACCGGTTACCGCCATTGTAGGACGAGATAATGTATACGGTATGCAATTTCATCCTGAAAAAAGTGGAGAATTGGGTACGTTGTTATTACGCAATTTCTTAGCATTATGTACGGGTGAGCGAACGAATTAAGTTGAAAAGAAATCGTTAAATGGATTTTATATATTTTATCGAATGACTTATATAATCAAGGGGGAAATCATATTGTCTTCTTTTACTATTTATCCTGCTATTGATATTCGAGGAGGTCGCTGTGTTCGTTTGATTCAAGGCGATTACAATCAGGAAACTGTCTATAATGATGATCCTGTGGCTGTAGCTACTGATTTCACAGTAAAAGGAGCACAATATGTCCATCTTGTCGATTTGGATGGTGCCAAAGCAGGGCATCCTGTCAACCATGAGTTAATTGGTCGTATTGCTAATGCTGTGTCTGTACCTGTACAAGTGGGTGGCGGATTACGTACGCTGGCAGATGTAGAGACGTTATTGAATCTTGGTGTCAGTCGTGTCATTATCGGTACAGCGGCTATCGAAGATCGTGAATTTACAGAGTCTGTGTTGGGTACATACGGCAATCGTGTAGCAATCGGTATCGATGCACGTAATGGATTTGTAGCGACTCGTGGCTGGTTAGAGACTTCAGAAGTGAAAGCAGAAGTGTTAGCCAAAGAATTAGCGGCTAAAGGAGCCGAAACGTTTATTTTTACCGATATTTCACGTGATGGTATGATGCAAGGTCCTAATATTGATGCGATTGCAGCAATTGCTCAAGCTTCAGGTAAACAAGTGATTGCTTCTGGTGGAGTAACTGTACTGGATGATCTCGTGAAGTTAGCAGCACGTCGTGAAGAAGGAATTAGCGGAGCTATTGTAGGAAAAGCAATCTATACAGGCAATATTGATCTGGAATTAGCTTTACGTACGATTCAGTAAATGTTATCAAGCTTGAGGAGGGCGAACCATGCTTGCAAAGCGTATTATTCCATGCCTTGATGTTAAAGAAGGGCGAGTCGTCAAAGGTGTGAATTTTGTTAATCTGCGCGATGCAGGTGATCCGGTAGAATTAGCGGCTCTGTATGATCGGGAAGGTGCAGATGAGATTATATTTCTGGATATTTCGGCTTCGATTGAAGGCCGGGAAACGATGATTGATGTTGTGCGCAGAACAGCGGGTGAAATATCGATTCCTTTTACAGTAGGTGGCGGTATTTCTAAAGTCGAAGATATGAAAAATATTCTACGTGCGGGTGCAGACAAGATCGGAATCAATACAGCAGCAGTACTCAATCCGCAATTGATCAATGATGGTTCACAGCGATTCGGAGCACAGTGTATTGTGGTTGCGGTAGATGCGAAGTTCAACTCGGAATGGGGCGAGTGGGAAGTGTACACTCATGGAGGACGCAAACCTACAGGCATTCGTGCATTGGCATGGATCAAAGAAGCGGAACAACGTGGAGCTGGTGAAATTCTACTAACCAGTATGGATGCGGATGGAACCAAAGATGGATTTGATATTGATCTGACTTCCGCTGTCTGTGAAGCGGTTAATATTCCGATTATTGCGTCAGGCGGAGCAGGAACATCAGAGCACTTCTATGATGTATTCACTAAAGGCAAAGCTGATGCCGGGCTAGCGGCTACTATTTTTCATTACAAAGAAATTAGTATTCCTGAGCTTAAAAATCAGTTAAAAGACAAAGGAGTGGAGATTCGATGAGTGGATCTGATTTTCAACACGAGATTATTCATCAGTCTTTATCCTGGGAACAACTGGTCGCTAATATCAAATGGGATGCTGATGGACTTGTACCTGCGATCGTACAGGATGAGAATAGCAAACAAGTACTAATGATGGCTTATATGAATCAAGAGTCGTTACAACGCTCTCTAGACTCTCAAGAGACATGGTTCTGGAGCCGTTCCCGTCAAGAATACTGGCATAAAGGTGGAACATCAGGCAATACCCAACAGATTACATCGCTATCTTATGATTGTGATGGAGATACGTTATTAGTCATGGTTCATGCAAAAGGTCCTGCTTGCCATACAGGCAGAATAAGCTGTTTCTATAATGAGGTGAATGAAGTGGATAATCAACCAACATTTAATAATAATGAAGAACAAGATGCAACGTTATTGGCTTCTGGTAAAGATCGCTTTGCCATTTTAGCAGAATTGGAACAAATGATTGCTGACCGTGATCGTGATCGTCCTGAAGGTGCGTATACAACGTATCTGTTTGAAAAAGGAATCGATAAAATTTTGAAAAAAGTAGGCGAAGAAACGGCTGAAACGATCATTGCAGCTAAAAACCAAGATAATGATGAACTTCGTTATGAAGTTAGTGATCTGATCTATCACTTGTTAGTATTATTGCAAGAACGCAAATTGCCTTTAGATGATGTACTGGCTGAACTGGATCGCCGTCATGAGCGTCCACGCAAAGATTAAGAGCGGAGGCGAAAGTCTATGCGAATAGATTATCATACCCATCATGCACGCTGTGGACATGCTGTAGGTGAGCTAGAAGAGTATGTACAGCGAGGTATCGCTATCGGGTTGTCTCATCTAGGGTTATCGGATCATCTGCCACTGATTCATGTCGATCCTGCAACGTATTATCCTGAAATGGCGATGCCTATGGATGAATTGCCTCGTTATGTTGAAGAATGTCTGATGCTCAAAGAAAAGTACCGTGATCAAATTGCGATCAAAGTTGGTTTGGAAGCAGACTATATTGAAGGATATGAAGAGAAGATTCAGCATATTCTGAATCAGTATCCTTTTGATTATGTGATTGGTTCGGTTCATTTTCTAGGAGAGTGGGATATCTCCGATTTTCGCCAGACCGCAGGTTGGGAAGGTAAGCATGTACTGGATGTGTATCGCCAGTATTATGATGCAATCAGCAAAGCGTGTGCGACAGGATTTTATGATATTGTAGGGCATTTGGATGTGATTAAGCGCTTTGGTTATGTGCCTTTGCCAGAAGAGACAGAGGAGCGTATCGCTCTGGAAGATATGGCGCTACAAGCAGTAAAACAGGCAGATATGGTGATGGAGCTTAATTCATCCGGTCTATCTAAAGTCTGCAAAGAAATCTTCCCCAGTCGTCGTATCGTGGAGCAAGCGATTGCGCTTGATATTCCGTTAACGCTAGGCTCTGATGCTCATGATCCGTTGAAATTAAGCGATCATTTGGATGAAGCTAGAGCATTGTTGCAAGAGTTAAATGTGCAGCAATTGGCAGTGTTTGAACAACGTCAACGTTCGTTTGTTCCTTTAAATGGATAAAAAATAACCCTTTAGCTGAATTCAGTTAAAGGGTTATTTATATGGTATATCAGGCTATATTATTGGTCTTGTTTGAAATGTACTTACGAGTACGATTATACTTTTTGTGGTTTACCACCAGAAGGTAAAGTAGCAGATGAATCAGTAGATGTTGTATTCACATTAGTATCAGATGTAACTACAGTTGTACCACTATCTGTAGGTCCTTCAGGTAGAGTATTCACACCATCCCGTTCAGCTTTGCGTGCTTTACGACGCTCGTTCAAGATCAGTAAGAAGATCACGAACAGAATACAAGTGATAAGAATCAAGAATCCACCTAACTCTTGTGAAAAGTATTTTAGATCTCCACCACGGAAACCAAGTCCGCGTAAAAATTTGAAATGCCAGGATAGAGGTAATGCATGACTGACCTGTTGCAAAATAGGTGGTAACAACGCTACAGGAATCTGAGCACCACTTAAAATAAAGGATGGTAACAGGATCATCGTAATTCGACCTGCTGCTTTGGCAGGAGAGGAAGCACTCCAACCGACCATCATACATAGTAACGATAAAGCGATGGTATACATAATGAATGGAATAAATAACTGAAATACATTCGCTTCAAATCGTAATCCGCCTACTTGTTTGAGACAACCCATAACCAAGTACATCGAAGCTGTCGCAATTAAAGAGTAAGGAATAACTCGGAAAACGATGCTAAGTGGTTTCTGTACCATACCTGCAAGTAAACCTTGTTCACGTAGACGCGGTACGATCCCCAGTGTGGCTCCACCTAGAATCGATAGAAACACCGTATTTACAAATCCGATAACTGAACTCATTAACATGTTATTCGTAGGGTTATACAGTAATCGAGTCTGCAAATTGAGTCCTGTAGATAAATTAGTAGCCTGTGTAGCGTTCAGTCCCATCGCTACAAGCTTTCCTGAAGAAGCAGTAGAGTTCTCTGCTGTGATGACTTCAGTAGCCCCTGTACGCAAGCTAGCAGTCGCTGTCGACAAAGCTGTATCCACGTAGAATCCAATATTGCTTTGGTTCCCTTGAGCGCGAGCTTTCTCTAAGCCTGCTGGCAAATAAATAACACCTAAATATTTTTCATTGTACAAAAAATCATTTGGATCTGTGTAGTTGTACGTAATGTAATTAATATCAATATACTGATCAGCATCGAGTTGTTCAATCAGATGTTGACTGTATGTGCTGTGATCCATATCGACCACAGCAACAGGTGCTTCATTTAATTGATTGTTTTTAAAAACATAGCCAAAAGCGGCTGAAATAATCAATGGAGCAATAATGATAATGAAAATAAATTTACCATTCAGAATGAGCTTGAATTCATCAATTATTGCTTTCATTGGTTAGAACCTCCACCGTCATTCCCGGCAGCAATTCAGATGTGCGTTTCACATCGACACGCACAATGAAAGAAGTTGTGTCGGCTTGACCTTTTTCACGGCTCATCCGCAAAGCAGCATACTGTGGTGCAGATGTAATATAACGAACAGTACCTTGTACATCTTTATTAAGTGAAATCACATCTGTTTTCACTTTAGCGCCAGCTTTGAACGTTTTGATATTTTCTTCGCCAACATAAAGGTCATAATACAATTTACCTGTTTCGATCACGACTACCGGTGTACCCGCAGAAACATTTTCGCCTACTTTGGGTACGACACGAGTTACTTTACCGTCTACCGCTGCTTTTAGCACACGACGATTTTTTTGAACGTTTAGTGTATCTAGGTTGATTTGCAATGAATCTTTTTGTTTTTGTAATAATTCGATATTGTATTTACCGTTACCGATATCTTCTTGCCCTTGTTGAATTTGTTTTAAAGCTTGTTGAGCTTGTGCTACTTTGAGACTAGCTTGCTCACGATCTTCAGCAGTTGCTCCATTTTTCATTTTTTCAAGTGCAGTTTCTTGTGCTTTTACTTGATTACCTGTGAGTTCTACTTGTTTTTGCGCAGTCGCTAATTGATCTTGTGCGCTTTGTAATTGTTTATTTGCGGTATCTACAGCATTTTGAGCACTATCTACACTCGCTTGTGTAGCTAATCCATTATCAAAAAGAGATTTGTTACGATCAAAGCTAGTTTGAGCGAAATCAGCAGCTTGTTGAGCAGCTGATACAGCCGTTTGTGCAGAAGTCACTGAATTATTCGCAATTTCGACTGATTTTTTAGCCGAATCGACAGCGATTTCTTGGCTGGTAATATCTTCGGCACGAGCGCCTTGATTGACTTGAGTCTCTGCTAGTTGAGCCGCTTGAATATTTAATTTAGCATTGGCTTCTTGTTCTGCTAATTTATTAGCTTGACTGGTTAAAGAGCTTCTAGCTTGACTGATTTGGACATCGACTTGAGACATTTGTTCTTTGATTCCTTTGATTTGCAAATCAATATCATTGGTATCTAACGTCATCAGAACTTGTCCTTTTTTCACACGTTGCTCTTCGATAACTTTAACAGAGCTTAATTTACCAGCTTGTCCTTCAAATGAACTGTTCACAGTATCAATAGTGAGGACACCTTCTTTTTTGAGAGCAGCCATAGAGACAGCATCTTTACCATGCATAGTTAGTAAGTATCCACCTATACCTAGGGCAGCTATTAATACAACAATAGGGATTAGTTTTACGATTTTCACTTGTTTGTGCTCCTGTTCTTCATCAATTAAATATCATTTTTTTAATATAAAATTCAAACTATCTCCTCGACGTTATCTTAAAAAGATATGGTACGGGGGCTGATAGTAAGGTTCCGTATTACTTTGCCAAAAAAAAAGTTAACCTTGTTTAGATGTTTCTAGTCCTGCTTGAATCTTGTACAATAAACGATGTAGCACTTTTTGTTCATCATCGGTTAGCTGAGACATCATTCTATCAATCTGTTCCATATAGATAGGAAGGGTGTCATGAATCAATTGCTTACCTTCATCGGTTAAATGAATAGAGGTCATTCGGCGATCCTCATGTGCACCACGTCGAATTAATCCGTCTTTTTCCAGACCATTAATGAGTCCAGTCATTGTTGAACGAGTTACACCTGAATATTCAGCAAGATCGGAAGGTTGTAGCGGTTTTTTGCGTAACAATAATGGCACCAAAATACGCATTTTACTTGGTGATAGTCCATGTCTAGCAAGCAAAGTGGATGTTTCATTAAATATTTCATGCGAAGTACGAATTAATAAAATCGAAGTACGCATACAATCGATATTGAAATCAGGGTATAATTTACTTAATTCGCTTAATTTGTCCATCTCTTCCGATGGAGTGTGCTCATCAGATGATTCTATTATCGACATTTTCTTCACCTTTCTTTAGGGCAAAACTAACATTTCAATAATAACGGCTTATGACTTGATTAACATATTGTACGGTTCCGTACTACATTTAGTCAAGAAAATTTTATGAAAGTTTCTGAATATGGTTTTCTTTAACGCTTTATAATGGTTTCCGGTATGATAGAAATAAATAATCTATCTGTAACTACCGATAATATAATGTTAGGTTGACGGAGTCTGGATATGAAATAGGAGGCGCTTATGAAAGATAAATTACGTATTTTCTCAGGATCATCTTGCCCGGAGTTAGCAGCTCAGATTGCCGAGCGACTCGGTGTACAGCTAGGCAAAATTAAATTATCTCAATTCAAAAGTGGCGAAACCTATGTTCATTATGAAGAAAGTATTCGTAATATGGATGTATTTTTGGTGCAATCGTTATCGCATCCGATCAATGAAATGTTTGTCCAATTATTAGTGATGATTGATGCGGCGAAGCGTGCTTCTGCGCGTACAATCAATATCATCGTTCCTTATTATGGATATGCAAGACAAGAACGCAAGTCCGCTCCACGTGAACCGATTTCTGCCAAAATGGTAGCTGATGTACTGACAACAGTAGGTGCTCATCGTGTGATTACAATTGATCTGCACGCATCGGCTATTCAAGGATTTTTCAATATTCCTGTTGATCACCTGACAGCTCTGGATCTGATCAGTGGTTATCTTAAAACGAAAAAAATAGAAGACGCTGTCGTGGTATCTCCTGACGCTGGCCGAGCTTCTATGGCGGAAAAGTTAGCTAATCGTCTGGATTCTCCTTTTGCCATGATGATCAAAAAACGTCCGGCACATAATGAATCGGTTATTACGCATGTGATCGGTAATGTAGAAGGCAAAACGCCTATTATTATCGAAGACTTGATTGATACAGGAACAACGATTATTAATGTAGTCGAAAGTTTGAAAGAGCGTGGAGCCAAAGAAGTGATCGTCTGTGCTACCCATGGTCTGTTCTCAGGAGCAGCTTTGCAACGTTTGGATCATCCGTATATTCGTGAACTGGTTGTGACGGATTCGATCAGCTTACCTCCAGGACATCTGGATCGCTTAACTGTATTATCGGTTTCGCCGATGCTTGCTCATGCCGTACGCATCATTATGGAAGGTGGCTCTATCGCTACTTTATTCAGTGATGCAGGAATCTAATTATGCTTTGGTAGTAGGGTGATAGAACCGTAGCTTTAGTGTGTCAGAGGGATATGATATACTTACTTGATAATGATTTTTACATGACAATCATAGTCGTCTAATTCTAAATAAATGATATAACTATTGATAAATGTGGTATAGAAACAAAGGAGGTGCCTTGATCCGGTGAATGATTATAAGCGAAAAGTAGAAGAAGATGGGCGTAAAGTCATCTCTCTTCATTGGGATGCTAACTTCTTTTTCGAAAGAGCTGTCCGTTCATTAGACCGTCATCATTATGACAAGGCATTGAAATATTTTCAAAAAGCTGTTGAATATGAACCTAATAATCCTGTGAATCATTGCAATCTAGCGGGTATATTATCTGAGATGGGTAATTATGAAGGATCGAACCAAGTACTTGCTGATATTCTGGACGGCGTAGACCCTGCAATGGTTGAATGTCATTTTTATATGGCGAATAATTATGCCAATATGAGTCAATTTGAACAAGCAGAGACTTCATTGTTAACCTACCTTGATTTAGATAAAGAAGGTCAATTTCTAGACGAGGCTGGCGAAATGATGGAGCTATTGAATAAAGAATTGAAGCGTTCATCAAGTACCGATTCACATACGCAGTTACCTGTGAGTGATTACGATGCAGCTCAGCGTTTATTGCAGCAAGGGCATTTTTCAGAAGCATCTGAAAGCCTAAAGCAGATCATAGCGGTGCAACCTGATCTGCATGAAGCACGTAATCAGTTAGCGATTGCGCTGTACTATCAAGGGAAGATTACAGAAGCGGCTATACAGATTGAAGAGGTTCTTTTACAAGATCCGTATCATTTGCATGGGTTATGTAATCAAGTGATTTTGATGCAACATCTCGGACAGACGGAACAAGTGAAGCAACGTATGAATATTCTGAAACGAATGATTCCTTTTCAACAAGAACATTTGTTAAAGTTAGCGACTACACTTGGTATGTTGGGTGAACATCAATTAGCGTACACGTATTTTCGTAAGCTGATCAAACAGCAAGAATCGGTTCATCAATGGGTGATTTATCATTATGCGGCAACAGCAGCCTGTCATTTGCAAAAGGCAGATGAAGCTCAGAAGTTATGGCAGATGATTTTGCGCTTTGAGCCAGAAGCGGAAGTGCCTGCATTTTATATGGAACATTTGGAACAGATTAAGCTTGGTGAGTTGATGCCTTCGTATCAGTATCAGTTGTTATCTCCATCAACAAGTACAGCGTATCCCAGCGTGAGTATTGAACATTATATGTATGCAGAACCTACATATATTCAATTGCTCCATATGTTAGCTCATGGAAATGAACAACAACAGCTACGTGCGCTTCAATCTTACGTATTTGATGATAATGATGAAGTGTATCAAGCTTTACGCCAATTGTTGATCCAGCCACAGATTTCAGAGACATTACGTACTGAAGTCAAGCGGGTATTACGACAATGGACAGCAGCACAGACATTGCCGACTGACTATTTTAGAGTGGATACAGAACTTGCAAAGTCTAGTCTACCTATTGTAGATTAGAAAGCTTGTCACATATATCTTTTAACTACATCAAGGAGGTTTTCTATTTATGTATAAAACAATCGTTATTGGTACAGGACCTGCTGGATTAACAGCAGCTATTTATTTGGCTCGTGCAAATCTAAAACCGTTAATTATTGAAGGCCTACAACCAGGTGGACAATTGACTACAACCACAGAAGTAGAAAATTTCCCGGGATTTACAGAAGGTATTATGGGACCTGAATTAATGGACAACATGCGCAAACAAGCAGAACGTTTTGGTGCAGAATTCAAATCAGGATGGGTAGAACAAGTTGATCTATCTCAACGTCCTTTTAAAGTAAAAGTAGAAGGAATGGGCGAGTTAGAAGCCGAATCCGTGATTATTTCAACAGGTGCTTCTGCAAGATATCTAGGCATTCCTGGAGAGCAAGACAATATCGGTCGCGGTGTAAGTACATGTGCGACTTGTGATGGATTCTTTTTCCGTGGTAAAAAGCTAATTGTTGTCGGTGGCGGCGATTCAGCAATGGAAGAAGCAAGCTTCTTGACTCGTTTTGCAACCGAAGTAACAGTCGTGAATCGTCGTGATGAGCTTCGTGCTTCCAAAATCATGCAAGATCGTGCACAAGGCAATCCTAAGATCAAATGGCAGTTAAACCGTAAGCCACTTGAAGTAGTATCAGACGGTATGGGTGTTAAAGGTCTAAAAGTGCTGAACAATGAAACAGGACAAGAAGAAGTCATTGAAGCAGACGGTGTCTTTGTAGCGATCGGTCATACACCGAACACTGGTTTCTTGGGCGAACAGATCCATACGGATGGACACGGTTATGTCACAGTTACTCCAGGCACAACAGAAACCAATATCCCAGGCGTATTCGCTTGTGGCGATGTGCAAGATACACGTTACCGTCAAGCGATTACAGCAGCAGGTAGTGGTTGTATGGCTGCAATGGATTGTGAGAAGTATCTTGAAGGCAGTATGGTACACGACTGGAGCGAATCACTCAACGAGTAAGAACATAGATGGAGAGGGAGCCATTATGGCTCCCTTTTTGGTGAGATTAGACAAGACAACAGAGCCGTGGGTTCGCTTGACCAGAATCTAAGGTTCGCTTATAGTGGGATACGTACATTCAACTGAATCATGTTCTATCTTATATATTTTCAAGCCTAATCCTATATATGATATTTATTCATCATTTTGTATACTTTTCTATGTCTAGAAGGATGATACAATGACATATAATCATAGTAGTGGTTAGAGATCTTATAAATCATGAACTATTAAACTTTGAATGGAAAAGGTGGATCGGTCATATGTCTGAAAATATTTATATTGGTGTTGATCTTGGCGGTACAGCTATCAAAGTAGGTATCTGTAATCAAGAAGGAGAATTGCTTCATACGTACGAAGGTCCGACTGAAAAAGAAAAAAGCTCAGATGCGGTTATCGGTAATATTGAAAAATATGTACGTCATATCGTAGAGCAATCACCTTATGAGTGGGATCAAGTGGTAGGTGTTGGAGCTGGTGTCGCTGGCTTCACTGATGTTCGTGCTGGTGTTATTTTGATGGCTCCTAACATCAATTTTCAGAATGTGCCGATCCGTGCTATTTTGGAAGAACGTCTAGGCAAAACAATTCGTGTCGATAATGATGCTAACGTAGCGGCTCTAGGTGAAGCTTGGAGTGGAGCAGGCAAAGGGATTACAGATTGTGTCTGTTATACGCTAGGTACAGGTGTAGGCGGCGGTATTATTGTTAATGGTCATATTTATCAAGGATTCTCAGGTTTAGCTGGTGAAATTGGTCATATTTCAGTTGTGCCTGATTTGGAAGCGATTAAATGTGGTTGTGGCAAAATGGGTTGTCTAGAAACGGTATCTTCTGCAACGGGTATTGTTCGTATGGCCGTTGAAGCTGTAGAACGTGGCGATCATACATCATTATCTGCCATCGAAAAAGTATCTGCAAAAGATATTTTTGATGCAGCTAAAGCAGGCGATGAAGTGAGTATCCGTATTATTAATCGTGCTGCTTTTTATCTTGGTAAATCGATGGCTGCTGTTGCAGCAACATTGAATCCAGAACGCTTTATTATCGGTGGCGGTGTATCCAAAGCAGGCGATATTTTGTTCAATGAAATCCGTAGAGTATTTGCTGAACTCACTCCTGAACCGTTGCAACGTGGAGTAGAAATTATTCCTGCGAAGCTTGGTAATGATGCAGGTATTGTTGGAGCAGCTGGTTTATTGTTACGTTAAGGTATAGAGATCATATCAAAGTCTAGATTCGTTAAAGGGAGGGTACTTGAGCATGAGCAAAAGCGAAAATTCATCGATAGCCACAATGATTATTATTACCGGAATGTCTGGAGCGGGCAAAACGATTGCTGTACAGAGCCTTGAAGATCTTGGGTTTTTCTGCGTAGATAATCTGCCCCCTGTACTGATTCCAAAGTTCGCTGAATTAATAGAGCAATCCAATGGTAAAATCGGTAAAGTTGCATTGGTTATCGATTTACGCGGACGTGAATTTTTTGCTGCTCTGTCTGAATCCCTGAATTATATCAAAAACCATTATACGATTCATTCTGAAATCTTATTTCTGGATTCTAGTGACTCTGTATTGGTTCAACGGTATAAAGAAAGCAGACGTCGCCATCCGTTAGCGCCTGAAGGTATGCCGCTCGATGGTATTCGTTTAGAGCGTCAGATGTTAGATGATCTCAAAACATCAGCGACTCAAATTATAGATACAAGTATTATCAAACCTGCTCAATTAAAAGAGAAAATCATTTCTAGCTTTTCTCACTTGGAATCGAATCGCTTGTCGATCAACGTCACATCATTCGGGTTCAAATACGGTATTCCAATCGATGCAGATCTAATTTTTGATGTTCGCTTTTTGCCGAATCCTCATTACATCGATAATTTAAGACCTCATACTGGGCAAGATAGCGATGTCTACGAATATGTAATGAAATGGCCGGAAACACAAGCTTTTCTGACCAAATTATTAGATATGCTACACTTCTTAATTCCTCATTACCGGAATGAAGGTAAAAGCCAGGTTATTATAGGAATTGGCTGTACAGGCGGTAAGCATCGTTCTGTTGCGATTTCTGAGTACTTAGGCCGTATGCTTGGTGCAAGTGAAACAGAAACAGTACGTGTTAGTCATAGGGATGCTGATCGTGATCGGCATTAAGGAGTGAAAGATATGTCTATTTCACAACCCACTTTACCTGTGGTTCGTCCTCGAATCGTGGTTATGGGTGGTGGCACAGGGTTGTCGGTTATGCTTAGAGGTCTCAAAGAAAAGCCCCTTGATATTACCGCTATCGTCACTGTTGCAGACGATGGCGGAAGTTCAGGGATTCTGCGAGATGAGCTAAAAATGCCGCCACCCGGTGATATTCGTAATGTACTTACCGCTTTAGCAGATGTAGAACCTCTTTTATCAGACATGCTCAAATATCGTTTTCAAAAAGGCGAAGGACTTGCAGGTCATAGCTTAGGTAACCTGATTCTGGCAGCAATGACAGACATATCGGGTGATTTCGTGACTGCTGTTCGAGAATTGAGTCGTGTATTTGCTGTGAGAGGACAAGTGCTTCCAGCAGCAGAACAGGCTGTTATTTTACACGCCGAGATGGAGGATGGCTCTATCGTCACTGGGGAGTCTAAGATTCCCGAAGCCGGTAAAAAAATCAAACGTATTTTTCTGGAACCTGATCATGTAGAACCTTTGCCTGATGCGGTACTTGCGATCGAACAGGCAGATGCGATTCTGATCGGACCTGGTAGTCTGTATACCAGTCTGTTGCCCAATTTGCTCGTGCATAAGCTTGCAGAAGCGATGTTAAATTCCAAAGCCCTCAAGCTATTCATTTGCAATGTGATGACACAGCCAGGAGAAACAGACCACTACACGGTGAGTGATCATTTGAATGCGATCTATGAGCATGTCGGTCATCGATTATTTGATTATGTGATTGTGAACAACGATCCGATTCCTTTAAAAATGCAAAAGCGCTATGCCGAACAAGGAGCCAAGCCAGTGATTCTGGATCTAGAAACAGTGGAATCGCTGGGTTATAAAGTGATCGCGGATAAGTTGGTACTTTATGGTACGTATCTTCGTCATGATGCGGATAAGTTAAGTCATCATATTTATGAGCAAGTTAAAAAATCTATGTTATCGAAAGGGTGAGTCCATTGTCATTTGCGGCGCAGACGAAAAAAGAATTAACGATGGTAGAGGCTGATGACTGTTGTGAACATGCAGAACTGTCTGCGCTTATACGGATGAATGGTTCAGTGCAGATTTCCAACAAAAAAGTCATTCTGGATATCTCCACTGAAAATGCCGCTATCGCAAGACGGATCTATTCCCTGATCAAAAAGCATTTTGCTGTGCATACCGAATTATTAGTGCGCAAAAAAATGCGTCTCAAAAAAAATAATGTCTATATTGTTCGTATTCCTATGGGTGTACAGAGCATTTTGACGACGCTCAAAATTGTTTCTGAAGGATTTATGTTTACACCGGGAATCAATACCGAAATGGTACGTAAAAACTGCTGTAAACGTGCTTATTTACGGGGTGCTTTTATGGCAGGCGGATCGGTCAATAATCCTGAGGGATCATCGTATCACTTGGAGATTGCTTCGATGTATGAAGAACAGTGTCAGGCGCTCGTCGATCTTGCGAATGAATTCGAATTGAATGCTCGCTGTATTGAGCGGAAAAAAGGATTTATTTTATATATCAAAGAAGGCGAAAAAATTATTGAATTTTTGAGTATTATCGGAGCGCATCAAGCGCTATTCAAATTCGAAGATGTCCGTATTATGCGAGATATGCGTAATTCTGTGAATCGTATTGTCAATTGCGAGACTGCTAACTTGAACAAAACGATCGGTGCAGCGGTTCGTCAGATTGATAACATCAAATTTATCCAACGCCGTATTGGACTGGAACAATTGCCTGATAAATTACGTGAAGTGGCAGAAGTCCGTTTAGCAAATCCTGATATCAACCTCAAAGAAGTCGGTGAAATGCTCAAAGGTGGAGTCAGCAAGTCAGGAGTCAATCATCGGCTACGTAAATTAGATGAGATGGCTGAAAAAATGCGTAATGAGCACTATGCTTGAATAAAATAATCTCACGTAAGCTTTATTTTTTTCTAGTACGGTGCGTGCTATAATGGTATAGTGTTATGAACATGGTATTAAACACTGTGAGCTACTTAGGTATGCTCAATAGATGTAATGAATATGTATTATAGGGGGTAACGATCTCATGACAAAACACCCGGTTGTTGTTCGATTGAAAACGGGATTACACGCAAGACCTGCAGCATTGTTTGTACAGGAAGCGAATAAATATTCTTCAGAGATTTTTGTTGAAAAAGATGATAAAAAAGTGAATGCTAAAAGTATCATGGGCATTATGAGCCTTGCGATCAGTTCGGGCACTGAAGTATACATTAGTGCAGAAGGCGCAGATTCAGAATCTGCTGTAAACGCTTTAGTCAGTCTAGTAAGCAAAGAAGAATTAGAAAACCAATAAGCCCCCCATACGATATGGAGGGCGTGCCGTCACAGATTTCTGTGGCGGTTTTTTGTATAGAGATATTCGTTTAGCTCAGGAAGATCCCTTTTTTGGCAAAATTCAATTTCAACTGAAAAGCATTCCACGAGCTCTGGTAACCAAAGCCATCTCGCAATACAGCAAATGGAATATACATACGTCCGTTGACAACCTCCGCATCAGGTCCGTTCCACTGATGATTGTTCAGACGCATAGTAACGCCAGAACCGCTCATGATCATATCGAGCTGATCATCATTTTGCAATAATGTATATGTTTTGACACCGGATTCGTATCGCAACGTCATTCCGATAGAGTCACGCAACATGACTACTGGAATCATGGTATTTCCGCCGATTAAAAGTCCATTTTGTGGAAGGCGGGTTCCATTCCATTCTAACTTCACTTCACGCGGCTTGGCTGGAGTGGCAGCTTGAACAGCTGTTGTATTAAAGATTAGAATACCCATCATAAGCAGAATGGAACCCCATAGACATTTATTTTTTAACATGGTGACTCTCCCCTCATTCTTATTGTTCCCGATCTCGTGTACTCATTATAGCTCTAAAGTCCATAATGGTGGGATTATATGAGATTATAAAAAAAATAATCTAACTTGTCACGATGAACTTGAACAATGTGTAACTTGTTGTGTGAAATAGACAATATCTTCTCTCTATTCTTGTTATTCTTCAGCAAAATAAACGATCATTCTTCTTCAAACAGAGCGTTAAATCATGAACGATGCAACTTTTATTCACGCCTTATCGTTTAGTAGGTATAACCTTTAAGGAGTGAGTAGCATGAAGAAAACAAGTAAATCCTTAGCTTCATTGATGATCGCAGGTACACTATTAACAGGAATGGGAACACTTATAGCACTGCCTAGTCAGACGATGTATGCTGCTGAAACGGTTGCTCCTGCAACAGCAACAGGCGTGATTAACGTAAGCGGTACAGGTAAATTAACCGTCAAACCCGATATTTCATACCTAGCGATCGGAGTACAAACAACGTCTACAACAGCAGCCAAAGCGCAATCGGCTAATGCTGAGAAAATGGCGAAGTTGAATACTTTACTCAAAGGAGACTGGAAGATTCCAGCTGCGGATATTGAGAGTGTTCAATTCTATGTACAACCCAACTATGACTATAACGGTAAAGACCAGCAAAAAGTTACAGGGTATACGGCATATCATAGTGTACAAGTGACTTACCGTGATCTGGACAAACTAGGTTCGTTGTTGGATGCTGCTGCTAAATCAGGAGCGAATAATGTTGGATCTGTGAGTTTTGGTATCGAAAATGAAGATACCTACCAAGAGCAAGTTATTGCTAAAGCGATGGCTAATGCCAAAGCAAGAGCACAATCGATTGCCAAAGCAGCTAACCTTTCACTAGGAAGCCTATTGTCTGTTAGTGATCCAGGAGTGAGTGCACCACCTGTAGTGTATATGGAGAGACAAAGTGCTAAAGCAACAGAAGATTCTGCTGCTGCGAGTACAGCTATCGAACCAGGTACAATCGAATTAAATGCTACACTTAATGTGCAGTACTCTATGAATTAATAGTATGGAGATGCAATTGAATCTGATTTTGACAAAATAATCAGATTTGTAACTAATTATACGTGCAAATCCACGTATCGTTTCAGTATAGTAGAAGTTTACTAAAGTAGAACTATCCTCAAATTAGAAACGTTTATCCTGTTCAATGTGTATGCGATCAGGGTAAGCGTTTTTTCTATATTTAGCCAATTGTGCTTAAAATGTCTTACAGTTTCATCACTTTTACTATTGCAATCGTGACTATGTTGTAAATTGATATTTAGTTATTTGTAAATCTATCTATGGTTGTTCACAGTATAATGATAAAGGTTAAACCAAATATAACATGATACATATGATAAGGGAGAGATGATTTATGAAAACAACTCAAAATAATACATCTAAAACACATTTGAAAAAAATATCTGCATTTTTGTTAGCAACCACATTGGCAACGGTGGGAACAGTAGCGGTTCTGCCAGGTACTTCTTCTACGGCGCAAGCTGCAACAACCAAAGCTTCTACTTCGAATGCGAAGTCAGCTATTCATGTACAAGTGGAAGGCAAAGCAATTGCAACTACAGGGATTGTAAGTGCGAATGGTAGCTCATTGCTTCCTTTGAAAGATACAGCCAAAGCAATCGGTGCTACAGTCACTTTCAATGCGAAAGAGAAAACAGTAACAGTGACAAAAGATAAACACAAAGCATCTTTTGCTCTAGGATCAGGTTCAGATGACGGTGTATTTGTAACATTGGATGGTAGTACCATTGGGGATAGTTATGATGCTAGAATAGTCAACGGTACTTCTTATGTAGCAATCAAAGCCGTGACAGATCAATTGGGATATCGTGCGGTATGGAACGGTGCTACACGTACTGTAAATATAACCAAAGAGGGCTTAAACAATATTGAAGTAACAACAACCACTCTAAAACCGACCAAAACGAACAGTTATACAGAGACCAATATTAAATATCCAGTGGTATCCGGTCTAGACAATGCAGAAGCTGAAGCAGCGATTAATAAAGCTTTTGCAGCACATGCTCAAACGTATTTAGAAAAAGTACAAAAACAAGCTAAAGAATTTGGTGCACCTCCTAAAGATTCAGTTATCACTTATGAAATCGATAGCGGTTATAAAATAACGTACAATCGTAATGGTGTACTAAGTATCCTAGTGACTGATTATGAATATCTTGGTGGGGCGCATGGTAGTTCTATACAAACAGGCATGACATTCTCATTAAAAGATGGCAAGCAAATTCAATTAGGCGACTTGCTCAAATCCAATAGCAATTATCGTAAAGATATCGACAAAATTATCAATGCTCAAATGAAAAAAAATGGAGATCTTTACTTTAAAGATAGTTTTAAAGGAATTGCTGCTAATCAAGGATACTATTTAACAGATAGCGGAATCACTCTGTTTTTCCAACAATATGATATCGCACCTTATGCAGCAGGTATGCCAGAATTCCCGATTACTTTCAAACAAGTGTTGCCATCAGGCGTGAATCCACTTGATGCATACAAAGCTTAAATAAAAAAGTATACAAAAAAGCCTCCGGTTTATACCCCGGAGGCTTTTTCGCGTGTTGTTCCAGCATGCTGGAGTAAAATTATACCCCTTGTGGAGGTGTATTTTCAATCACTTTATCAACGATACCGTAATCTTTTGCTTCAGCAGCAGTCATAAAGTAATCGCGGTCTGTATCTTTTTCGATACGTTCCAACGGTTGACCTGTACGTTCTGCTAGAATTTTATTCAATTTATCACGCATTTTAAGAATACGACGAGCACGGATTTCGATATCTGTCGCTTGTCCTTGTGCTCCACCAAGTGGTTGGTGAATCATAATCTCGCTGTTAGGCAATGCAAAACGTTTACCTTTAGCACCAGCGTTAAGTAAAAATGCGCCCATACTTGCTGCCATACCTACACAGATGGTAGATACATCAGCTTTGATAAATTGCATTGTATCGTAAATAGCCATTCCCGCAGTGATCGAACCGCCTGGACTGTTAACATATAGGTGGATGTCTTTCTCCGGGTCTTCGGCTTCCAGAAACAGCAATTGTGCGATAATCGCATTGGCTACAACATCATTGACTTCAGAACCGAGAAAAATAATGCGGTCTTTTAACAGACGAGAGTAAATGTCATAGGCACGTTCCCCACGACTGCTTTGTTCAACGACCATTGGAATATAACTCACTAGAAACCCTCCTTCAAAGTTGTACATCATCAATAGAATAATTATAGATCAAATATTGTATTAGAAGATACTCATTGTTCTTACCACATTATAGGATAATTCAAACCAAAAGTCAAAGAAAGTCAAACTATCCTGACCAAAAGTGAAGGAACTTCTGCAAAATAGGTTAATGAAGAAGAGAGCAACCTAATTTTGGGTATAAAAATAACCAGCATCGGCTGGTTGAAGGGTATTCTGCGTTTATAGGTAATTCACTTAATGTTGCGCAAATACTTCTACGATAGGATAGAACATATAAGTACGTACATAATCGTATTGATCATAAAAACAATACTACATTATAACTTAATTAAAATGGCGCGCCCGCCAAGAATCGAACTTGGATCTCAGGCTTCGGAGGCCTACGTCATATCCATTGGACCACGGGCGCATGTAAAACAGCAGTACGATTGATTATAGGATATCTACCTATAAAAAGCAAGTTGACGATTCATACCATAATCAAGAAAAACGATAACATCAACCTCTCACAGAATAGTTGCATGAAAAACTTGCTTCTGCATGGAAAATTGGTTAAGATAGACGTGGGACTTAAAAAGTTACGCCGGGACGTTTTAAGTCCAATTTATTGAATAACGGATATAATGGACACTGAGCGAGATAAGTTGCAGGAGTGGAATGCATGCGAAAAATATTAGAAATACAAAAGCAGCTTCTGCCCGATCTCACCGAAGTACTCAAAAAAAGATATACGATTCTGCATCAGGTTATGATGGTAGGGCTGGTTGGAAGAAGATCACTCGCCACATCGCTTAATATGACTGAACGCGTCTTACGTGCAGAGACCGATCTTCTCAAATCGCAAGGATTGCTTGAGATTGAAAGTACGGGAATGAAGGTTAGTGAAGCAGGCAAGCAATTGCTTGATGAACTTGAGCCTATTATTCAGGAACTGCTTGGATTATCCAATCTGGAAGAACGTATTCGCACTTTCTATAAGCTGAGACAAGTCATTGTCGTTCCTGGTGATAGTGACATATCTATTATGGCTAAGCAAGAGCTTGGACGAGCAGGAGCCAAAGCGCTGCTCAGTGTAATCCGTGAGGACGATGTCGTTGCTGTAACAGGAGGCTTTACATTAGCTGAAGTCGCCGAGCAACTCAGTCCATCCATACCGGCACCTCTCAAGAATGCCTGGTTTGTACCGGCAAGAGGCGGACTTGGAGAGAGTATGGAATTTCAGGCGAATTCGATTGCTTCCACTATGGCAAAGCGTGTAGGCGCACAGTATCGGTTATTGCATATTCCCGATTTGTTACGTGAAGATGCTTACGAATTGCTTTATCAGGATCAGAATATCCGTGAAATTGTGGGTCTGATTCGTAAAGCACGTATCATTATGCACGGAATCGGAGATGCGATGGAGATGGTGCGTCGCCGTAGACTTGAACCCGAGGCAGCGGAAGAAATTCATGCCGCTGGAGCTGTTGCTGAATCATTCGGTCATTATTTTAATGAACAGGGTGAGACGGTGCACCAGATGTTGACGATGGGACTTCAGCTCGATGATATTTCCAAAGCGGAAGTGGTTATCGGTATTGCTGGAGGCCGTAGCAAGGCCAAATCGATTCATGCTGTACTCAAATTCGGTCAGGAAGATATTCTGGTCATTGACGAAGCCGCCGCTAGAGAAATTGTGAAAGAACTAGACTAGTCCTTTTGCTTCATTTTCGAACGTCTAGCGGTACGGCACACAAGTTTTACTCTATAATGTTGTCTTGACATGCCTTTAACGGGTGTGTCTTGAAATAAATTAAATACACTATCTCTAGGAGGAATTAACTCATGGTTAAAGTTGGTATTAATGGTTTCGGACGTATCGGACGCTTGGCTTTCCGTCGTATTCAAAATGTAGCAGGTATTGAAGTGGTAGCAATTAACGATTTGACTGACGCTAAAATGTTGGCTCACTTGTTGAAATATGATACAACTCAAGGTAAATTTGACGGCGAAGTTGAAGTTCATGACGGATTCTTCAAAGTAAACGGAAAAGAAGTAAAAGTTCTAGCTAACCGTAACCCAGAAGAACTTCCTTGGGGAGATCTTGGTGTGGATATCGTTCTTGAATGTACTGGATTCTTCACAACTAAAGAATCAGCTGAGAAACATTTAACAGCTGGTGCTAAAAAAGTTGTTATCTCTGCTCCAGCTACTGGCGAAATGAAAACAATCGTTTATAACGTAAACCATGAAATTCTTGATGGTACTGAAACTGTAATTTCTGGTGCTTCTTGCACAACGAACTGTCTTGCTCCAATGGCTAAAACATTGCAAGATCAATTCGGAGTAGTAGAAGGCTTGATGACTACAATTCATGCTTACACTGGCGACCAAAACACTTTGGATGCTCCACATGCTAAAGGTGACTTCCGTCGTGCTCGTGCAGCTGCTGAAAACATCATTCCTAACACAACTGGTGCTGCTAAAGCAATCGGTCTAGTTATCCCTGAATTGAAAGGTAAATTGGATGGTGCAGCACAACGTGTTCCTGTAGCAACTGGTTCCCTTACTGAATTGGTAACTATTTTGGAGAAAAAAGTTACTGTTGATGAAGTTAACGCTGCTATGAAAGCTGCTTCTGATGCTGAAACTTATGGTTACACTGAAGACGAAATCGTTTCTTCTGATATCAAAGGTATGACTTTCGGTTCCCTATTCGATGCTACTCAAACTCGCGTTCTAACTGTTGGTGACCACCAATTGGTTAAAACTGTAGCTTGGTACGATAACGAAATGTCCTACACAGCACAATTGGTTCGTACTCTTGAGTACTTCGCTAACAAAGCGTAAGAATCATTCGTGAACTGAAATAAATATTAATTCCATAAAGCGGAAACAGGTTTCTTGTGTTTCCGCTTTTTCTAAATGAATATCTGTTTTAAATTGCTCGTTAATCAAAATTCAGGGCATGGAGGAACAATATAATGAATAAGAAAAGTGTTCGCGATATAGAAGTAACAGGTAAAGTGGTATTTGTACGTGTAGATTTCAACGTACCTATGGAAGACGGTAAAATCACAGATGACAAACGGATCCGTGAGACATTACCTACTATTCAATACCTTGTTGAAAAAGGTGCAAAAGTTGTACTTGCAAGTCATATGGGTCGCCCTAACGGTGAAGTGGTTGAATCATTACGCTTAACTCCACAAGCAACGCGTCTATCTGAATTGCTAGGTCAACCGGTTGCTAAAGCTGACGAAGCAATTGGCGATGCTGTAAAATCACAAATCGCTGAATTGAAAAACGGTGACGTTTTGGTTCTTGAAAACGTACGTTTCTACCCTGGCGAAGAGAAAAATGATGCAGACTTAGCTAAATCTTTTGCAGAATTGGCTGATCTATTCGTCAATGATGCATTTGGTGCAGCTCACCGTGCGCATGCTTCAACAGAAGGTATTGCACACCACTTGCCAGCAGTATCTGGTCTTTTGATGGAGAAAGAATTAGATGTATTGGGTAAAGCTTTGACTAGCCCTGAGCGTCCTTTCACAGCAATCGTAGGTGGATCTAAAGTAAAAGATAAAATCGATGTAATCGATAACCTAATCAATCTTGCAGACAACATCATTATTGGTGGTGGATTGACTTACACATTCTTCAAAGCTCAAGGTCATGAAGTAGGACAATCTCTTCTAGACGAAAGCAAATTGGATGTTGTACTTGGATTCGTAGAAAAAGCAAAAAAATTAGGTAAAAAATTGTATCTTCCAGTAGATATCGTTGTTTCTGATGATTTCAGTGCAGATGCAAACACAGATATCGTAACAATCGACAAAATCCCAGCAGCTTGGGAAGGCGTAGACATCGGTCCTAAAACTCGTGAAATTTATGCTGATGTTATCAAAAACTCTAAATTGGTTGTATGGAACGGACCAATGGGCGTATTTGAAATCGCACCTTTCTCTGGTGGTACAAAAGCAGTCGCAGAAGCTTGTGCAACAACTGAAGCTTACACAATCATTGGTGGCGGTGATTCCGCAGCAGCAGCAGAGAAATTCGGCTTAGCTGACAAAATGGACCATATCTCTACAGGTGGCGGTGCTTCTCTAGAGTTTATGGAAGGTAAAGCTCTTCCAGGCGTTGTGGCATTGAACGATAAATAAGTTTAAAATAGATATAGATTTGGGTGCTTTGGGTCATACAAAGCACTTCAGTATGGCTTAGGTTAGCATACTGTAGTTATGCAAACAGAAGGAGTGATATCGCAGTGAGAACACCAATTATTGCAGGGAACTGGAAGATGTTCAAAACCGTTCCTGAAGCAAAAGCGTTTATTGAAGATATCAAAGGCAAAGCAGAAGTAGATGGCGTAGAAAGCGTAATTTGCGCTCCTTTCACTAATCTTCCTGCTTTGGTTGAAGCAGTAAAAGGAACTTCGATCAAAATCGGTGCACAAAATCTTCATTTTGAAGACAATGGCGCTTACACTGGCGAAATCAGTGGCGTAATGTTGAAAGATCTTGGTGTGGATTATGTAATCATCGGTCACTCTGAGCGTCGTCAATATTTTGCTGAAACAGACGAAATCGTTAATAAAAAAGTACATGCTGCTTTCCGTCATGGTCTGACTCCTATCGTATGTGTAGGTGAAAAGCTTGAAGAACGTGAAGCTAATCAAACTAAAGAAGTATGCAAAGTACAAACAGAAGGTGCTTTTGTAGGATTGAGCGCAGAGCAAGCGAAAGAAACCGTTATCGCTTATGAGCCAATCTGGGCAATCGGAACAGGCAAATCTTCTACATCCCAAGATGCGAATGAAGTTATCGCTTATATTCGTGAATTGGTTAAAGGTCTATACAACGAAGAAGTGGCTAACGCAGTTCGTATTCAATACGGCGGTAGCGTGAAACCTGAGAATGTTAAGGAGTATATGGGACAAAGCGATATCGATGGCGCACTTGTCGGCGGCGCAAGCTTGCAACCTGATTCTTACATTCAGCTCGTTGAGGGGGCGAAGTAAATGTCAGCACCCAAACCAGTAGCATTAATCATTATGGATGGATTCGGTCTACGCGCAGAAGTAGAAGGCAACGGTGTTGCTCAAGCGAAAAAACCGAATTATGATAGATATCTAAGCGAATACCCACATACAACTTTGACGGCTTGCGGTGAAGCTGTAGGTCTGCCTGAAGGACAAATGGGTAACTCGGAAGTTGGTCACTTGAATATTGGTGCAGGTCGCATTGTATATCAAGATTTGACTCGTATTTCCAAGTCGATTCGTGACGGAGACTTTTTCCAAAATGAAGCGTTGGTTGGCGCATTTACAAATGCAAAAACAAACGGTAAAAAATTGCATGTGTTCACCCTGTTATCCGATGGCGGTGTACATAGTCATATCGATCATTTATTCGCTACACTGGATATGGCTAAACGCGAAGATTTCCATGATGTACTGATTCATGTATTCTTGGATGGACGCGACGTATCACCAGATAGCGGTAAACGTTATATGGAACGATTGGTTGCTCAAATAGCAGAAGTTGGCGTAGGTAAAATTGCTACGGTTCAAGGTCGCTATTACGCAATGGATCGTGACAAACGCTGGGAACGTGTGGAAAAAGCTTACCGTGCTATCGCTTTCGGCGAAGGTCCGGCATTCAAAGATCCAGAAAACGTTATTTCTTCTTCTTATCAAAATTCAGTGTTTGACGAATTCGTTGAACCATCTGTTATTGTCGATAGTGAAGAAAAACCAGTAGGCACAGTAAGTGATGGCGATTCGGTGATCTTCTTGAACTTCCGTCCTGACCGTGCAATTCAGTTGTCTCAAGCTTTTACTCAAGAAGCATTTGAAGGATTCGATCGTGGACATGCACAACCTAAAAACCTGTACTATGTATGCTTAACCACATACAGCAATACAGTAAGTGGAACGGTAGCTTATGGACCGAAGAATCTGAATAATACGCTTGGTGAAGTTTTAGTACAGCATGGCAAAAAACAATTGCGTATTGCTGAGACTGAAAAATATCCTCACGTTACTTTCTTTTTCAGTGGCGGTCGTGATGTAGAACTAGAAGGCGAGACTCGTATCTTGATTAACTCTCCTAAAGTCGCTACGTATGATCTACAACCGGAAATGAGTGCACGTGAAGTAGCAGATGCTTGTATCGCTGAGATTGAAGCAGAGCGTCAAGATGTTATCATTTTGAACTTTGCTAATCCTGATATGGTAGGTCACTCTGGTAAGCTAGAGCCTACAATCAGAGCGGTAGAAACAACAGATGAGTGTGTAGGTAGAGTCGTAGATGCGATTCTAGCTAAAGGCGGCGTAGCTCTAATTACTGCTGACCATGGTAACGCTGAGACGGAGATCGACGAATTGGGTCGTCCGCAGACGGCACATACAACGAACCCTGTACCATTTATCGTCACAGATAAAAATGTTACTTTGCGTGAAGGTGGTATTTTAGGTGATATCGCACCAACCATTCTTGATTTTGCACAATTACCTAAACCGGAAGAAATGACAGGTACATCTATTGTCAACAGCCGTAAGTAATTGCTCGCTATAAAAGATATGCATTAAAATGTAATGATCATTTATGATCTAAAATAACGATTTAAAAGGAGAACATTTAACCATGACTATTATTTCTGATGTTTATGCACGCGAAGTTCTTGACTCCCGTGGTAACCCTACAGTTGAAGTTGAAGTATACTTGGAATCAGGCGCTTTGGGTCGCGCAATCGTTCCTTCTGGCGCATCTACTGGTGCTCATGAAGCTGTAGAACTTCGTGACGAAGATAAATCTCGTTACTTGGGTAAAGGCGTTCTTAAAGCAGTAGAGAACGTTAACGAAATCATCGCTCCAGAAATCATTGGTATGGATGCTCTTGATCAATTGGGTATTGATAAAGCAATGATCAAATTGGATGGTACTCCTAACAAAGCTAAATTAGGTGCTAACGCTATTCTTGCAGTATCTATGGCTACTGCTCGTGCAGCTGCTGATGCTCTTGATCTTCCATTGTATGTATACTTGGGCGGATTCAACGCTAAACAATTGCCAGTACCAATGATGAACATCATCAACGGTGGTGAGCACGCTGATAATAACGTTGACGTTCAAGAATTCATGGTATTGCCAGTTGGAGCTCCTAGCTTCAAAGAAGCTCTTCGTACAGGTGCTGAGATTTTCCACAGCCTTAAATCTGTATTGAAAGCTAAAGGATTAAGCACTTCTGTAGGTGATGAAGGTGGATTCGCTCCTAACTTTACATCTAACGAAGAAGCATTGACTTCTATTGTTGAAGCAATCGAAAAAGCGGGTTACAAACCAGGTGTTGACGTATTCTTGGGTATGGACGTTGCTTCTACTGAGTTCTACAAAAACGGTAAATATGAACTTGCTGGCGAAGGTAAATCATACACTTCTGCTGAGTTCGTAGACTTGATGGCTTCATGGGTTGATAAATACCCAATCATTACAATCGAAGATGGTTGTTCTGAAGATGACTGGGAAGGTTGGAAATTGTTAACTGAGAAATTGGGAGACAAAGTTCAATTGGTTGGTGACGACTTGTTCGTAACAAACACTGAGCGTCTTGGTCGTGGTATTGAAGAAGGTATTGGTAACTCTATCCTTGTTAAAGTTAACCAAATCGGTACGCTTTCTGAAACATTTGATGCGATTGAAATGGCTAAACGCGCTGGTTACACAGCTGTTATTTCTCACCGCTCTGGTGAATCCGAAGATAGCACAATCGCTGACATCGCTGTAGCGACAAATGCTGGACAAATCAAAACAGGTGCTCCTTCACGTACAGACCGTATTGCAAAATACAACCAATTGCTTCGCATCGAAGATCAATTGGGTGACCTTGCTAAATACGATGGTCTTAAATCTTTCTACAACTTGACTGCACACAGAGGCTTAACTAAATAATTCACTTTTAAGTGATAGACAACCATCTGGTATCATGCCGGGTGGTTGTTTTTTTATATGTGTTTTATATCTATAGGTGCTCTTTAAGATTATGTATATGTTGACACCTTAAAAGAAGAGCTGGAGTCAAAACCTTACTTCACGATACATATCGGAGTAAAAAGATTGCTTTTCACTTGAAAAATATGCTAAAATAAGAATGCTGTTTTCTATACGATTATTACATACAATAGTGGTGGTCAATCACTGTTGTTCTTATATGATAACGATAGATGTTCGGCGTATTCGTTTGAGGAGGTGGAATTCATGTTATTGACTTTGAAAGTACTGCTCATGATTTTTTCCGTTGGGTTGATCGTTATTGTTCTACTTCAAAAAGGTAAAAGTGCTGGACTTTCTGGTGCCATCTCCGGCGGTGCGGAACATCTTTTTGGTAAAACCAAAGCGCGCGGAATGGAACTGGTGTTGGAACGTACAACAGTAGGACTGGCTATTGGATTTTTTGTTCTAGCTATTCTTGTAGCGGTATTTAGTTAAATCATGAATCGCCTGAAGTGGTAAAGGATAACTTTACTGCATCAGGCGATTTTTATATGGTAAGCAATTGTAAATAGATGCTCTTTGGTTAGTGATTGTTCATAGAGAATTCATATAAGGGAACTATACTTGGAATTGTTCCCGAGCTTGTCCATTATTCCCATGTAAGTCAAGTAAAGCCGAAGTGCATGATGTGCAATACCTTTAAGGCAGTTTTGTTATTCCCAACCAAGGAGGGGATAATCGAACTGCCCTCTTTTTTTATGCAGAAGGATACAGGAAACTGAATATTTCGGTCGAATTGAATAGGTGAGATTAAATTAGTGTATACTAGGGTATGAGTATACTAAACGCTACAATGCATGCAGTTATACATACGGATCAAGAAGGGAAGATAAGCTTACCCTGAAGGTCGTCCGAGGTGAAATGATATGATTACTGAACAACAAGTATTAGATGTAATAAAAAGTATCGACTATAAACCAATGACTTATCAAGAATTGGAGCAGCAGCTAGAGATTCAAGCGGCTTCAGACTTTAAAGAATTGGTCAAAATATTAAATGAACTTGAGCGTACAGGCATTATCGTACAGAACAAGTCTCATCATTATGGTCTACCGGAACATATGGATTTGGTTCGTGGACGGATTCAAGCTCATGCCAAAGGATTTGCTTTTCTAATTCCTGAGGAAAAAGAGCATGGTGATGTCTATATCAATGCCAATGATATGGGAACCGCAATGAACGGGGATATCGTATTTGTTAAAGTGACGTCTCGCAGTACGACAGGTGGTCGTATGGAAGGTGAAGTCGTTCGTGTCATCACTCGCAAAAATACACGTGTGGTTGGTGTATTCCAAGGGTTGGATACGTACGGATTTATTATTCCGGATGATAAGCGGATTAACCGCGATATTTTTGTGCCCAAAGAAGCATTCGGTGGTGCAGTCGAAGGCGAAAAAGTGGTTGCTGAAATCGTCAGCTACCCAGAAGGCAGAGCAGCAGCAGAAGGACGAATTGTTGAAGTGTTGGGTCACAAAGATGATCCGGGCGTAGACATCTTGTCTGTTATTCGTAAGCATCAACTGCCAGAGTCTTTCCCTGATGAAATTATGGATGAAGCGCAAGCGGCTCCTGATTCCATTACCGATGCAGAGATCGTCGAACAAGGCAGACGCGATCTACGTAACAAAAATATCGTTACGATCGATGGCGAAGATGCCAAAGACTTGGATGATGCTGTTAATGTAGAGCGTCTAGACAACGGACATTACCGTCTAGGAGTGCATATTGCAGATGTAGGCTACTATGTTAAAGAAGGCTCTAAGCTCGATATCGAAGCTTACAACCGTGGATGCAGTGTGTATCTAGTGGATCGCGTGATTCCAATGTTGCCACATCGTCTATCGAACGGGATCTGTAGTCTTCATCCACAGGTAGATCGCCTAACTCTTTCATGCGAAATGGAATTCGATGAGCATATGAAAGTCGTGAAGCACGAAGTATTTACCAGTGTAATCAAAACCAAAGAGCGTATGACGTATACCAATGTACGCAAAATTTTGGAAGATGAAGATCCAGAATTGTTAGAGCGTTATGCTCCACTTGTCGAAGATTTCAAATTAATGCGTGAACTTGCGATGCAGTTACGTGAGATGCGTGCTCGTCGTGGCGCAGTTGATTTTGATTTTGACGAAGCGAAAATCATTTTAGATGAAAAAGGCAGACCGATCGATATTGTGAAACGTGAGCGTTCTGTTGCAGAACAGATTATCGAAGAGTTTATGCTAGCTGCGAATGAGACTGTAGCCGAGCATTTTAGCACACTTCAAGTGCCTTTCTTGTATCGTATTCATGAAAATCCAGATCAAGAAAAATTACAAAACTTCTTAGCATTTGCTTCTAACTTTGGTCATGTCATCAAAGGAACAGGCGATCATGTTCATCCACGTGCATTGCAACAATTGTTGCAAGATATCAAAGGTGAAAAAGAAGAAACAGTAATCAGCACAATGATGCTTCGTTCGATGAAACAAGCGAAATATTCCGCAGACAGTTCAGGTCACTTTGGACTAGCCGCCGATTACTATAGTCACTTTACATCACCGATTCGTCGTTATCCCGATCTGGTTATTCACCGTGTCATTCGTGAAGTGATCGAAAATGGTGGTAAGCTTAAGCCGAAGCGTCAAGATTATTTGAATTCACGTATGGCGGATATTGCACAGCAATCGTCAGAACGTGAGCGTGTTGCTGTAGATGCAGAGCGTGATACCGACCAACTGAAAAAAGCAGAGTATATGCTGGATAAAGTGGGCGAAGAATTCGAAGGTATGATCAGCAGTGTTACTAGCTTCGGTATGTTTATCGAACTGGATAATACAGTAGAAGGTCTGATCCGCTTAGGTATGCTGACTGACGATTATTATCATTTTGACGATAAACAAATGATCTTACTTGGTGAACGTACTTCCAAAATCTATCGTATCGGTGATGCGATTACCGTACGTGTAGCACGTGTGAATATGGAAGATCATACGATCGACTTTGAGCTGAAAGATATGCCGAAAAGCAACCGTCCTGAACGCGCAGATCGTGGCGCTCGTCCTCCACGTGGAGATAGCGACCGTAAAGGCGGACGTGGCGGAGATCGTGGTAAAAACAAAGCAGCTGGTAAAGCGGCGAAGTTCGGCAAAGCAGCGAAGGCTGCAAAAGCGAGCAAAGCGCCTACAGCATCTGTAGCTCCAACCGCAGATAGTGGTAGCAAAAAGCCGGCGAGACGTAAACGTAAACCGTCTACAGTCTCTGGTCAAACGAGTGCTGTAAGTGTACCGAATACACAACAGCCGCGTGCTACAGAAAATACGGTATCTGCGAGTACCAGTAATAGTGAAGGTGCGCCTAAAAAAGCGAAAGGCATTTCGACTCATGCTCCGAAAAGTTCGAGTAAAGACAACTCTCGCAACTTCAACTTTGGTTCAGGTAAAGGTGGCTATAATAGCCCTGTCGAAAGTAGCAAAAAGCGTAAAGGCAGCCCAGCACCAAGACGTAAAAAGATAGAAGGCCCTGTATTCGATCCAGAAGCAGGCAATATCCAAACGTCTTCTGCCAAAGCAGATCCTAGCAAAACAGGTGGCGAAGTGAAAAAGAGTCGTCCACGTAAACGCAAACCAAAACCAACAGAGCAAAAACCTGAATAAATAAGATATCGATCGGCTTTCTTCTTTCTCTGTACACCTTAGAATGAGGATAGAGGATGGAGTAACGCCGATCTTTATTTGTAAGTAGAGTATGATCACTAATTCGGTAATAAAGGAGTGAACCCTTATGGCGCCTAAAAAGGGTGAAAGTAAAGTTCTAGCGCAAAATAAAAAAGCATCACATGATTATTTTATCGAAGATACGTATGAAGCAGGGATGGTCTTAACCGGAACAGAGATCAAATCATTGCGCCGGGCAAGAGCGAATATCGGTGATGCGTTTTCCACGATTCGTAATGGCGAAGTGTTTTTACACAATATGCATATTAGCCCATTTGAAGAAGGTAACCGTGCCAATCCAACTGATCCGACACGTACTCGTAAACTGCTATTGCATAAAGGTCAGATCAGCAAGTTGATCGGTGCTTCTAAGCGAGATGGTTATACGATTGTTCCGCTTAAAATCTATATCCGTAACGGGTATGCGAAGCTCTTAATCGGTCTGGGTAAAGGTAAGAAACAGCATGATAAACGTGCGACAGCTGCCAAAAAAGATGCAGATCGCGATATTCAACGGGCATTACGGGATAACCAGAAAGTGTCTCGCTAATGTATAAAGTGCGTAATACTCATTTCTACCCATTTGTAGCGAGTTAGTTACAATATGAAGTGAGATGGGTAAATGGATAGTGAAGCTGGTGTAAATCAGTGACAATGTTCGTCTAGTCTGGCTTATAAAGCAGATAGAGAGCTAGAGGAATTACATGTTCATCCATGCTGAGAACAAAGCTTGTGCATATAGGCAACTGTTCAAAGATGCTGAAATGTGGTATACTCATAGTCTGTGGTCGTTGTATATTCTTTCAATAGAAACAGCATATTGCTGATACAGGCGACACTTTACAGTTCTTTCTTATGGAGGGAAAGACTGTTGCTGTATATTCGGATAACGAGACTCATGTGATCCGTTCTAATCCAGCACCCTTTTTATTAAGGGGGCGTTTATGGATTCGACGGGGGTAGTTCGAGCATGAGTAGCGGGTAGTGGGGACGCGTCCGCTTTATCAACGCTAAAGCCTATTAAACGGCAAACAACAAACTAACTACGCTTTCGCAGCTTAATAACCTGTGAGCGTGCTCTCCCCTCGCATCGCCCATGTGCCAGGACGAGGGCCCAACTAATAGTGGGCTACGCTGTCACATCTCCGCCTGAGGTGTGCTGAATAAGATAACCAGGCTGACCCAAAGGGAATCCGGTGACAGGGAGTTCCTAGGGTGACATCAAATCTGTCACTACACCCGTAGAAGCTTATGTAACGTTGCCTTCGGACAGGGGTTCGACTCCCCTCGCCTCCATACTGAAAACCCAGTCCCCACAAGGGCTGGGTTTTTTTATGTCTTAAAAAGTAGACAAATGTTAGACAAATGATATAAGTGAGCCGGTTATAGCTTTTTAAAGTAGACATTTTGTCTAACGATGGCCATTGTCATGTCTTTTAATTTCATGTTAACTTACATTCAGGTTAAAGACTCCTCTACGATTAGAATAACAATGAATGCAAAATATCAAGTTACTCTCACTATGGAATCATCAGCGAGCAAATGCATAATTACTAAGGATTCTAAAAGAAGCGAAAGCAGATGACTGTTCTATGTTACGGATCTGTTTTCGACTATTGAAAGAAAATGCGAAATAGAGGTGAAATATGGTCAAAATAAATCGCAATCGTAAGCTCAGTAAACATCCGAAGCGTGAGATGCAGACGACATTGATTGGCAGAAAAGAACTTGAATTATTGAAAAAAGCTAAGGGAATATTGTCTAATCCTGACGAAATTTGTACTTGTTCAGAGAGAAAGAAAAGAAGTAGAAGGTGGGTATAACCTGGCAAACGATTAGTATTAATGATCAAGTTGCAGATTTAAATAAGTTAAAACACATCATACAATCATCACAGGAAATAGGAACTTTAAAAATCATCAGAATTCTAATCTCGCCTATGGTGACTGTTCGACTTATGGCATTTCCTACAAAAGGGTTGCCATGTTAACTTACACTCAGGTTGAAGATTCCTCTAAGAGAGGTATAGAACAAGGTTCGACAAATTTAGTATTTACGAACATACCTTCTTATATTAGATTATTGATATCTCATAGACATTGAAAAGGGGAAGATCAATATGGTAATAACAAAAGGTATTCGAAAAACAAAGAATGGAAAATATCAAGTAACATTCGACCATGGAATAGTGGATGGAAAAAGGCATAAACCAACTAAGACGTATGATACATTTAAAGAAGCAGACGAGGCATTAAGAAATTTTCAATACAATAAACGAAATAACGTATTAGCAACTTCAAATAGCATGAGCGTAGTTGATATGCTGAATTACTGGATGAAGCATTATGTTAAAGATTATTGTGAAGAAACAACACGATACGGATACAATAATCTGATTTCCAAGCATATGACTCCTTACTTCAAGGATCTAAAATTAAGTGATCTTCGTCCAATGCATATACAGAATTACTATAGTTATTTGGTCAAAGAAAAAGCATTATCACCAAATACGGTTCATAAGCATCATGCTTGCATTCGAAGTGCTCTTAATTATGGAGTAAGTCAAGAGTTTACGCATCGTAATGCTGCAATTGCACTGACGTTGCCTAAGAAGAAGCATTTTGAAGGAAAAGCTTACAATGAGGAACAGATGGAAGAATTGTTAAAAAAAATAAATGGAACAAAACTTGAAGTTCCAGTTTACTTAGCGGGAAAACTTGGACTTCGAAGAGAAGAGATTAGCGGACTAAAGTGGAAAAACATCAATTTTGAAGAGCGTATAATAAATATTGTAGAGGTTAGAACCTCCGCAGGAAAAAATGTAATCACTAAAATACCAAAGACAAAGGAAAGCAAACGATCACTTTATATGCCAGATGATGTATTGGAAATATTGCTTAAACATCGAGCTAAGCAAGATTACTTCAAGAACTTATTAAAGAGTGAGTATGTAGATTCCGATTACGTTTATGCTAAAGACAATGGTGAACCATATCGTGTGAATTCCGTAACAGAACAATTCAATAAGTTCCTTCGAGTTAATGATTTACCAAAAATCAGATTGCATGATCTACGACATTCAACTGCATCCATTTTGTATGAAAATAAAATAGACCTCAAATCGATCTCAGAGATGTTAGGTCACTCTAATATATCGACTACCAGTAAAATCTATACACATCGCTTTGATACCACACATAAAGAAACAATTTTGGCATTAGACAGAGCTTTGAATAAGAAAAACTCCTGTACGGTTTAAAGACCATACAGGAGTTTTTCTTATGAGGCGATAATATGTTCCTCTATCCAAGTATCAAGTAATGCCCTAGAAATTCGAATCTGTTTACCAATTTTAATATGAGGCATGCCGTTTTTAATTAAGTCATACATGCCATTTCTTCCGATTCGCAGAAGATCCCTTGCTTCGTCAATTGTTAGAAGATCATAATTTTTTTCCATAGTACTTTACCTCTATTCTTTTGAATGATTAAGTTGTTCAATATAATCATTATAAGAAAAGCAAGAGGATCTGAGGGAGCTTAAGCGTTCTATGTGGTTTTAGATTTCATGGTTTAAAGTACAAAAGTATTTCTCCTTAGTTCTGTAAAAATGAATCAATCCTACATTTCGCCTCAGATCGATTGTTACGACACTGTAGGTAAGTTTTAAAAGCTATTAATCTGAAGGTTTATAAATAGGGTAATTTATAAGTAGCAGAAGCTCTCGTAGAACAATACCTTTCAGGAGGTTTTCAGCATTGGATAAAATGAATATGCAAATTCAACTGAATAAAAATCAAAATAAGGATAAGAGTATTCAAGATAAAAAGAAACAAACAGAATTCCAAGAAGCTTTAGAATTTGACCTTCATTTTCCTGATGGGATAGTTGCTATTCCTTCTACTCCCCACACTCCGAAAGTGAAGGTAAGAGCGATGCTTAACTACTGCAAATCCGTAGGAAAAAACCGGATGAACTTTCTGATGAAGAACGTGAACCTTTTCTGTATAGAGATTGATCAAATCCCCTTAAATCGATTATTTCGGTCATAGGGTCGTCTTTTCAAAAACTAATCAATCTGAGAGGTTCAAAAAAGTGGGAACGTGCATTTTCGGTATAGCAAAATAAAAACCTCCAGAAGTTACGCCAAATCTCTGGAGGTTTTTTGGCCTATCGTCGCTTCATTTGAAGCAAGAGGCGACCTTTTGTAGTCAGCTCGAAAGCAGAAGGAGAATGGAGGTCAATAGGAAGTTCAGAATCTCCGCCAGGAATCAAATTCTGTGGTGATGTTTCCTGAATAAAACCATTAGCTACGAGAGCATGGGTGCATTGCAGAAATACATTCGCATCCAACTTGAAAAGTCTCTCAAGTTTACTCTTGTTCTTCTCTTCCACAGCCTTGAATACGTGTGCCATAAAATCCTTGTTCAAAGTCAATAGTACAGCCTCCTTAGTGATGATGGTCTTACTTGTTCAATATAAGTCAGTTCTCTGATTTACTAACAGCGGTTGTGTTCTTAACGTATAATGATCCTCCTTATTTATGAATTTCCACTGCTCATATTGCAATATAAGTAGGAAATTGATTTTCTAACGGTAGCTTTGTAATCAATGTTGAAAATGGAGAATACATAAAGCTATTTCATTCGAGAAGATTGAGAGTATAGAAAATAAGAGGTACATTTGAAGGATAAGGTAGAAGGTATCGTTGTTTAACACTGTGCACGTTTTCGCACCACGTTTGAGTTTAGATCTGAGAGGAAAATACCCAATTTTTATCCAATAAACCTTAAAAACAAGGACGAGTTTACGTTAAATGTGCTGTTATTTATCCCGAAAAGAAGCCTTTTCGGAATATATCTGTAGACGAACATCTAAGAATTAGAACATATTTTTCAAAGAAGTGGATAGCGAATGTATCGCCAAGCAAGGAGAAACTTGGTAAACTTAAGAAAGAAGCCAAAATTATCAAGACAAATTTAATAACATGAGGTTCTTTATGAAAAAATGGTTGCTACAGATGTTGATGAATACTGCTGCAGGATTTCTTGGGAAAGTACTGGCTTCATTTGTATTAGCTACTCCTGTAGTTGCCGGGTTAGTGGAAGTAGTTAGCCAGGGCGAATTTAAATTCCCCAAATGGGCATGGGCGATTTCTCTTAGCTTAGTGCTGGTAGTATTATCAATATGGTTTATTGTAAAAAGAATGAGACTTATTAAGGGAATGAATAAAAGATATTCTCCTATTATAGGGATTGTTTCTTCAAGAGGATGGGAAGATCTGGGGTTGGAGGAATGGTCCAACGTCTTGTGGAGAGTAAGAATACCCAAAAAATTGCCCAGTAGAAGTTTTATAGATGTATCTCCAGAAAATAATTTAAGCAAAATAAATATTCAAAGCCCACCAATATGCCGGAATTGTAATACAGAATTAGAAGAGCGGAATACCTTTTGGGGGAAGTATAGTTGGTATTGTGTAGGTTGTGGTTATAAGCAACGAAGTAAACTGGATTTTTTTGAAGCTGCTAAAAAGGTTGAAAAACGTGTTGAAGGAAGGATTAGAAACGATCTTACTTAAGTAGCTTAATTGAAAAGTATATTTGCAAATCCACAGAAATCAGAAGAAAAGAAATGAAGCTACTCAGCTACATTTCTTTTCTTCTAATTGTTCTTTTTAATAAATCTAATTAACGGAGAGATATTATGCTTATTAAGTGGGCACAAATTTCAGGTATTTATCGTATGTACGATAATTATAATACAAGGGTATTGAGAGAGTCTTTAATCAGTTACCTATCAAACAGAAAAAACGATATCGACTATTTATTTATCACTGGGGATATAGTGGAAGGGGGAGAGAATTATGAAGAAAATGTTATACGCTTCTTAGATGATGTGATTGAAGCAGCAACTATAGAGAAGAGCAATGTCTTTATGATCCCTGGAAATCATGATATTAAAAGAAGTAAGATGAAAGAGCGTTTAGCAAAAAATATTATTGAAGCTTCAGATACTATGGATGAGATTAATTCTTTGGATGAAGAAACCTATAACTCTCTGATTTCAGGACAACAGTCGTATTTCGATTTTTATAAACTTTATATTGGCGAGGAGTATCCTGTAGATCAACTACATTTTGTAAAGGAGTGTGAAGGTTTCAATCTCATTCATATAAATACCTGTTTAGTTGCTGCAGCAGACAATGCAGAGGGAAATATCCTTATTGGATTGGAAAAGCTTTATGATGCTTTTAAGCAGATTGCCGATGATAGTAAAGTCAATATTGCAATAGGCCATCATAATGTAAGTTGTATTCATGAATCTGAAAAACAGAGTTTTTTAAATAGACTTTCGGATGCGAACATAGATCTTTACTTGAATGGACATGGACATAAAGCTTCATATCAACATAATACTAACAATGAGAACGAAACCTACTTTTTTAATTCAGGCTCAATGTTAGATGACAGTTATGCCGGTCTTGTGCCTATGTTTATGACAGGTGTAATAAATACAGAGCTTGCTTCTGGAAAAGTGATTTATCATAAATGGAATGAAGCAGGCGAGTATTGGCATCCTGATAATACAGTAGGAAGAAGAACGAGTGAAGGTCAGTATTCTTTTGAACTGAACCGTTTTAAAGAAAAAATAGAGCAATCTAAATGTCTACCTTTGATAGATGATGGTAACACTGTGAGAGAAAATGTAACTTTTGATTCAGTAAAGCTAAGGGGAATGTCAAGTATCTTCGAGCAATCAAGCCAAATAGTTCAAGGCTGGCTTGAAGAAGTAACCCCTTTTGTAGAAAATTCTTTTTATACTCAGGCAAATGAAATTTTACAGCAAAACCATTTTGTTATGATAGTGGGGAATCCACAATCGGGAAAAACTATAATAGCTCAAAAACTATGCCTTTCTATTAAAGATCAATATAAAGATTCTGTGGTAGTATCTGCAAGAATAGAGAATCATCCTATGAACTTTGATTATAAAGTAAAAAAAATATATTTTTTTGACGATATTTTCGGCGAACAAGATTTAGAAGAATTTAAAATTCAGAATCTTAGCAAAGATATCTTCTCTAATTTAAATAAAGTGATTAAAAACGGGGATTTTATTGTATGCACTTGCAGAAGACACATACTTACAAAATCTAAAAGTTCTCCGAAGTTACTTAGTGCTTTACGCAAATTCCCTTTATTATGGAACACAGAAAACCAAGTAATAATTGATGATTATTCAAAAATAGAGAGAGAGAAAATTCTTGCTTCTCACTTGAAGCATGGAGATATATCCTCGGAAATTAAAGAAAAAATAGAATTTTATCAAGAAGAAATAATAAAACAAGAATTATTCAATCCTGAATTAGTTAGAAGATTAACAGATAAGAATTATACAAAAAACGTAGAGATATCTATGAAGGGTATAAAAGATTTTCTGAAAAAACCAGTTCAATTTTTGGTTGAGATAATTGCTGAATTGAGTGCTTCGGATCAATCCACATTAGTATTAATTATGCTTAAAGATGGTAGGTTACCTTCTGTTATAACTGAAGATTATTTAGACGAAAAATTAAAAAAAGTTTTTAATGTTACTGCTCCTGAAATCAATTCTTCTTTGCAAAATATGAAAAACAGCTTAATTAAAAATTCCTATAATGAAGGTGATGTAATATGGCAACCATATCATCCTAGTATGAAAGAGGCTTTTGTTAAATACACGCAAAGTCATGAAACAATGATAGAACTATTTATTTCATTAGCCGACTTTAAAAATTTAATTAGTGAAACGACATTCTTAAATAAACAAAATAAGTTTTTAATTAAAGAAGATCTTTGGGAACTTTTTTCAAAAAGTTTATTTAGAGCTTTGTATAATAGCAGTTCTGAGCTCTATGAAAGTGATGATTTCTTGTATGACAATTATATATTTAAGAAGCAGAGATTAGTTCATTACTTTGTAGAAGAAGTTTGTGATAATTTTCTTTATTGGCTTAATAAAAAATATAGTGATATTCAAGAAATTTGGGAAGAGCTTATACTAGATGATGTTTTTCAGAATCAACTCCACACAATACGGACTTATGATTTTTTCTTGAAATTGAAAAAACTAAACTTGATTTCTAATGATGTTAATACAAGAGTTATAAACCGTGTAATGAATGTAGCTTATAACAACTTTGATTTGACCTTTTTAGAAGAAGGAAGTGTGCATGAAATATTGCAAGAGGTTGATTTAAATGAATTGATTAAATATTACATGGAAAATGGTTTGGAAATTGCAAGTGGAGCGTTAGACGACCTTGATCAAGAATTTGATAGGGAAGTAAATGATGTGGAGGATGAATTACAAGATCATTTTCGCTTATGGTTCCATTTTGTAGACCTTCTAAAAAAGGAATTCATTAATCAAGATAAAATAACGAATGACATCGAATTTCAATTTGATAGTCTTTTTAACGAAGCAGAAGAACTGCAAGACAAAATAAGATCCGACTGTGAAGAATGGAAAGAAGACATGAAAGAAGCAGAAGAATTTAAAGCTGAAAAAATAGCAGGACAGTTTAAAGAGTTGCTAGAAAATGCTCATATTCATGATGACATGAAATTATCTCAATCAGTCAATGAATTGATAACACTTATATTTAATGAGTATCATGGTAATCGTACTTTTGCTATAAACTTTATAAAAGTGATATTAGATTCACAAAGAATAGAGGATAATAAAATTCTTGTTGATAAAATTTTAAAAATTTTGAATGAACAAGAAAATTAAAATATTTTGTTTCAGTCAATGGGTTTCATATTTTATCAGCTTGACAATTACATTGTTTGAAAGAGGGCTATTCAAACAAATTACCTGGCTAATTAAAAGATGTGGGTAGAAACCTTTGGAGAATATCAAAGTACACATCTCTTGGTTGTTATTTCTAGATAGAGGGAAACATTCTTTTTTGTCGAATTATTAAATAACTAAATGAATAAGTAAAGAGGGATAATATGCATATCAAATGGGCACATCTTTCAGATATTCATCATATGTATGAAACATATAAAACAACTCTATTAAGAGATAAGCTTATTGAGTACTTGTCAAATAAGAAAAACGATGTTGACTATCTTTTTATTACTGGTGATATTGCTGATAAAGGTGGTCAGTATGGTATTGAAGTTATAAATTTCTTGGATGATGTCGTGAAAGCCATTGAAATCGAGAAAAAAGATTTATTTATGATTCCAGGTAATCACGATATAAATAGAAATCCAATGGCTGCACGATTGGCTAAAGGGATAATAGATTCTAAAGATGCTATGGAAGAAATTAATACGTTAGATGAAGACACCTATGAGGCTCTTATTTCCGTGCAAAAATCTTTTTTTGAATTTTATAAGACTTATGTAGGAGAAGAATACCCAGTAGACCAGTTGCACTTTGTGAAAAAATGTAAAGGGTTTAATGTAGTTCACATAAATACTTGCTTGGTTGCCGGAGCTGATGGTGCGGAAGGTAATATTCTCATCGGTCTTAATCGTTTATATAAGACTCTCAAGCAAATTCCTAATGATGGTGCAATTAATATCGCTCTAGGACATCACACGATCAATTGTATTCATAAAGCAGAAAAGGAGAGTTTGTTACATAGATTTTCTGATGGCCAAATAGACCTTTATTTGAATGGTCATGTTCATAAAGCTTCTTATCATCATGATTCTAATAATTATAATGATACCTATTTTTTCACTTCTGGTTCTATATTTGAAGATAGATACTCAGATCCATTGTTCATTACTGGAGTCATTGATACTGAGTTTGCTTCAGGAGAAGTGATTTACCACAGATGGAATAGTAAAGGAGAATTTTGGCATGCTGACAATACAATAGGAAGGAGAACAAACTCGGGAAGTTACTCTTTTGAAATTAATCGATTAAAAAAAAAGACTGACGAAGAATTCCAATCTTTAACTATTGATGTTGACGATTTCAAAGAGTTCTTAATCGATTTTCATACAACTTTAAGTTCTGCTGATTTACCTGATGATGCATTAGTTTCTAAAGATATTACTGAAAAGTTTGTTAATATGTCATGCTCTCCAACATTTAAACTTCAATTTGATAAATGGTCTATTTATTTTCCGATTATCAATAAAATTTTAAGCACTACTTCTTTTGTTGGAATCGATAAGAAATTTATAATCCCTAATGTGATTATCACTGAATATCAAAATGTACTTTATTCATATGAAAATGGAGATTTGATCCTTGTTCATATGATAGATAACTTATTTGATAAATACGCAGGTAAGGTTAGTTACTCTAAAGATCGATTGAAATCTTATCTACGAATCCTTATTTTTTGGAGTATTTACGAATGCGATATTTTCAATGAAGATAAGCGACAAAAGGATGTTGTTTAGATGAAATTTTTTTTGATGAATAAGTATCAAACCATAGAAGAGAACGTTCTTGTCACTTCAAAATTATTATATGAAATGTTAGATGAAGAAAAACATATTGATCAGCTTTTTTTGGAATTTGCTAAAAGTAGAAATATAACATTGAATTTAAATATCGAGAGAGTTCTTTATCTATCTCTTACGTTTCTTTATTCTTTTGATTTAATTGTTTTAAATAACAATCTTGTGATGAGGACAAAAAAATGATAATAAGACGATTAATTATATATAGTTATCAACTAGGCGAAATTTTAAAAGAGTATCGATTCAACGAATTTGGCCTTAATTTAATTTTAGGAGAAAAGAAAGGGCAAGGCAAAGGACAAGAGACTAATGGAGTTGGAAAAACTACTATGGTGGAATCACTTGATTATCTATTAGGTGGTTCATGTCCAAATGACTTTGTAGGCAAACCGGAACTGAGTAAAAGAGACATATTATTAATTCTTGAGATTTCATCTGGTGATCAGGATATATATCTAGCTCGATTGATAAATCAACCAGATGCAGGTTATATATTACCGAATAAAACAGTTAGTTTTGATTTAACTCAATGGATAGATAAAGATGACGATGGTTATAAGAAATATATTAATCATGTAGTTATGGGCTTGAATGAGAAGACTCCGTCTTTTTCTGCATTGAAGGAATACATTATTCGAGATGAAAAAGCAGGATTTTTGAATGTCGGTTTACCTAACAGAAAGGCTATGAATGAGGCGAGCAATCTTGCTTATCTATTTAATTTACCACATGACTTTGAAAAGGAAATATCAAACTATAAAAAGCAACATAGAGAACTTAATCAGAAATTAAGTATTATTAAATCATTTAAGGATGAAATAAGTGATTTAAAGATACGAGAAAAAAAACTTAATAAGGAAATCCAAGAATTAGACAACATTATTCAAAAGGTCAATATATCAAAAAAGCTTAGTAAAGATGCTGAAAATTATCAATTATCTAAATCCGAATATAATCAACTTCAAAATTCATTATTCGAGCTGCAACATATAAAAAAGCAATATCAAAGCAATATCCAAGACTTAAAGACGAAATTAGACGAGATAAAGCTACTAAATGACATACAGCCTTTTTACGAGCAATTAATTGGATTTTTCCCCGAGAAGGTTGAAAAAAACCAAGCAGACATTGAAAAATTTTATAATTTCATGGTTGAAAACAGGGGTAGGTATTTCTCTCATAAAATAAGTGAAATTGATTATGAAATTGATAAAAAACAAAAAAGAATCAATGAGTTAAATAAAACAATCCAGAGACAAACCAAATCATTTAGGAATACTGATATTATTGCTGATATTACAAAAATAAATGAAGATAAAAGCATCAAATTTGAAGAGCTAGCACAGATTAGAGTTAAAATCAGTATGGACCAAGAAAAAACCAATATTACAGCGGAAATCAATCGTATTAAACAAGAAATATTGAGACAGATAGAAATAAAGCTAGATATATTTAAAAGTTATGAAGAGAAGATTCTTAATCTTAAAGAAATATTTAATGAACTTGTTATAGAAGCTTATGGTGAAACGGGAATATTCGATATTGAATTAGTGAATGACACTTCTTTGAATGCCACCACTGGAAGAGTAAAAATAAATTGTACAATAGACGACGAAAAGTCTCATGGACGATTACACATGAAAATTAATATATTTGACTTAACATGGTTTTTGAACGGGCTGAATTATAGAGACAACCTAACATTTTTAATGCATGATGGTTCTTACTCGAAGCCTAATGGTGACGCAAAATTTAAGCTTTTGAAATATATAGATCTAGAGCTAAAAGCACGGGCAATGGGACAATATTTTGCGACCGTTAATGTAAATGAACTAGAAAATTCAGAACTTTCTGAATTGGATGATGCAAATTGTGTTGTGGCAAGACTTGTAAGGACAGATGATAATAAGGAACGATTTTTTGGATTTCGATATACAACATAAAATATAAAATACGGATTACTTCATCAGCCCTGACTTCCTAAAAGATCTAAAATTATAGCCTTAAAACTGGGAGTATGATAAAGAAAAAGACGAAACTAAGAGCGATAGAAAATAGTTTTAGTAATTTAGAGGAGTGATGCAACCTGGCTAGGTGGAAGTCGGAAATTTTCGAAGATAAGTTGCAGGATGTTATAGATATGTTGGAAAGTCCCATGGACTACAAGTGGAATGAGTCTATGATTTATGACTTAAGTATCTCCGAAGTAAAAGAAATGCAGAATGAAATTCATTCAATGATTCTGGAAAAAGAATCGGATTTAGACGATCTAGAGAACTCTCTGAGGACTTGGAAGCATAAAGCGGAACAGAAGGACTTCTATATCCAAGCTACTAAAGAGTTAGGTAGGCAAAACCTCACTTTAATGACATACTTGAATAAAGTTGATAAGGACAGAAGATACTCGCCTTTCTTTTCTCCGCAAGGGTATTGGAATTCAGCAAAAGACGGCATCGTTAAAATAACTACATTAACAACCGGTAGCAAGGATAGGTCGGGAAATACCCACCTTCAAAATTGTATTAATTGGACTAAGTCTTTAATTAATGAAGTTTCATCAGATAAAAACAACCATACTGAAGCAGAATCCGAAACAGCTTTATTCAAAGCGGTTCAATTTGATATACTTCCAATCCTTGAAGAGAAGTTAAAGGAATTAGAGGCGTTACAATTGAATTACCTGTTGTAAATAACGAATGAAAATTTGACATCTATACTTCGAATAACTGTACTAGAATAAAAAATGTCCGAGGAAATTCGAAAACTGGAAGAAATACCGTATAGCTAAGCAAACATTTATACTAATGAAGGTATTCTATTTTTCACTTGAAATTGAACATGAGTTTCGATTATAATGTAGTCGATTATTCAAACGAGAAGTGAGGGATTCAAAATGTGTTTATTTGATATGAATCCAATTATATATCGGTTTTTTATGAGTCAGCGGACCTTACGGTTCGCTGGCTTTTTTTTTAATGACTATAAGCAACGAAATTATTGAATGATTTAAAAGTCAGTAAAGGAGAGGTTATAAAATGGATAATAAGTTTAGAATTGAGGAAGTAGCTATCGTAAAAGGAGACAGAGGAGAACAACTTTTAGAACTCTATAGTGTTGTTCCTGAGGAATGGTTTCTTGAGAAGAAGTATGAGCATGTTTTTATAGAAGTAATTGAAACAATGATCAAGCAGCATGGTTTGAAATATGGAGTTGTGATGGGAGAAAATATAAAAAGAGAAAAAATGGAATATTTCGACTTTGATTTGGAAGTAACTTACTGTGAAATCTCACATTACGACTTTGATGGTGTAGTATTCACAATTTATCATGCTGTAGATCAAAATTATCCTTTGCAATTTCTTTACGTTTGCAACGACGAAATAAAAAAAATACTTAAGGAAGAATTACCACGTATTAATCATGCATCAGTAACCCTAAAATTTCGTAAATGTATCCTTCAACTTAACAGAATTAATCTATTTCATTGCAAGGATAGTCGCAAAATAAAGTAGGAGGAGAGCTATATGAGTTCTAACTACTACAGCCACCAAGATGTCGTTTCAAGGAACATCATCGATTTTATGCGGCAAGAGGGTTATTCAAGACTATCGTTATCAAAACTAACAGGAGTTCCAAGACCAATGATTGACGAACTACTGTTAGGTGTTGGAGTTGATATAAGTGAGTCAGTGTATAACACATATATGCTGCAAATAAACCAAGCATTTAACCTGCAGGAAGACTACTTTTTAACGTCCAAAGAAACGGTAACATCGCCCTCCTCTTTCATTGATAGTGAAGAAATTGTAGATAATGAAAAAAGTGAAGAAGTACAAGAGTTGCTTTTCGGATTAAAATGTATACTGGATATTTACTCTATGTATATAAAATGAAAAGCAGTTTAGAATTTGGACAATGAGAACCTTTAATTTGAAGAAACACTGTTTAAAAAGACAAAAATTCAAAATGAATGAACTGCCCTTTTATTTAAGGGCAGTTCATTTTAGATCATCCGCTTAGATAGTCGTTCAATACCTCTTCAAATTGTTCAAAGGTTTCAAGATGTTCTGCAACAAGCCATAATTCTTCAAATTCTTTGAACCCAAGTTGTAGCACATAGTAACGCCAAAGATGCATTTGCTGTTTTTGGGTCATTCTAAGCTTCGCGGTCAGTAGCTCACTGAGTTCACGATAACTCATTTTCTTAGGAGGCTGAATAGAGGCTGGGTTGTAGGATGAATTTGCTTGTTGCCCTGCTAACTCGACATGTTTATCAGAAGAGCCACTCTCTTCTCTTGGAAGCAAATCAAGTTCGGAATGAGGCAACTGCACCTGTTCTTGAAGAGCAGATCTGAGTTCATGTTTCTTATTCCATTTCTGTTTCAATGAATTGTATTCCTGCAGAAAAGTGTCCTGGTCCTTAGCTTCGGATGCAGGATCACTTAATGCAAGCTTTTCATTAAATGATAATGCAGTAGAGATGCTCATTCGGTAACCCTTTGATAATGCGAATGCACGATAAGGAAACTGCATTTCGTCAATAATCAAGCGGTGAACAGAGAAATCAATGCTCTCCTGCGTAGAATGAATGTAGTACAGACTTCGAGTATCTAAGGTGACGTTACTATTTTTTTGCCAGTAACCAAATATATCGAAAAGCTCAGTAGGATTATTGTTTATACCTGAGACGAATTTGTCCCAATGTTCGTCTTCTGCGGTTTTTACCGATAAATCAATTTCAGATTCCCACAGATGAATAACGTGATGATCCCAGTCTAGGCTAAGTTGCTGTTCTTCAATAAACCAAATCGTTTGTAACCCCTTATCTTTATAATACTGATTTCTCTTCTTAATTTGTTTGGTTAGTTTGCTGTCTCTTGAACGATCGACATTGGTTAAAATCGAAATGGCAAGCTCATTCTTATGATTCTTCAAAATGATATCCGGATAATAGCTCCATTTCTCTGTTGCTTTTACAATATAGCCAAACTCAACGTGAAGATCAGAGTGTAGCTTTTCTTGATTTTTGAGAACCTCATGAACGATACTTTTCATTGCGGAATGCTGCTTCGATTCTCGTGCTGTTTGATTTTTATACGTATTATAACTGTCGTTTAAAGCACAAGCATCTCCTGAAGAGTGAGCGAAGAAAATCCCGCGAATTTCACCAGCACGAATCAACATAGGAGATCCGCAGTGAGGGCATGTATAAGCTCCCTTGCCTGCTCTCTTCTTCAGCGTAAGGGTTTCTTGCTTACGATCTGAAGCTTTATTTATTTGGTCTTCTAAATCAAACAGCTTGCCTTCATAGAGAGCATGATACATACGCACACCTCGCTTGGTTGTTTTCTGTATTTTACCAAATAATATTGGTATTTGTGAATTGAAATTGAATTAAAGAGATACGTTGAAATATTTTATGATAGGTATATACAGGCGATGTAATGCTGCTCTTCAGGTGGAACATTGAGTCCCATATGAGTTTGGTAGAGGAGGGAAAGTCATGCGTAAACAAATCAAAGACGAAGAGAGCTGGGAGTTAGGGAAAAGCTGTGGAATGGTCAGAGCAATGCAAAAATTTATGGATCATTACTTTGGCCAATTAAATAAAAAATATTTCAAGATGCTGCAGGAGATAATTGACCTAGATCTTGTTGAAGAAATTAATGATGTGATATTTAAAACTAATCTTGAACGAGAGGATTTCGTATCAACGCTTAAACTTATTGAGCAAAAGCATATGGAACAAATGAGAAGAAATCGTGAGAACGTTTGAATAAAAACACAGCAATTGATAACAGAAGTAATTCTCTATGAAATTTTTATATATGGACGGGGGGCAGGCATATTGAAGTTTTTCATCTCGGATATACACGGTGAGATCGATGGCCTAGAAATGCTGCTAGGACATGCTGAGATTGATTTTACGAAGGATCAGCTTATCTTAGGCGGCGACTATATTAATCGCGGTAAAGACAGTGGGAAAGTTATCAGGCGAGTCAGAGAATTGACTGAGGCATACCCGAATAATGTAATAGCTCTGATCGGTAACCATGAGGAAATGATGTGGGAATATTTTAGAAAAGGGGATACGCTTTGGCACAGTCACGGAGGAAGGGAAACGTTGAAGGATTTTGAGAATTCATTTTCTGAATCCGAAATGGAAGAGTATATAGAGTGGGTACGCAATTTGCCGCTTGTTTATAAGGACGACATGTTTGTTTATACCCATGCTGGCTTAAATCCTTTTGAACCGATCGAGAAGCAGAGTAGAGAGATCCTGTGGATGTCGGAATTTGATTTTTATAGTATATCAAAGGATAGCCTTTTTAACTTGACTAAGAGCAAGCCCGTAGTCCATGGGCACACTCCTGTTGAAAGAATCTATTATGATGGGACCAGGCTCAATTGTGATTTGGGATCAAACACATATGTGATTGAAGAAGAACGTGGGCTAGGCTTAGTGAATCTGACTGAAATGACTTATCTCGTCTATCGCCAATCACAAAAGAAAGTAGAGAAGCGAGAGATCATACGTTTTTAAATAGCGAAAGAGACTTCATAGGAGGATATAAAATGTCGGATTATCAAAAAGTGAATTATCGAGATGCCATCTTAAAGTCTGTTAAAGAGATTGTAAGAAGAACAGGAAAAAATGAGTTCAAAATAAAGAAGTCGTTGATTTTATGTTGAGTGAGAAAGCCAGCTATAACGAATCAACTATTCGAACACATATCGGATCGAGGTGCTGTGTGAATGCAAATGCTAATCATGCTGTGACGTATAATGATTATGAACGAATTAGGCATGGCACGTATCAACTATACGAACCAACATTGATAGAAACGAAAAACATTCACTATAATCAGTGGTCAAATGGAATGTCTAAAATATTTGCTGGTATAATTCGAATTTTCCAGCTCTTTGTGCAGAAGTTCTTATAAACTTCATAAGTTTTTAATAACAATTGTGAAATAGGTATGAGGACTTACATATGAATAATGAGAAAACTATAGACTTCCACTTGAATTTAAGAAGTTAATAAAATTAGAAGCATGTTCTTATAAGTAGATGAAGGGTATGCAGTTTTAATGCTGTTTAAACGTAAACAATATCGAAGAAGTCTTAAAACCTTAAAAGGAATTGTATTGAAAATTCTTTTAAAATACAATGGATTATTTAATGCACATCAGTGACCTACAAGGTATTGGCTTAACCAATGAATTGGCTATTGCCGAGTTAATAGGATTATGTTCAGGGGCATTAGATAGACCGGTGCAAGAGAGCATGGTCGTGCTTGGAAACATGACTGTAGGCGGTACACTGGCGAAGCTTGATGAATTTGCCAATACACTTCAGGTCTGTGTGGATGCAGGTGCAAAGAAAGTTTTGATACCGGCCTCGTCAGTAGTCGACTTTCAGACCGTGCCACCTGATTTGCTCATAAAGGTACAACCTGTATTTTACTCGGATCCGACCGATGCAGTATTTAAGGCTTTAGGAGCAGGGTGATCTTAAAGGAGATAACTTGGTTTTAACGCTCCGAAATCGGCTAAAAGTAGAGTTGTCGGGCCTTCAGAAGGTGGGTTTTCGGACATAAAATCAATATGTAAGCCGAATGCTTATCAGCTTCTACTTCTCGAATATTTTAAAGCTAAAGAACAGTTGAAAAAGAAGTAATGAAAAATAATAAAAAGTACCGTAGATTTTGTCCATTTCGGGCAATTCTCCGGTACTTTTTTTATAAAACATAAGAAATTAGCATAGTTGCTCTCTAATTTTAGTATTTTGCAATGAAATCCAATAATGATTGTGCTACGAGGTCCTGAAGTCGGAAATGCGGGAAATTTTCTTCACAGTGCGAAGTAAACATACCATAAATATCCTCATTCATTTTGATGCTTTTTACAGAGAATGGAGAGTTTTTCGAGTAGATCCTCGGATCTAAATGTAATATTGATTTATCGTTACTATTTGCAATTAATTCTCGTAGTTCTTCTATATTCTCCTTTAGAAAATTCAGCTCCTCAGAATTCAATTCATTTTGCTTTTTTTCAGGAGCACTAAACGGATCTCGCAAGAATTTATAGTAGCAGTTATCACGCTTTATAAAAACATAATCTCCAGCCTGCATTTCTTTGGTAAAGGTACTATAATTGACCCCAACCTTTTTAGCGACATCTTCTAAGCTTAATGACTGAAGTAATTTATTCACCTCCTCAGCTCGCTTATCGTATTGCATGGTAAAGAAAGATTCTTTGTTCATCATTACCGCCCCTTTCTATCTTTATGATGATAGTATTATAGATTCTCGTAGCTTTATTATTCTAAGAACATGCTTCGTTACTGTCGTAATAATTTAAAAATTAATAAATAGGAAAGTCTATACGCAGCTTATAGACTTTTTTGTTTTTAAATAAAGATTCAGCTCTGAAAGTTGTGTCAACCTGCTTATGATCCGACTAGGTTCAACAAATTCTCGCCCTTCATCTAATCGGACTGCTCATAAAATGAAAGGGACAAGAAGATGAAAGGGGAGTATACACAATAATGAAACCTAAAGTAAGAGTAAAGTCAGCTGTAGGAAAGAGGGTTGAAACACTTAAAGAGGAAGGTGAAAAAGGAATAAAGCTCAGGGATAGGTCATACCGGATTTTGAAAGAGGAGGAACATCGATTCAAAAGAAATCAAGAAAGTAAGTATGTTAAAGCAACTCCAGAAGATAAGTTTAAGATCCGAAATCAAGTGATATTATCCGGGAAAATTGATCTATTCAAGAAAGCACAACTACCTTCTTACCGCTACATGCCTGTTCAGACAAAGCAACGGCTTGTAGAGGTAGCGAATCAATCCAATATGTTTGAGCTGGTATTCGAGAATCTCAAAAAATTTCAGATCGATAGAGTGTTTGCTTGCGAGTTGATTAAAGGGAATAGAGCATGGATTTCTCAAAGCAAGGACACCGGAATTTATCGTTATTTTACAATGTATCCGGACTCACGTTCTTTCGGATTCAGCATCTTCGATCTTATTGAGATCATAGACGGAGTAAACGGATTTCAATACGCCGTAGACAAATTAGCACAAGTATTAAATCTCAACGATTTAAAAGACGAATGGGTCGAAGCTCAAAAAAATAAGTACAACAACAATTTAAAATTTCTTGATCAAGAAATTTTAATCCAGAAACTTTACCCTGAAATGTATTATTATCTTCGCAATCATATTGAAATACTGAAGTTCATGAATCAACATGGACATGATCACGTAAATCGACTTTTCATGCAGAATCATAAAGATATCTTTTATGTATCTACCACTTATATTGCAGAAATGAAAATGGGAGTCCAGAGCAAGCAACCTATAGTAAGTAGAGCGATTAACTTATTTGCATTATTAGGGTTGGTAGAGAAAGTGCCACATCATGCTTTATCAAAAGAATTACTTTCGATTGCTAAAGCTATACAAGGTAATAATACAAAGACTCGTCTTATAACGTTTTTTCAAATTCCGTCTTATGAGAAAGCAGAAACGTTGAAGTATGCAGAAGTTATGGCAAAAAAACTTAAAAATATTGGTATACTTAGTGAGCGAAGCATTAACAAAAAAAGTGTATCAAAATTTTTTGGTATGAAGGTTTTTAATAGTATCTACTTTTCAAGATTTATTGATGAAGAAAGAGGATCTCTCTCAAGAACCAGATTGTAGTCATACGGATGATGAAATTCCATTCTAAGCCTTTTTGTTAGATGAATTTGAATTGGAGCACTATACAAGATGTATAGTGCTCTTTATCTTTCACAGGATACCTAAGTTGAAATAAGAAACTCATTTAGCAGTAGATTGCTGTAGAGTCGTAGTAACATCGTCGAATGAATAAGAAGATATGCTTACAATCTACAAGGAGATTGCTATTTCTTTTACGCAAAAGCGAAAGCGAATTGAAACCTTAAAAACTTAAGAAGATTGCTTACTATCTTTAGTTTGATGATACAAGTTAAATGCAAAAAAGGATTCTACAACTACAGACGAAAGGGGATTTTGAAACAGTCTTTTATAGTAACTTATCTATGCAGGTAAAGCTAAAGCTCCGAGAGTATAAAAATTATGCTTTATATTGATGCAAAAAAACAAAAACTCTACGGAGTAAAATAAAGATTCGAACATTTAGGTCTTATAAAAAACAGATGTTTTAAAATACAGATCAATTAAAGTCTCTCCACATAAAGACGATTATGATAATTAACTATAAAAGTGCTTTTCTTATCGACGGTCTCCTCTTAGAAGGAAATTACGTTGTATATCAGCTAAGCACTCTTTTTGGTGCTTGTAGATAAAAGGTAATGAACTAAATAAGAGAGGTAAACGAGGTGAAAGTTTTTAAATGATAAGCTTTACATAAATAAAATGCATCAAGAAGAAAAGGTGTTTTATTTAACAGCAAGCAAAGTGCATATGCAAAACACCTTAAAACGACTTAACACGATGCGTTTTTAGCCGAAAACTCCTGTCCGTTTTTGCTCGACATTTGCTCGACAAGTCTACCAACACAGCATAAATAACGCTAAAATTAAATAACATGAAATAACAGATAGGTGACTTATAATCCGCATCACATAAGGGATTTAGGCATTATAAGCGACGTTTTAACACAAGATAAAAAGATGAAGACAAGAGTTCGACTCCCCTCGCCTCCATTGAAGTAGTACACACAGCTAGAAAACAAAAAGACACTGCCAAATTAGGCTGGTGTCTTTTTGTTTCTTACTCTCTTAAAAATGTTATTTCTAGTAAAAAATCATAAAAATATAAAAGGGGGTTCATAAAAGAATAACTTCTAAGAAAAATAAAATCCTTTAAATTATGCTAGTATTTAAAATTAGGAGGGTTTATTTGATGAATGAACGGACTAGAGTACAGAATCCATTGACTATTATAGCTATATTTGCAGGTATAGCTGAGATTGCTGGAACTACAGTTTTATTAGGATTGCCACTAGAAATTCAAAAAATATTTGTTTGGTTTGTAATTATCTTTCCATTTTTATTGGTAGGGGCATTTTTTACTGTTTTACTTTTTAAGCATCGGGTTCTTTATGCTCCAAGCGACTTTTCTAACGAAGAGCATTTTATCGCTTTGCTTCAAGAACGTTACACAGCTAAACAAGCAATTGCAGAAACAAATGATATAGTTGATGAACTTAAAGAATTGACAAAAAGTCACGCTTCAAATAGCGAAGTATTAGATGTTGTTAGAAAAAGATTAGTGGAGATAGAAGGTGAACTTGAAAATACAACACTTATGTATGAAAATGATAAAAATATAAATTTTAATTATGATAATAAATTTAATAATTTGCAACATACCATATCAATGAAATTAAATTTATTAATGTATGAGAAAATCAATGAGTTATTGAAAGCTCATTATCCTGAAGGAAAAACATTTAGTGAAATCAAAAATCATTTCGTTGGTAAGGTAGATAATAATATTATTATTAATACTTTAGAGAATATGATGAAAAATAGAGATATCATCAAACATTCAAATGAGAA
>NZ_QGAD01000018.1:0-66048 GCF_005233705.1 Paenibacillus sp. CFBP13512 | reverse complement strand
TAAAAAAAGTATTAGAAGATTTTATTATTAAAATTTATTCATAGAGATTTAATTGAAAAGTGTTTCTCAAAATTATAATTGATTATTTAGTAATTCTCAAAACAGGTCAATCATGGTTCTTTATCATGGTTGACCTGTTTTATTAAAATTATATGAAAATCATAATATTTATTAAAGATTAATCGAAAATGGGTTAATATGGAATTAATGTAAAAGTGGATAAGAAAGGAAAAGTACTTCGAGGTGAGCTTGAAGCAGGCTTTGATTATGGTAGCGGGGAAATATGGATCAAGAAAAACCCAAGCTTAATTTGTATCATGAAGGATATCATGCAGAGCAATGGTTAGCGATAGGAAAAGAAGCTTATATGAATCTTAATCGATTAGAACGGGAAGAATATGTATTTTCGAGAGTGATGCAAAATGAAAATTTATTTGATACACCATCAATTAATCATTCAAAAGAATACATTGATAGATTACGTTCAAAATATAATAATTAGAAGGTGAATAAATTGAGAAGATATAATAGAACTAAAGAAGAGTTAAAGAAAATACTTGAAGAAGTAGATCGGAATTTTCCAAGACATCATCGTAGGGTCGAAGAAATTACTGTAGAAACTGTATTAAAACCAGAAGAAGCAATAGCAATTGCTAAAAAGTATCTTCAAGAAAAAAAGATGGATGGAACTGTGAATGAACAAATTAAAAATTTGTTTTTTGATGAAGCCTATACGTTTGGAATTAATGAAGAGGATCGAGATTTTGATGATCTTCGACCAGCATGGAGAGTGACAGTTGATCTGCCACCAAGTACGTTTACTTTTGAAGACTACACGTTAATTGTATCGGATCGAGATAAAAAAGTACTGGGCATCTTAGATGCAAATGGTCATCCAGCTAATTTAAGATAATTATAATAAAGCTATACAAAAGAAACATGAAATGACTAACAGCCATTTCATGTTTCTTTTTCTTTTTCAGTTTATTAAAATTAATATATGAAAGAGTATTGATGCTGGACTGACCATGAATCGCTATGCGTATGTGAATGGAAATCCGATTTCGTATATTGATCCGTTTGGACTGAGTGCAGATGGAGATTCTTGGTTCGCAACAGGATTAAGCTATGGAGCCGATGCGATTCCTGTTTTGGGAACCGTGAAAGGTTTCCAAGAAACGATTACGGGCGTCAACTACATTACAGGTGAGCAATTGTCTGTAGCTGACCGAGTCGCCAATGGGATTGGTTCATTAACGGGCTTGATTCCAATTCCGGGGACAAAATATGTCGGTAAATATGGAACCGAAGCGACAATTGATGCAGGTAGTTGGGTTGTTAAGCAGTTTGGGAAGAATGAAACCAAGCAAGTAGCGAGTAAGTTACCACTAAAAGTTAATTTGCAGTTATTTGCTAAAGAGATAGAAACTCCTAGAACTTTTTTTGATGATATGGATGCTGCTGAAGCTTCTAGATATCAGAGATATTGGGAACAGAACATAAATCCAAATTATAAAGGAAATCCAAACACAAGGCAGAGAACTTATGCTGTACCTGGTACACGAAGCATTATAGATCAAAAGTTAAGTAACACTGGAGAATTGTACAAGAGAGAAACAATTTATGATCAGTTTGGTAGAAGGATAGGAAATAATGATTATACAAATCATGGTAAGCCGCATCATCATGAGAGTCCGCATTATCATCCTAATCCATGGCAAAATCCTACACAACATGGACCGAATAATGCAGGTCTTCATCCTGATACTCCGAGGTGGTAATATGATACCAATTGCCCATTATCTTTTTGCAATATCGTATAGTGGTTATTATCAAAAGAAAGATTGGCAGAATTGGGCTGACCAACGCATTATGAAACAGATATTAGTAGAAGATTGGTTGATTAGTATTTCGCTATCTAATAGCATTGAAATGTTAAGTGATGCACTTAGTGATTTATTGATTTCGGAGAGAGCCGATATGGAAAATAAAATTACTTCTAGTGATGCAATAATTGGATATTTTTACCTGATGTATTTAGAAGGAAAACTATCTATTTATGAATTACTCTTAAATTCTGGAGACGAGGCAGATGGTGGTGAAGGTGCGTCTATTGAATGTGAAGAATGGTACGCACTAAGTACTAATTTAGAAGGAAATATATTTTTAGCAGAAGAAGCTACTTTTAAAAAGAAAATAGCAGCATTATATGCTCCTTTTAAAAAGATTGCTCAATTGCAATTGGAAGAATTAGAAAACTATTAATATCATTTTAACCTTGCGTAGCTTCATGCTTTGCAAGGTTTTTTTGTGAAGGAGTATTTATTATGGGCATCTCATTTCATGTATAGATCCATTTGGACTCAGTACAGATAGTGACGAGATGTTGAAAACGGTTGGCAGTTTCTTAGCGGATGCTGTGCCTATTTTAGGAACGGTAAAAGGTGTACAGGAAGTCTTTACAGGAACAGATTATGTGACAGGTCAAGAACTTTCTGTAGGAGACCGAGTTGCTACTGGAGTAGGCACGCTAATTAGCTTTGTCCCTGGCGGGAAAGTGGTTGGGAAGACAGCAACTAAGAGCGCTATTGATGGTGGTAGCTGGCTTTTGGCAAAAGTAAATAAAAAAATGAGTAGAACGGGAGCATATAATACCAATTTCTCAGGCGTAGCATCTGAGGGATTGGGAAAATTCGAAAGAATGGAGATAACTGTATCGCAAAAGGGACTTGAAATCGTTAAAAGCCATATCTCCACTTTTGATTCGTATGCTCCGAATCAAGCAATGATACAAAGGTTAGAAAATTTTTTAAAGAGTGGAAAAGCATTAACGGGAGCAGATGCGAGTTTTTACATGCACGAAGTTTCTGAGTTCACTAAAATGGGAAAAGGTATGGATTATGATATGACTCATGCTTTTGCATTAGAAAAATATAATGTTTCACCATTTAGCGTTTATCATCCCGATGTTATAAAATCTATGCCAGGATAGTTTAATTCATTATGGTACAAATTTTGGGGGTTAGAAAAATGAATACTATTTTGGATTTAGGTAAATTCAGAAAGGCAGTAGTATGGAAAGACGAATCTCCACTCATTATGGATAAAGCAGATTATGAATTAAAAACGTTATTACAATTGAATAAACCAATAGTTTCTAAATATCAAAAATTAGTACTTGAGTTAAAATTGCCTAGGAACAGTTCATGCTATGCACTGCTTGGAGTAGAATATAATCCTAATCAAAATTCAGAATTAATGATTGAAATTCATGTAAAGGATTCTAATACTATTTTTTATAAATCTAAACTTCAATTACATGAAGATATTTACTCAGGTATTCCAACTGAATATGCCAATTCAATTATTAGTTCTGCAAAGGAGAAAATACTTGAATCTAATTGGAAGTATGCAGGTAGCCTTGTTTTTCTCTTAGGTGCCCATAGTTTGATTGGTTCTAGTGAAACAGTATTCTCAAAAGCTACAAAAATTTTAATAGCTTTATTAACAAATGAATTTTCTGAAGAATCTTGTTTAAGTGATGATTTAGTAATTAAAGAAGAATTAGATAGCTATTAATATAATACTAGCCTTGCTTAGCTTTATGCTTTGCAAGGTTTCTTTCTTGTGAAGTACTATTCATTGTGGAAATCCAATCTCGTATATTGATCCGTGTGAACTGAGTATAAATAGCGATGAGATATTTAAAAGGGTTGGAAATTTCTTAGCGGATGCTGTTCCTATTTTGGGAACGGTAAAAAGTGTACAGGAAGTCTTTACAGGAAAAGATTATGTGATAGGTTAAGAACTTTCTGTAGGAGACCGATTGGCTAAAGGAGATTTTACAAAGATGGTTCATATAAATAAAAGTGAAGGTGATAATATGGAACTTAGATCATATAATTATTTATGGGAGACTAATGAATATTTTCTAGAAAAAATGAGCGAAGGTTATTTGATTATTCATAAAAAGAATAATACTGTGCTCCTTATAGAAGATGATGGCTTATACGATAAAATCATAGAGCAGATGATTAAAGCTAAATGTGAAATTAGAGATTGATTCATAAGCGACTATTGATTTAGATCACCAGTGACAACTTAAAAAGAAGAAATATTTGTAATCTCAATCAAAAGTAATTCTTTGCTCTAAGCCTTTCAAGGTTACACATAGAATAATAAAAAGGAGTGAACTCATTGAACAATAATGATTTGAAAAAATCTACATTTATACTTAGACTCGACCACAAGTATTTCAGAAATGAGAACATTTGTTTAAGAGGACAACTTGTTGAAATAATCAATTGTATTAAAGAGGAAACTTCGGATCTTGTTTGGTTTACATTCGATGTAGTTGGTAGTAGCAATCAAGTCGTTAAAGAATTATTTCCGGATGAATATTCGGAGTTTCTAAGTACAGAAGAATTGATCCAAAAAGCAAATGAGATCATTCAGTTCTATTCAGGAGTGTTCATAGGCATTAAGAAGGGCAAACATGTAGAATGGAACTCTGATCGTTTACCAGACACAGAAGAAGATGAAGGCTTACAGCACCTCGAAGCAGAAATCGAAATTCGCCCATTTGATACTTCCTATTTTGAAGTCGTAGTATCGAATATAAAATAAAATCTTGTTTGATGCTATCCAATTAATAATATGCTTTAATGAAAACTAAAGAAAAGAACACTTGGGATCAAGGAGCACATAAAGTGAAAAATCAGCCGAAGTATGCAAAAAATATCATAGTTTTAGTTCAATACATGAAGTCTTACAAATGGTTTGTTACAGATAAGGAAATATGGTTTTTAGATTTCAAAAAATTAATTTCTGCTTATCATGAGAATGGTTTTGATATTCCTAATCCCAATGACTTTTTGGAAAGATTTAATATTCCTGTAGTTAACGAAGAGACAGCCGAAGAATTTTTAGAGAAAATTATAGATAGTGAAGTTAAAGTAGAAGAACTCAAAAATATATTGAAACAAGACACACATGTACATATGTTAGACATGTCCCCTTCTTTATACATTAATTTCGATCAGAAAGAATTGATATCTTACTATCCTGAACCTGCTTCTTATGAATTATATGTACCCGATGGATGGATTGGAAGTTATAAAGATTTTATTAAAGATGTTCCTGAAATCTATTGTTATTGGATAATAGATGGAAATAATTTATTTTACAGATAGAGTAAATAAGATCTGCATTTGAGCCTATACTAAGATGGAGGAATACCTTATGCACTTAGAAACACAGCGACTTGTTATTCGAGAAATACAAGATACCGATTGGAAAGCGATACATACCTATACTCAATTACCTGAAGTCACACAGCACACAGCATGGGGGCCAAATACTGAAGCAGATACTCAAGCGTATGTGAAAGAAGTGATCGCTCAACAACAGCAATCGTCTCGTCAAGATTATGAATTCGCCATTTGCCTCCAGCATGAAGCTACGTTAATCGGCGGGATTGGTATTCATGTTCACCAGACGAATGCTGAGATTGGTTATGTACTGAACCCTGATCATCAGGGCAAAGGTTATGTGACAGAAGCGGCTCAAGCTATACTCACTTATGGATTTGAGACATTGGATGTACATCGAATCTATGCTACTTGTCGTCCGGCTAATAGAGCTTCTGAGAAAGTTATGCAAAAGATCGGAATGACACGTGAAGGCATGATGCGTGAACACTGGTATTATAAAGGCGAATTTCATGATTCCTATCTGTACTCTATATTGGCAAAAGAATATCGAAAACACTCCAACGAATCAAATAAAAAGAAACTTTGAATAAGATATGTTCATTAAGCAAAGCATTTCTCAAATTTGATTAACAATTTGGGATTGCCTTTGAATCTGAGTTTGCCTGTTAGTAATGCTACGCCTACATTTTTTTCTTTCGCCACAATTTTAAGCCATGTTTTGCTATCTACTGTAATCTGAATATCGGGTTTGCCATGAAGACCGTCTGTAACCTGAAGCTTTTTATCGCGAATATCGAATGTGGTTTGTCTCGTTTCATTGCCGGTGAATGTGAAATGATACGTACAGTTTACATCGGTGGCTTGATTAGGTTGAAATACATGAGGCATCAGGGTGACCAAAAGACTGATCGAATTTGGTATAAGTCCATTTCCAACACGTTTGACTGTTTTATGGGGAAAACGTTTTTGAACATGTGCTTCTGCATCTGAGCCAGGAATAACATATATCGTCTCTTCTTTGGCTTGCAATGGCTTCAGGATATCGTTCATAAACCCTTTACGATCTTGTAGAAATGGTCCGATGACATCATCGCCAGCAGGACAAACGGATAAGCAATAAGCGGCTTTGTAGTTAGCGCCAAAACTCAAACTTTGCCACCATGAAGCGGATTCTGTTGCAGGAACTTCATTCCGAAATTCTTTCGTGTTCTTGCTATCCACAATCGTTTCTACAAAATCGCTAAAACCGCCCATAAACTCACGATAATTGTGTGTAGCGCATGATGAAAAGTTAAATTGTCCATCTGCACCAATCGCACCCACAGGGCAGGCAGCCACACAAAGCTTGCATTCCAGACATGGATTGTAATCAATCGGTCGATCTTCTTTGTTGACTTTAGCATCTAGTATAATAGCACCAAGAAGAATAAAATTTCCGAACTTCGGATGAATCACATTACGATGAATGCCCATCTTACCTAATCCTGCGGCAACGGCAACAGGTTTGAGTGAAACAACCCATGCTTTACCAGGAAACTTATCCATTTCCATCGGGAAACCCATAGCTGCATTTAAAGCTCGTACTCCTCGTGCTTCTAAGGCAGATACGATGTTATGGGATGTGTCGGCTACCTTATCTCCAGTATGATGAAATTCAATATTAGCAAGAGAACGTGCAGGGGTACGGATCGGTTCTCGATTCATTCTGGAAACGAAACTGATCATCGTTTTGGCATGCGGAAATACAGATAGAATATCCTCACGCTGATCATCCAATTCGGAGCGTTCGATAGAGATCACTCCCACATCATCTGCTCCAGCTTCAAGACATAATTCGCGTATCCAATCATAATCAAGTGTTTCATTGTCAAGAGTAGGGGATTGTGCGGCGGATTCATAGTAACGCAGAACGGTAGGATGTTTTTTCATATCAGCCATGTTTATCTGCTCCTTTTAATTAGGTGTATATACACCTTTTTAATTAAAAAAAATTAATTTTCTCTATTTAGCTTAACAATATCAGACAATTGACCAAGTAAACCTGTATAACGTGTCTCACCCATATAGTCTTGAACACGGGTCTGTGCCTGTTCCCACAATGGAAGTGCACGGTCGAGAAGTTCTTTACCTTCAGGTGTTAAAGCAATAAAACGTTTTCTACGATCCTTTCCTTCTGTAATAGATACCCAGCCGTTTCTCTCAAGAGGCTTTAGATCCCGTGGTAAAGTAGTACGATCCATAAGAAGTACTTCGGCAAGAGATGTAATAGTGACAGAGCCAGTCTGTTCAAGTGCCATTAGCAAAGATAACTGTGTAGCTCTGATCCCGACAGGTCTTAAATATTCATCGTATAAACTCGTAATAAATCGTGAAGCTTTTCTAAAATTCAAGCAAGCACACATTGTGGTATAATCGATTTTCTCTGGAAAATCGGAAGTTGAATGTTGTTTTGTCATAAATATGAGTATATACACATATTTGTTGATGTCAATATAATGATGATCTTTACTTGTATATCCTATCTATAAATCAGAGTGATCTTATTCTTAAAATGTAGATGGTTGTGCTACAATAAATCCTTACGCTATGATAATATTCAATCACAGATTAACCCTATCCGTATGTGCATGTTTAACTACACTCGGATCATAGAGAAAGGGCAGTAACTATGGCGAAAATGACAATGGCAGATGTGGCTCGTGAAGCAGGAGTATCCAAAAGTACAGTCTCCCAGTATCTAAACGGGCGTTATGAATATATGAGCAGTACAACCAAAGACAAAATAGCTGCGGCGATTCAAGCATTGGATTATCGTCCCAATGTGCTAGCACGTAGTTTGAAACAAAAGCGTACATTTACTATTGGTGTGATCGTGGCGAATATGTTGCATCAATTTTCATTAGAAGTTTGTCGGGGGATCGAGAGTTATTGTCGAGAACAAGGCATTAGTGTGATCCTTTGCAATACAGATGAAGATGAAGCAAGAGAACGAGAAGATTTGGAATTACTGCGTTCCAAACAAGTCGATGGTGTGATTGCTTTTCCATCGGGTCAGTTAAAACCGTTGTACCAGAAGTTAGTTCAAGAAGGATTCCCATTGGTATTTGTAGATCGGAAGCTTGAAGGCGTACAGGTCAATCGTGTAGTAGTCGACAATGAACAAGCTGCTTATACGGCGACAGAACACTTGATTACTAGCGGGCACCAACAGATTGCGATGCTAACGGCACCTTTAACAATTTCGACTCGGGTAGAACGGGTTCAAGGATATACAAGGGCGATGCAGGAAAAGTTACCACAGATCAGACCGATGATAATCTCGGATGAAGTCGGGCAACTACGACACCAATTAAGTGCATGGACAGATCAGCACCAATTACCAACTGCGATTATTGCTGGAAATGATCTAGTCTTGCTAGAAGTACTGGCTTTTCTCAAAGAACATCAGTTACAGATTCCGCAAGATATGGCTTTGATTGTGTTTGATAATATTCCATTTGCAGAGTTATTGACCCCTACATTATCTACGATTATTCAGCCTTCTCATGATATGGGCAGACAAGCCGCAGAAATGCTGATCGCTTCGATCTCCGCAGAGAGTACTGGGCAAGTACCACCAGCGATACAAGAAAAGCAATTTACCTGTACATTGATGATTCGAGAGTCTTCTGCTCAAGTCATTAATATACAATAAAATGAATAGTATGCTTTTTAGCTTTTTAAATATATATATTGTAATGATATAAAAAAGACTGCTTCAGATCACAGTTACAGATCTTGAGCAGTCTCTTTTTGCGTTACACGATCATATAATCAACCCAATCGATTCGTGTACATCCCATTTGATCAAAAAAGCGATGAGCACGTGTATTATGTGGAGCCGCTACCCAGCTCATATGAGCAAATCCATGATCTTGAGTATATTTGTGACAGTGCTTAAACAATTGAACTTCAACTTCAGTATCTCGTAAATGTTCTTGCAGATACAGATCGTTCATAATGGTCACTTTTTCTGCTTTGATCGAGCTAAATGAGAAGTATAATGTTGCAAATCCTACAGTCTGATTATTTTGTTTGACTACAAATTGAACCCCTAATTGCAATTCCAATAACGTATGGATCAGATGGTGAAGCTTTTCTACAGCAGGCTTCGGCTTTTGATAAAAGTCTCCGATGTATTCATTCATAATAGTGGTCAATGCGTCTACATCTGTACTTGTTGCTTGACGGATAACAGTAGGTATAGATTCCAATACAATCATCTCCTTTATGTATAAGAGATTAATATACACTATTATGTATAAATATACAATTTAATATGTAATAACTCATCTGGGATAGCACGATTAGTTCAAAAGTACCTTTTACCATATAAATACAGATAACGTTTACAAAAAGGCTTGTATTTCTAAAATGATTGGATTATACTCACTTCATAAACCGATTTACTAAACCGATTTATCAAAAGCCTTTTACAAATGAAATGGATGAATATCTTACAGATGAATAGTGAAATAACAGACATCTTTATTATACGAATGCGAAAAGCTGAAAGGAGTACACATCGATGACCACTACCATTATCCCAACATCTGTATTTGCAGATGTTGTTCATAGCAAAGTACCTCAAGCACAAGTGGCGACACGTATTGCTGAGATTGGAGCGGAGGGTATAGAGATTCGGCGTGAATGGTTTGTAGAGTCTGATCTGTTATTGCCTTTAGATCAATGCAGACAAGCGATTGAGCAAGCAAATCTTGCATATACTGTTTATTCGGTACCTGCATCGTTATGGCAAGATACTCATTTGCTAGATCAAGACATTCTTTATCGTTCTTTGAGAGAAGCACAGCAATTAGGAGCCGATGCAGTGAAATTGTCACTCGGTCACTATGAAGTGACACAGTCGTCTATAGAAGGACTTCTTGCAAGTCTTGATCAGTTTTTTGCTAATCAAGCTTCAACCTCTAGTTTGCAATTATGGATCGAAAATGATCAGACGCTAGAGGGTGGTGATCCTGCACGGTTGCTTTGCTTTTTTGAACAATTAGCTATTTTGCAAGCGCATTCGCCACTGTATTCGATCGGGATGACTTTTGATATTGGCAACTGGTTATATACAGGACATGATGCTCTTCAAGCTGCCCGGCAGTTAGCACCTTACGTGACGTATATTCATGCTAAGCATTCGGTTCAGCAAGAGAATAGATATCTAACGCTTCCTTTACCGACAGAGGAACAAGCATTGTGGCGTCAAGTCATCGAAATTCTTCCGAATCAAGCATGGCGGGCGATAGAATTTACATTATTAGATGATACACAGATTGAGTATTACAATCATGTACTACGCACAGCAGGAAGGGGCCATCATACGATGGATACTACGACAGATACCGCTAAAGTAGATAAAAATGAGCTTTTAACATCATCCACCTTACCTACCAAAAGTGATAATACATCACTGGATATTGTTACTTTTGGCGAAGCGATGACGATGTTTGTAGCCGAAGAAGTAGGTGATCTGCACAATGTGTCTTTATTTAGTAAACGACTAGCTGGAGCAGAAGCCAATGCAGCGATCGGATTTGCTCGTTTAGGTCTTCGCTCGGGTTGGACAAGTCAGGTAGGAGCCGATGCTTTTGGCACATTTGTACAACAACAATTAGCAAATGAGCATGTCAATCTGGATCATGTACGTGTAGATTCAGAACACCCTACAGGATTTCAGCTCAAATCCAAAGTGATCAGCGGTGACCCGCAAGTACAATATTTTCGTCGTGGATCAGCAGCAAGTCAGATGAGTATCCAGAATCTCGATCTTTCTTATTTTAGTTCAGCTCGGCATTTGCATATGACAGGGATTCCTTTAGCATTATCAGATACTAATCGTGAATTTGCTCAGCATGTTATTCAACATATGCGTGATAACGATAGAAGCATCTCATTTGATCCTAACTTGCGTCCAACATTGTGGAATAGTGAAGCAGAGATGATCCATACGATTAATCAGTTTGCTATTCAAGCAGACATCGTGTTACCGGGTATTGAAGAAGGGCAGATATTAACAGGATCAGTAGTACCGGAAGAGATTGCAGATTTTTACCTAAAGCAAGGGGTGAAAATGGTTGTCGTCAAATTAGGTCCATCTGGTGCATATTACCGCAGTCAGGAGCAAGAAGGTATTGTACCCGGATTTATGGTAGACCATGTAATAGATACAGTTGGTGCAGGCGATGGATTTGCTGTTGGAACGGTTAGCGGTTGGTTAGCTGGACTTACCATCGAACAAGCGATTACCAGAGGGTGTGCGATCGGTGCATTAGCAGTCCAATCGATTGGTGATCATGAAGGATATCCTACTGAGCATGAATTACAGCATTTTATCGAGCATCAGCCAAGATATGTATCATCAGCAGACGGAATAGTTGAGCATACTTCAAGTCATGACCCATCTTTGGAAGGAGTGAAATAAACATGCAAGAAAAGACAGCCTTACCTGCTTCTCGTTGGTTGCGATTAATTCCGGTTATTTTTATTACGTATAGTCTGGCTTATCTGGATCGTGCGAATTATAGCTTTGGTGCGGCATCAGGAATGGCACATGATCTGAATATTTCAGCAGCGATGTCGTCGTTACTGGGAGCCCTTTTCTTTCTAGGTTATTTCTTTTTCCAAATTCCGGGCGCTCATTATGCGGAGAAAAAAAGTGCGAAAAAGCTTATTTTCTGGTCGTTGATTCTGTGGGGTGCACTGGCATCTGCAACAGGGATGATTACCAATGTCAATCTATTGATCGTGATCCGCTTTGCACTTGGTGTCGTTGAAAGCGCGGTCATGCCAGCAATGCTTGTTTTTAATGCACACTGGTTTACGAATAAAGAACGCTCACGTGCGAATACCTTTCTGATTCTAGGTAATCCAGCAACGGTATTGTGGATGTCGATTATTTCAGGGTATCTTGTGACTGCTGTAGGTTGGCGGTGGATGTTTATTATAGAAGGAATGCCAGCTATTATCTGGGCATTTGTCTGGTGGAAAGTGGTACAAGATAAGCCTTCTCAAGCTAAATGGTTAACCGATGCGGAGAAACAAGCTTTAGAAGATGAATTGGAACGTGAACAAGCAGGTATGAAGCAAGTGAAGAATTACCGTGAAGCTTTCCGTTCACCCACTGTTATCAAATTAAGTCTACAATACTTTTTCTGGAGTATTGGGGTGTACGGATTTGTGATGTGGTTACCTTCGATTATTGCCAAAGCACCAAATATGACGATGGTATCGACAGGTTGGTTAGCGGCTGTTCCCTATGTGCTCGCTGTCATTCTGATGTTAGTGACTTCATTCTTTTCTGATAAAATGCAAAGCCGTAAAAACTTTGTCTGGCCGTTTCTATTGATTGGAGCACTTGCCTTTTACGGATCGTATCTCATTGGTCCGAATCACTTCTGGATTTCATTTGTATTACTGGTGATTGCAGGTGGAGCGATGTATGCACCGTATGGTCCATTTTTTGCTATCGTACCGGAAGTATTACCTCGTAATGTAGCAGGCGGAGCGATGGCGCTGATTAACAGCATGGGGGCGTTAGGTTCATTTGCAGGTTCTTATATTGTAGGGTATCTGAACGATATCACAGGTGGGTTCGATGCATCGTATATGTTTATGGCGGGCTCGTTACTTTTATCTGCGATCTTAACTATGATGGTACGCAAACCACAGACTCAGAAACCTCAAACTTCTCCAGAATGGAAAACAAAAGTCAGTGCAACTTAAATAAAAGAATAGTGAAAGTGTAAAATAACGTCACACAACAATAGAATAGTGTATTTCTTTTATATCTAAATGATGTAAAAAATAATTTATATTTAGTGAAGGAGCAGAATAAATATGACTGAACAACAGCCAGTGCGTATACAGCTCGCACTAGATCGAATGACGATTCAAGAAGCTATTCATATGGCACAACAAGTCGAACCGTATGTAGATTGGATCGAAGTCGGTACATCGCTTATTAAAGAGTTCGGTATCGAAAGTGTACGTCAGATCAAGCAAGCTTTTCCTGATAAAATCATCGTGGCGGATATCAAAACGTTCGATAATGCGAAATATGAATTTGAACTTTGTTTTGAAGCTGGAGCAGATGTAGCGACGGTTATGGGTGCGGCGCCTGATGCTACATTAGAATTATGTATGCAGACTGCTCGCAAATATCAGAGACAGACGATGATCGATCTGCTAAATGTATCTCAAGAAAAAAGGCATCAACTTAAGCAATATACAGATGCTGTATTATGCCATCATGTGAGCAAAGATGAGCAGGAGCACCACGGACAAGTAGCAGGATCATCTTCTATTCAACAGACTACGACTGATGCCATTGCCAATAACAGTACACCGAAGATTGCTGTAGCTGGTGGAATTACGTTAGAGACGTTGCCGACGATATTACAACAATCGCCTACTGTTGTCATAGTAGGTTCTGCAATTACCCAAGCGCATGATCCTGCTGAAGCTGCTCAACAGATTCGAGAACTAATCCATACATTCTTTTCACAGTCTACAAATACAACAGCTTCAATATAATACATTTTAAAAATGGAGTGATATCTATGAATAACATTCAATCGACAACAGCAGAGCAGATTATTGCTGAGATCAGCCAAGTGATTGCCCATGTACCACAAGAATCAATCAGTAAGCTAGCCACGTTGCTTGTTAACAGTCAGCGTATTTTTGTAACCGGTGAAGGACGATCTGGATTTATGGCCAAATCATTTGCTATGCGCTTAATGCATCTAGGTGCAGATTCTCATGTGATTGGAGAAACGGTGACGCCTGCACTTGCTAGCGGTGATCTACTGATCGCTGTATCTGGATCAGGTACAACCAAATCCGCTATATGGACAACAGACAAAGCTAAAGAGTTAGGATGCTCTATTGTGGCGGTGACTACCGACGAATCATCACCACTGGGTATACTAGCAGATATGATTTTGCATATCCCAGCAGCGACCAAGTATAGACGTGAAGGAGAAGCGGCAAGTATTCAACCTTTGGGATCATTATTTGATCAATGTACACATGTCTTACTGGATGCAGTGTGCTTAGCCTATGGACAACTTCAACAAGTCCAACATGATGACGTATTTGCTAAACATAGCAATGTAGAATAAAGAATAGTATTTCTTTTTAACCCCACAAATATAAGATTATCAATACCATATAAACAGGTAGACTAAACAAAATAATGCTCCATGAATTAACCATACCGCGGTCTCTGGAAGTAGGGTCGATCGCTTGATTCGCTCGCATCCGATCTCCACTGACTAACGTACCTGAAAGAGCCAGTGTAATAACAATTAATATCACGGCAACCACTTGAAGTATATGTTCAAATTCATATGGTAATACAAATTGAACAAAATACAGTACAACTAGAAAAAGAGCACCTGAGCCTAAAAGCAAACCTGTTTTTTTCATAAGAGTATTCACCTTTCTACTATGTAATAGGAATAGCTATGGATCTACAATCTACTAGAATAAAACAAAAGACTGTCGAATGTATATTCGCAGTCTTTTGTGTATTATATCATTTATGATGTTATTACTTTTGAATAACTAGAGTACTTTTTCTAAAAAGCTAATCGTACGTTCGTGTTGAGGATTACCAAATACTTCTTCAGGTGTACCTTCTTCTACCACATAACCACCATCCATAAAGATCACACGATCGGCTACTTCACGAGCAAAGCCCATTTCATGCGTTACGATCATCATGGTCATGCCTTCTTTGGCAAGAGAGTTCATAACACCTAGTACTTCACCGACCATTTCAGGATCAAGTGCAGAAGTCGGTTCATCGAATAACATAATGTCCGGATTCATAGCCAGTGCGCGTGCAATCGCTACACGTTGCTTTTGACCACCTGATAATTGGTTAGGTAGTGCATCGGCTTTATCTGCTAATCCAACACGATCTAGCAATTTGAGAGCGATATTACGAGCTTCTGCTGGAGACGATTTTTTCAGTTCGGTTGGAGCTAACATAATATTTTTGATTACGCTCATATGCGGAAAAAGATTAAAGTGCTGGAACACCATTCCGATATTTTCGCGTACTTTGTTGATATCAGTTTGTTTATCGTTGATGTTGTAATCATCGACAATAACCGTACCTGCTGTAATCTCTTCCAGACGGTTAATACAACGAAGGAAGGTACTTTTACCCGAACCAGATGGACCAATGACACAAACCACTTCGCCTTCTTTAACTTCCAGATCAATACCTTTCAGTACATGATTGGAACCAAAGCTTTTTTTCAGACCGGTTACTTTAATTTTATCCATTGCTGACCTTCCTTTCGATGTGGTTAGAGATTTTGGTAAGGATTGTAATAACAATTAGATACATAATAGCAACGACTAACCAGATATCAAACGATTGGAAAGTACGAGCAATAACGATTTTACCGGATTGTGTCAATTCGACTAGACCGATAACAGACATAATCGATGTATCTTTCAAAGTGATCACTAGCTGATTGATAAATGAAGGGATCATTAATTTTACAGCTTGTGGAATAATAATTTTGATCATCGCTGTACGGTAAGGTAGACCGAGTGAGCGAGCAGCTTCCATTTGTCCACGATCAATCGATTGAATACCACCACGAATAATCTCAGTGACATAAGCTCCTGCGTTCAGACTCAAAGCCAGAACGGAAGCGACAAACAGTGGCATTGTAAATCCAAAGGCTCCTGGAAGACCAAAGTAGATAAAGAATGCTAGTACAAGTAACGGTATACCACGGAATACATCAACGAAAATAGTTGCGATAATACGTAGGATGCGGTTATGACTCACTTTCATAAATCCAAAGATTAAACCTAAAATAAATGCGAAGAATAGTGAAACGATCGTATAAACAACAGTATTTAATAATCCTTTAAGCAAGTAAGGGAAAGACTGTTGAATCAATTCGAATCTACCTAACTTTGCAGCAGGCACACCATTTCCGGATTCACCTAAATATTCTTTTAGAATTTTATCGTATTCACCGTTGCTACGAATATTAGCCAAACCTGCATTGAATTTTTGTAGCAATTCTGCATTTTTGCCTTTATTGACAGCAAATCCATAAGAACCTTTAGCTTCTTGTTCAGTTGGAGCTAATTGAAGTCCATTTCCTTGTTGAATACCATAAGCCAGTACCGGATAATCATCAAAACCAGCAACTGAATTTCCTGTTTTGATATCATCATAGACCTGTGCAGAATCTTCAAAAGGAACTAGGCTAAAACCATATTTATCTTTGATAGATTCAGCAAATGTATATCCTTGTGTTCCAATTTTGACAGCAACATTTTTACCACGTAAATCTTCATACGATTTAACATCAGCGTTACCTTGCTTAACTGCCATAGCTACGCCAGCTTCAAAATAAGACTTTGAAAAATCAAATGTTTGCTTACGTTCATCGGTAATACTCATTCCAGCAATCATACCGTCAACTTGATCAGTCTGTAATGCTTGAAGAGCTGCATTAAATCCTAACGGCTTAACTTCATAGCTAAAGTTCTGGTCTTTAGCAATTGCCGCTAATATATCCATATCGATTCCTACAAATTCTTGTTTAGCATCTTGAAATTCGAAAGGAGCAAATGTAACATCTGTACCGATTTGATAAGTTTTGCCTTCCTGTGCTTGTGCAGTTGCAGTCGTGGCAAAGCTTCCTGTAGATACTCCAAAGAAAAGAAGGAGAGCCATTACTAACCACATTACCCTAGATTTCTTCATAAAATCCTCCATTTCATTGACTTCTTCATGTCTATTAGCAAGTATTGTCATGCCTATACTTGAATCGAGCGAGAAACAACCTGCTCACGATTCATATTGCTTACAATAGATATCTCAAATTGATATCTTACATCACATGTCTTCCCATTCTACAAAAAAAACAAGCTATTGACTATAGGTCATTGTACTTTTCAGTTAATTATGTATCACGTAAACGGTATCATTCTAATACTGATGTTAGGTATTGCACAAATTATAAGTAATCTCATGCTAAAAATCCAAATATAGTCAATTCACATCATTACTATATTCTTATATGGTTGTGTATCGAAGATGGTATTTAACACCCTGTCACTTTACACCTCCACTACATATGATAAAATGCAATGAACATATTAAGAAGGGAACGGGATATATGAAATTAGTTATTTTAGATGTAGATACAGGGATTGATGATTCGTTAGCACTGGCATATGCAGCTCATTCACCAGAATTGGATATTTTGGGAGTGACGACGGTATTCGGTAATATTACAGTCGAGGAAGCAACACGTAATACGTTGGTCGTATTAGATAAATTAGAGCGTGAAGAAATTCCAGTCTATGCAGGAGAAAGTAAGCCGATGAGCCGTGAATATACGAAGCCTTTTGCCCGTCATATTCATGGAGAAGATGGAATTGGTAATCAGTATCGGGAACCTTCCGAACGTCAAGCGCAGCATATGAGTGCAGCTGACTTTATCGTTCAGCAAATTCAAGCATCTCCAGGCAAAGTCACTGTAGTGGCAGTAGGGCCGTTGACCAATATTGCCAAAGCTATTCAGACAGACCCTACTATTGTGAATACGATTGAACGATTAGTGGTGATGGGTGGGGCGGTTACTGTACCGGGTAATGTTACACCTTATGCGGAAGCTAATATTTACTCTGATCCTGACGCAGCCGCTTTTGTCCTTACATCAGGAATGCCGATCACATTGGTAGGACTGGATGTTACGATGAAAACATTGCTCACCGGTGTTCATTTGGACGAATGGAGACGGGAAAATAGTGCGTTATCTGTCTTTTTAGCTGATATGACGGAGTTCTATATGGGTGCTTATAATGAGATTGTAACAGGTGGCAAAGGTTGTGCTTTACATGATCCATTAGCTGTAGGCGTAGCGATTGATTCTACAATAGTACGCACGACTTCGTATGCTATTCATGTGGAATGTACCGATCCAGACGCATTAGGCAAAACGACAGGCAAACACGATACAGCTGTGGCACATATTGATGTTGCATTAGATGTAGATTCTTCTCGCTTTTTGAAACACTTTTTAAGTCGAATCGTCTAATCTTTTCTATTATAAGTAATCATTATTCAGAGCCGATCTGTTCAATGTAAGATGAGTGTAGTCTTGCATAACGGGTGGGCTTTAGATGATGAGATCTTATTAATATACATAAAATGTTACAAATACCGATTAAAGTAGACATTCTCTTTCATTTTTTATTGTTACTGTAAGGTAAATACGGTATCATTGAAATATGTAGCTAAAAGCTATTGATAAACGCTTACACGAATCGTTTCGACACGAATGAGCATTGTACTAGATGCTGATCTATATACGTTTGACAATATACAATAGTAAGGCCAGGTGTAATTCCATGAGCAGCAAGAATCCAAAGCGACAAGATACTACATCCGCAGCACAACGCAAGCTGGAGACGTTGCGAATTTTGGAAGCGGAAGGAACCGTACGGGTATCCGGACTAAGCCGCCGTTTTCAAGTGACTGAAGAGACGATAAGACGTGATTTGGAACGTTTGGAAAATGAAGGTGCTGTGGTGCGTACCCATGGTGGAGCCGTATTTAACCGGAATCGGGAACAATATGAATCGCCTGCGGTACAACGTGAAACACAGAATCTAGAAGAGAAAAAAGCGATTGTTGAATACGCATTATCTTTAATTGAACCTGGCGATGTGATCGCATTAGATGCCAGTACAACCTGTTTACATTTGGTCAAGCAATTACCGAATCGTTCACTAACTGTACTGACGTATTCACTAGCGATTGCCAATGAACTGGTGCAAAAAACCGAGATCAATGTCATTTTGATCGGTGGGTATCTAGATCGAGATTCTATGGCAAACACAGGGATTCATGCAGAGAAAATGGTCGAAAGTTATCATGTGGATAAATTTCTATTTTCCTGTCATGGATTTGATCTGACACGCGGATTAACAGAACCTTCTGAAGCACATGTACAATTGAAGAAGAAGATTATTGAGATCTCCGATGAACTCATTTTGTTAACCGATAGTACGAAGTTTCGTCGTAAATCTTTGGTGCGCCTAATGGGTATGGAAGATTTGAATCGTTTTGTAACCGATGATCAGTTACCGCAAGAAGCGATTCAAGATTTGCAAGATATGGGCGTCGATGTGATCGTTGTCGAGTAGCCATCATATTTGCTTATAGTAGTCAATTAAGCCTTTTCCGTTATGGAAAAGGTTTTTTTGTACCCTTTGGAAAGGTAAGTCTTTTGCTGTTTTTAGATTAATTTTCAACAAATTCATCGGTTAAGCTTGAAAATAGGGTACGTTAGGAGTACTTTAGATAAATGAGAAAACGTTGAGAACCGTATAGAGATGGTTGAGATCAATGAGGCGTTTGGAGTGAGGAGAGAATCAATGACAGCAACTGGTGAATATAATCCGCAAATCGTAGGCATGGAAGATATCGTACGTGCCCATCATGTATTACGCGAAGTAATCGTACGTACCCCTTTACAACGAGATAATACCTTATCTGAAAGATACGAATGTAATATCTTTTTGAAACGTGAAGATATGCAAGTCGTTCGTTCTTTCAAAATCCGCGGGTCGTATAACCGTATTCGTAGTCTTTCCCAAGCAGAATTAGACAAAGGGATTGTATGTGCTAGTGCAGGTAATCATGCGCAAGGTGTAGCTTTTTCTTGTGATGCTCTGAATATTCACGGCAAAATCTATATGCCAAGTACGACACCGAATCAAAAAGTGAAAATGGTGAAAAAGTTCGGTGGCAAAAATGTAGAAGTGATTCTGGTTGGCGATACATTTGATGACGCTTATGAAGAAGCAATGAAAACGTGTGAAGAACAAGGGATGGCATTTATTCATCCATTTGACGATCCGAAGATTATTGCAGGTAATGGTACAATCGGCATGGAAATTATGGAAAGTTTAGACGTACCTGCTGATTATATTTTTCTTACGATTGGTGGCGGTGGTCTAGCTGCTGGTGTTGGTCAATACATGCATACGATGAGTCCATCTACACAATTGATTGGTGTGGAACCAGCAGGTGCGGCTTCGATGAGTGAAGCTATTGCTCGTAATGAAGTAGTCACACTTGGTGAAATTGATAAGTTTATTGATGGCGCAGCAGTAAAACGTGTCGGTCAGCTTACTTTTGATATTTGCCGTGATGTATTAAATGATGTGGTGAAAGTGCCTGAAGGTAAAGTATGTTCGGCTATTCTGGATCTGTATAATGAAAATGCGATTGTAGCTGAACCAGCAGGCGCATTACCTATTGCGGCGCTTGATATGTATCGCGAGCAGATTAAAGGCAAAACAGTAGTCTGTATTATTAGCGGCGGCAATAACGATATTGATCGGATGCAAGAGATTAAAGAACGTTCATTGATCTATGAAGGATTGAAGCATTACTTTATGATCAACTTCCCTCAACGTGCGGGAGCTTTGCGTGAATTTTTGGAAAAAGTATTAGGGCCGAATGATGATATTGCTCGCTTTGAATATACCAAAAAACACAATAAAGAAAATGGCCCAGCACTGGTAGGTATTGAACTGAGTACACCAGAAGATTACGGTGCATTAGTGGAACGAATGGAAGCACATGGTATTAAATACACCGAGCTTAATCGTGATCTGAATTTGTTTAATTTGCTGATCTGATGAGTATTCTTAGAGTTATAGTTGGGTTTTGAGCGGAATTACTATATAATTAATAAGTCGTGCCAGTTTATTATTTATAGGAGGCTTTACCCCAATGTTAGTAATTCATGCCGAAATATTGATCCAACCCGAACACGTAGAAAATTTTCTACAACTTGCTGATCCTTTTGTAAATGCTTCACAAGCAGAAGAAGGCAATATTCGTTATACATTGATGGTGGATTTACATCAATCCAACCTATTCACGATGGTCGAAGAATGGGAAAGCCAAGAAGCGCTTAGAGCTCACGAACAAAGTGCTCATTTTCTCAAGCATATCAATGATACAAAAGATATGGCAGCTGCACCTTTGAAAGTCAAAGTATATGAAGTTATGCAATTGCCTGTTGTTTAATAGGTAAAATAAGCTTGTCCCACACAAAAGCTACTTCTTTCGAGAGGTAGCTTTTTGTACGATGATATTGTAGGTTTGCAATATCATTTGGGTTTTGTCATCATATAGGTTATAATTAGTAAGTGAGATTTTTAGAACATTAAAAAAATCATATTACATTATATACTTATAGGAGGTTTACTTATATGTTTGTTATTCATGCTAATATCACGATTAAACCTGACAGAGTAGAAGAATTTTTAGTAGAAGCAGAAGGTTTGGTTAGTGCTTCTCAAGCAGAAGCAGGTTGTATCCGTTATACATTGATGCGCGATCTTCACCAACCTAACTTCTTCACAATGGTAGAAGAATGGAAAGATGAGCAAGCTGTACAAGAACACAACCAAAGTGCTCATTTCCAAAAATTCGTTAAAGATATGAAAGAATTTGCAGGTGCACCTTTGGATGCGAAACTGTTCAACGCAACAGAAGTACCAAGAGGTTAATTCCATATATATCAATTTACGTAAGACCAAGCCCTTTCCATTGGAGAGGGCTTTTTTTTTATAATTAGTATACATAATTCTGTAAAGTCGTCCGATAAATCTTATAAGATAAATGTCGAAATTACTCGAAAGACTAATGTAGACAGGATCTGATCAGTACCAAAAAAGAATATTTACTGTCTTAAATTATATTTTTCGCTATTTAATTTTACGTAATCTTAATCAAAAGAATCTACGTATTATAGATAGCAAGTGGTAGGTAAGGCATTACTTTATAAGAGAAAAAGGAGAATCAGTTGAATGAAAAAATATATAGCTATCGTAGTCTCGTCACTGCTTACATTATCTTTGGTTCATACCGGATTAGTATATGGAGAAGAGTCTACTGCTTCTATCACAGGAGCAGATCAAGAAGTCGTTATTGTGTATAAAAATCAAGCAGGTAAAGAAGCTGCTATTGAGCAAAGTGTAGAAGTACAACATGAATTCAAAACATTACCTGCGGTATCCGCAACCGTCAGTGCAGGTGAATTGCAAGATTTGGTGCAAGATCCCAATATTGCGTATATCGAGCGTAATGTTCCGTTTCAAGTTACCGATTCTTCTGATTTTCAAGTATTAGGATCTACTGTCAATGCAACAGAGCAATCGCAATGGAATTATCAAGCAGTACAACCTAATCAAATGTGGGATAAAGGATACAACGGATCAGGTATCAAAGTAGCTGTTATCGATTCAGGAGTAGCGGCTCATAGTGAACTTACGATTGCTGGTGGTGTATCCACGGTCGATTATACAACTTCATACGCAGATGATAATGGCCATGGAACACATGTAAGTGGCATTATTGCTGCTCATAGTGGCGATGGTGCTGTAACAGGAACGGCTCCTGGCGTGCAGTTATATGGTGTCAAAGCATTAGGTGCAGATGGCAAAGGAAATCTGCAAGATGTGCTAGAAGGAATCGATTGGGCGATCCAAAATCGTATGGATATTATCAATATGTCGTTAGGAACTGAATATGATTCACAAGCATTACACGATATGGTCGATAAAGCGTATAACAATGGTATTTTAGTGGTCTGTTCTGCGGGAAATAGTGGAGCAGGAACAGATACAGTTAATTATCCTGCACAATACAGTAGCGTGATCGCTGTAGCCGCAGTCGACAAAAATTTGAATCGGGGCGATTTTTCTTCTACAGGTCCTAAAGTGGAAGTCTCTGCACCTGGTGTTGATATTGTGTCTACGTATTTAAATGGTAAATATGCTGTAGCTAGCGGAACTTCTCAAGCGGCTCCTCATATTGCAGGTATACTGGCAATTTTAAAACAAGAACATCCTTCGGAATCGATTGCGAATTTACGTACGGATTTGGAAGATTATATTGTCGATCTAGGAGCATCAGGAAGAGACAATTTATATGGATATGGATTCGTTACTTTCGCTCCTAAAGTAGATAAAACAGCTCCAGCAGAAGTAAATGGATTAACAGTCAGTCAAGCAACAACGAACTCTTTAACATTGAACTGGCAGAACCCGGTCGACAAAGATTTTGCAAAAGTAAATGTCTATAATGATACAGGCAAATTAGTAACTTCTGTAACCAAAAATGTATATCAAGCTGAAGGGTTGTCTCCATCGACAACATACTCATTTACACTAAAAACGGTAGATACAACAGGCAACGAATCCACTGGGAAATCCATCTCAGGTCAGACATTATCACCGTCTACTGAAGCTACACCTGTAGTGGAAAGTAAACCAGTTATTCCAACACCAACACCTGTATTCGCGCCAACACCAGCTGTAACTGTACCTGTGGTTACCACACCAGCACCAACTAATCTAGTCGCTGCTGTTCCATCTGGTGGTGGGGGCGGAGGCGGTGGTGGTGGAGGTGGCGGCGGTATTCCACGCCAACCATCAACACCAAGTACAACCGTTACAGCACCAGCTGTTGCTCCAACACCAACACCGACTCAAAAAGCAACACAACAACTCAATACAGCCAAAACATCAGGTAAAGCAGCAGACTGGCTTAAAGCTAAATTTGATGGCAAAAATGTAAGTGATGCTAATTTCCAAAAGCAATTATCACAGATTAAGCAAACGATGGGAATCAAAGACTTGCCAAGTAAAGCGCAATTATCTCCTTCGATTCCGGTAAGTATCAGCTTGCAAGTTGCACTCAAAAATAAACAATACAAATATATCGATTCCTCTTCTATGACACCGGATCATGTCACAGTGCTTAACAGTAATGGAGAAGTAGTAACTAATGTAAATGTCTCGGTGAAATGGAATCGTATCTTTATCACACCAACAGCAAGTGGATTTGCCAAAAACGAAACGTACAATATCATTATCGAAAAAGGCATCAAAGCGAAGCCAACAGCGAAAAGTGATCAACAAGTCTCATCCACCACGCCACTAATCTTACAATTTACAACACGTTAAAAATATAGATAAGAAAGGTGCATACTAATGAAAATCAAATCATGGCTTCAAATAGGTCTTACCCTATGTCTGGCATTCTCTTTATGGGGCACAATCTCTTCTACCAAAGCGCAAGCCGCCGATGGGCTTCCTTTTTCAGATATTTCGAATAGTTACTGGGCAAAAGATACGATTCAATGGGGATATGAAGCAGGCTTAGTCAATGGATACAAAGACGGTCAGTTCAAACCAAACAAAACAGTTAGCGAAGCTGAATTTTTAGCGATGTTGATTCGCACATTTGAACCAGAAGTGACGAGTAGTAAAACAGGGAACTGGGCAAATCCTTATTATGCTCGTGCCAAAGCTTTGAATTATCCAGTGAGCAGTTATACCAATACAACTACTCGTAATCAGATTCTTACTCGTACCGGGGTTGCACAATTGATCTCTTCTGCCGAAGGTGTGAATTATACGGGCAATGATGCGATTCAATATATGTTAGCTCTAGGTCTAGCTAACGGCAGTGATGCTTCTCAAGTGTCGATCGCTTCTTTTAAAGGAAGCAAAGCATTAACTCGTGCAGAAGCCCTTCAATTTATCAAAAACTTTGCAGATTACGGTGTAGGCGGATTGCTTGATCGTCCTACAGAAGCTTCGAATCCAGCAGATCTGCCTGCTTTGCCAACAGCGAATTAAACACACGTACGAATGATGATCACAAAAAAGCTACTTCTGTTTATAGGTTGATGACCTATAGAGAAGTAGCTTTTTTTGTGATCTATTCTATGGTGGTGTGAATATCTACATTAAGGAGCAACAGGTGAAGTACCATCCGGATCATGATTCATATGAAGCAACTCATCAATATTCGTATTTGATACCACCGTTAATCGCTTGAGGGTCAGTGGATCATCTCCAGGTCGGACAAATCCTTGGTGTACTGTAAATGCCATACGATATCCAGACTCTTTCAGTGCATAGACCATTTGCATACGGAAATCCCCGAATGGATAAGCAAAGTAAGGAGTATTGATCCCTGCTTCAGAACGCATAATTTTATCATCAGCGATAAAGCTTGCTTCATTCATACCAGCAGCATAATCATCGCCACAGTGAAGTAAAGTTTTGTAATGTAGATTATACGTATGACTGTTATATTCAAATACATCTTTAGAAGCTTCCATTTCTTCTTTGGATACATAGCTTGTTTTGTGGGGATCAAATGCTGTCGTTTTGTCTTGAATCCGTGAACCAATCACGAATAATGTTGCATGGAATCCATATTTTTTGAGAATCGGATACGCATAGATAATATTGTTTTGATACCCATCATCAAATGAGATCACGACTGTTTTGTCAGGTAACGAAATTTCTTCATCCACATATTGTTCTAACTGTTGTAGAGTTGCCGTATGGTAACCGTTATCGTGCAAGTATTTCATATCTGCTTCAAATGATTCCAAATTTACAATCGAATTATTAGTAGGCTCGGTATTATCCTTTTTAGGGGTAATATAATGATACATCAGTACAGGGATCTTATCGGCTGTACCTTCAGGAGCAACATAATCTGCGGCTAGTGCAACATTACGTTGATTAAGTGCATCACGATGTTCATAATAAAAGACTTCATTCTGAGCAGCGACCCATGAGCTACATATTTTATGTGCAAGGATAGAAGATTTGGGGAAATTCACCCCGAGAACATAGACAACCAGTAATACTGCCATGAGGGCAAGTGCATATTTTTTCCAATGCTTTTTCATTCGTGTTTAAGTACTCCTTTATAGCCAGGTGGTAAAATCTTATTATCGGACAAATGCTACTTTTTTTAAATGGACACAACAAGTAATTAAGATCGACACAACATAAAATGTAACATCTGAACTTTATTTTAAACGAAATGAATATATAAAAAGTTACATCGTCTTCTTGAAATAGTAACAATATTTTTGCTTATGGTTGGTAAAAAAAGGGTGGTAAGGAAATCTGAATAAAGGCTTCATTTCTTAAGTGAAATAATGAGTAAGCAAAAAGAAGGCAACCTTAATAAAGGTCTGCCTTCTTTTTGCTTACTGACCGATATGAGAAGATTTATCGAATAAAAGCTTGAGGTCGTTGCTCTAGCGCATCGGCTAACCATCTAGGATGCATACGAAGTAGATTGGCGGGTAACTGATCGGTAGGGAAAAATTGATAATCAAGCGATTCTTTAGGATCGACGATAAGCTCGCCACCGATAATAATTGCTTCAAAACAATTGGTAATAAAATGAACATTTTTTCCATTAGGATATTCAAAAATCTGGCTATCTGGATCAGAATAGACCCCAATTAAGCGTGTGACTTCTACATCTAATCCTGTTTCTTCTTTCAGCTCTCGTACAACTGCTTGCGTGACTGTTTCTCCTTTTTCTACATGTCCTGAAGGTATGCCCCATTGTCCGACATCAAGCCGCTGTTGCAAAAAGACATGACCCTCGGCATTAAAAATAATGACAGCAATCCCTGCATAAAGTTCATCAATAACGACAGACAAAGTATTTCCTCCTAAACGAAATAGAATCATTGAATTTTGAGTCTATTATACACTTTCCTTAGATCAGAAAACATTTTTGGGTTAATACCCTTTATTTACTAAAATAACATTAAATGATATTATTTAGTATATATTGTAAATAAAATATCATTGGAGGGTAGAATATGAATAAAAAATTATTTTTGGCAGCTCCTTTTAAAAATCTAATGAATATGGAAACAGCTACCTTGGAAAAAGGAACGCAGAATTTCTTAATAAGATTGATCGATTTTTTTGAAAATCGAGGTTATGAGGTACATAATGCGCATAAAAGAGAACAATGGGGACAGAAATTTATGCCTCCAGAACAATGCACCAAAATTGATTTTGACGAGATTGAAAAATGTGATTTATTTGTAGCTTTGCCCGGTATCCCAGCATCCCCAGGAACTCATATCGAAATAGGTTGGGCATCTGCTATGCAGAAAAATATGATTTTACTATTAGATCATGATCTTGAACAGTACGCTTATCTGGTGAGAGGCTTACACACGGTATGTCCTGTTGATTATGTAACGTATCATACGGAAGAAGATTGTATTCAGCAGTTGGAACAGCTATTGCAAGAAAGGCTTATTGCTTATGATCTTTAATCATTTTCATGATGCTTATCTGTATACGCTTGCCGAGGTATATCATAAGCCGCAATTCTATAATCAGCCACGTGGCAATCGAAGCCGGGAAGTTCTGAATTATACGTATGGAATTGAGTCTCCTATTGAACGCATTTGTTATGTACCCGAGCGGAAGACCAATATTATTTTTAATTTTGCAGAAGCTTTATGGTATCTATCAGGTAGTAATAATCTGGACTTTATCCATTATTATGCCAGCAATATGAGCAAATATTCGGCAGACGGTCGCACATTAACAGGAACAGCTTATGAACCCAAATTATTTGCATATGGGGATAAGCACTTAAATCAATGGGAGCGTATTAAAGAAGTGCTTCGTGAAGATCCTGATTCCAAACGTGCATTTCTATCTATTTTTGATGCCAGTGAAGTACTTCAACTAGAAAATATTGATGTGTCTTGTACTATCGGATTGCAGTTTTTTATCCGTGAAGATCAACTGTATATGAGTAGTTATATGCGTGCAAATGATGCTTACCGTGGCATGCTGAGTGATGTATTTTCGTTTACTTTTCTACAAGAACTTATGGCTACCGAGTTAGGACTAGAGGTAGGGAAATACTATCATAATGTAGCTTCTGTCCACATTTACGAGACAGATTATGTCCAGACGAAGACAGTACTCTCCAAAGCTAAACAGATCGGAACTGTACCAGCCTATCCTTTTCCTCCTATGCCTCTAAAAGATAATCGATCAGATCTGCAAGTTGTTTTTGAGTATGAACAGCAACTTAGACAAGGAACAATAACTTTAGAGCCAGTGGATATTGATCGTTTGGATATAGATGATTACTGGAAACAGGTGATTTTGCTATTCGCTGTGTATCAATCGATTCAACAAAAGCAAGTAATAGACCATGCGCTTTACCAAAAATTGATTCCCCTTTATCAGATGCTTGTTCAGCAGAAGTGGGAATCTTACTTTTCGATCATAATGGAGGAGATGTAATGCATACTTCTTGGAAAGAAAATACTGTATCCACTCAATTCAATGCGTATAACGATATGTTAGAAGATATCTTAGGGTTCCGTTATTTGTTTGCTGTGTTGGATTCAGATCCTACTATTCATATGATCCTTGATTATGGCTGTGGCCCTGGAAAAGTGGCTGAACGCATAGCAAATCAACACCAGCGTTATCAAGTCATTGCTGTAGATGAGTCAGAGAATATGTTGAAAATAGCAACAGATCAACGAGCACATCCGCAGATCAATTATCAATTGATTCACAATAATCAATTAGACTTTTTAGAATCGGATTCGATAGATTGCGCTGTGAACTGTTTTGTGATTATTAATAATTCTAGTGTAGATCATATTCGTCATATGCTTACAGAAATCTACCGAGTACTGAAGCCGGGCAAGCCGTTATTAGTATTGGATTCGAATCCAGATGCAACCGGATATGAGTTCACTACATTTCGCAATGGAGAAAAAGGAAAGAAATATACAGACGGAGACCGCAAACAACAGTTTCTCAAGATTCCTGAAAGTTCAGATTTAATCTTAAATGATTTTTATTGGTCCAAGCGTTTTTATGAAGAGATGTTAGAACAAGCAGGTTTTGATTCTATTCAGATCATGGAACCATGTATTGATGATATTTCGGTCAGCAAGTTGCGTCAGTATGAGGAGCAATACGATCACTCGAAATGGGGTGATGAGCAGTATCAAGCCCCTTTTGTTATCTATAAAGCTATAAAATCGGCGTAAGCATGTGATAGACCAATCGATACAAAGAGATGGGGTAATAATAATGAGGAATAGTACTGTTCGCCAAAAAGGATTTTTGGTTGTTATTTCGTTTCTAATGATGTTTGGTATCCTGCCCAATGCTAGTTACAGTTATGCAGCGGCTACAGATCAACCAACAGTCATCAATGTAGCATTATACGATTATGTTCCTGATCCAGAACGTTTTCAGCAAGCTGTAGTGAAAAATTGGGCAGAAGTCGAGCCTAATGTACGCTTGAATTTTGTCAAATGGGATGGATATGAAGCTGATCCAGATGCGAATATAGATGTGTTCGTATTTGATGCGATTTTTTTATCTCATTTTGTAGATAAGGGTTATTTGAAAGCGATACCACAAAATAAAATTCAAGATCGCCAAGATATTATTGATTTTGCTATGGAAGGATGTACAGTAAATGGAGCAGCCTACTGTATTCCGCAAATTGTGTGTACGAATTTATTATTTTATCGGGAAGATGATACAGCCCTTGCCTCTGTTCGTAGTGTACCCGACTTATATCGCATTTTAGGTGAACGACAATCGACAGGCGTTATTCCTGACAATAATGAAGGGTTGCTGATTGATATGTCTGGCGGTACTACCAAAGCAGCTATGTACCTTGATGCGTTGTTAGATACTCGTCAAGAATATAGCGATTATACCGTTTTACCTGACCCTAATACATTAAATTCAAAAGCATTTAAAAGTCTAAAACAATTACAAAAAATGGGTGGTAAAGATCAAATTGAGTACTGGCCTGACAACAACGATGCTTATATTCGAGCAGATTGGTTCCGTAGCGGTATAGGTCGTGCATTTATTGGATATACAGAAGCAATGTCTAGTATGGGTGATTATGCAGATGATGTGAATTTTAAAACGATCTCCATGTCCAATAAGACAGATATTCCTGTGTTTTATGGAGATATGGTTGGTGTGAATTCGGCTATTACAGATCCTGCCAAGCAAGACATTGCTATCAAATTAGCAAATGTGATTACAGCTAGTCAAACGATGGTAGATGCTATTTCTCCAAATGATGCTAAAGTGTATCCTCAATATTTGTTACCTGCAAGACATAGTGTATATCAAAAAATGCAACAGCAATTCCCGATTTATAGCCAATTGATCCCGATTGCTACTCATCCCGATAACAAAATATTCAAAATGGGACCAGATGCAAGAAATTGGATCGAACAAGCCAAAGTCACTATTACAGATCGCTTAGCAACAGTGGCTGTGCAGTAACCAAAGCTACTTCTATTCTATTGAGATTAGGAGACGAATGATGAAAAAATTACTAACGATTGCAGGCTCTGATTGTAGCGGAGGCGCTGGCATACAGGCAGATCTCAAAACATTTTCAGCGTATGGTGTATTCGGTATGAGTGTGATTGTATCTGTAGTGGCTGAGAATACAGCTCGTGTGATCAGTATTCAGAATATCACGCCAGAAATAATCAGCGATCAGATTGATGCAATCTATGAAGATATCGGAACAGATGCTGTTAAGATTGGTATGTTATCGGATCGTGATTGTATGGAAGCTGTTGCTTATAAGCTTAAGCAGTATCGTCCTGAGCATATTGTGATCGATCCTGTCATGTATGCCAAAAATGGAAGCCCATTAATGAAACAAGAGGCAGTAGGTACATTGATTCGAGACATTTTACCACTTGCCGATATCCTAACACCTAATATTCCAGAAGCAGAGCGAATTACAGGGATAACGATTGAATCGATACAGGATATGGAAGAAGCTGCTAAGCGAATAGCCGATCAAGGCGTACGTCATGTACTTATCAAAGGTGGGCACTCACTTGGCGATGAAGCTACAGATATATTATATGATGGTCAGCAAATGTATTATTTTACAGAAAAACGAATTTCTACTTTGAATACGCATGGTACAGGATGCACGTATTCTTCTGCTATTGCAGCAGGGCTTGCATTAAGTGGTGATCTGCACGAAGCGGTTAAGCAAGCCAAAGCTTATGTAACCACAGCGATTCGTCATTCGTTGAATCTGGGTTCAGGTCCCGGTCCTACGCACCATTTTTATGATTTGTATCAACATGGATTGCGTCAGAGTGATTCAACCAAGCTCATTTAATAAGGTGAAGCTATCCAGTGAAGGATAATGAAAATATCGAACAGATTAGAGGGATGTCCTTTAATCTGTTCATTTTTTGCTACCCTATTGGCATTTTAAATAGACAGGCAATATAAAGCGAATAAGGAGACAAAGAAGTATGCAACGAAAACCAAAGCGGTCTAAACGAAACAAAGAGAAAAAGCTAGAATCTTTTTTGCACACTGTATTAGATATTTTCTTCTGGTGGAGATAGGGCGAATTGTAGCAACCAAGGTAAAATAACAAGCAAAGAAAGTAATCATTTTTATGTATATCGTTTGACAGCTTTGATTTAAGGTTAAAGTAATAGAGAGCGACGATACTAAAGTAGCGTACTTTATTGTTTCATACTCAAAATTTTTTTGCTAAAAATTTGATTGTGCACAAAAAAGTTGTATACTATGTATTGAGTGGAGTATATAACTAACGATTGCATTCGTTTCATATACGTAATACATCTTAATCTTTTAAAAATATAAAACTTCGAAGGAGTCGATTAATATGACTAAAAAAGTATTGTTAGTAGCGACAAGTGCTACAAAAATGAACGGACACCCAACAGGACTATGGTTAGAAGAATTGGCTGCACCTTATCATGTATTTCAAGATGCAGGCGTAGAACCTACGATCGTATCGGTTAAAGGCGGTAAAGTAACACTGGATCAAAACTCTATTCCAGACGGTATTCCTGCTGAATTTCAATCGGTAGCAGATATGCTTGAAGATACTAAAGCTCTTGCAGACGTAAATGTAAGCGACTTTGCAGGTGTATTATTTGCAGGTGGACACGGTCCTATGGTCGATTTCGCAAGCAACCCTGTGATCGCTCAATTGATTCATGATACAGAATCACATGATGGTGTTGTTGGCGCTGTATGTCATGGCGTTGGTGCATTAGTAGATGTGAAAAAAGCAGACGGTACTTACTATGTACAAGGCAAAAACATTACAGGTTTCACAGATGAAGAAGAAGATATGGTGAAATTGACTAAATATGTTCCTTTCCTATTAGAAAGCAAATTGCGTGAGCAAGGTGCAGCATTTGTAGCCGCTTCTGCTTTTGCAGACCATGTTATCGTTGATGGCAAATTAGTAACAGGTCAAAATCCTGCTTCTAGTGAAAGCACAGCGAAAGCGATGCTTGAATTGCTATAATTGTTAACTTCTCCTTTATATCTATAGATATATTTAAAAAAGCATCAAGCCTCTGGATTTCCTCAGAGGCTTTTTGTTTTTTAGATTTCTTTTTACCGATCACATCAATGATATCCCAAAGATTATATAAGTAAATATATACGTATGCAGATAGATAAACGATTGTGACAATGATGCAAATAAGATAGACTGACTTTAACTGTAATCAAGATACGATGCATATTTTGTAAATAGAAGCTTGTACAGGTCAGGAGGAGCTACGATGAGAGAGCAGGAAGAACGTCGCCGTGTAGGGATTATGGATATAGGATCGAACTCGATTCGTCTGGTTATTTATGAGACAGGGGATGGAGGCGGATATCAGGTTCTCAAAGAATGTCGAGAATCTGCTCGTCTAAGTGCAATAGTTACGCCTGAAGGAGATATGCCACTTGAAGCGGTCAGTGTGATCGTGCCTGTTCTAAAGCAGTTTGCTGAAGTCAGTGTAGCGTATGAAGTAGAAGAGATTCGTGCTGTGGCTACAGCGGCTATTCGTAATGCGAGTAATGGCGAAGAAGTCATCGACTACTTGAACCGTGAAACTGGACTCACGATAGAACTGTTACCGGGTGAAATGGAAGGGCATTACGGCTTTATTGGCGTAGTTAACCGAATTGATATCGAAGACGGTTATATTATTGATATTGGAGGCGGAAGTACAGAGATTACTTTATTCCGTGATCGTGCTCGCGTTTCCAGTGTGTCTTTTCCTTTCGGAGCTGTCAATATGAATGTGCGATTCGGCAATGAAACGACCGGGCGTTGGGAAGAGTCTTCGGTTGAAGAACTTCGACAACTGGTGCTAGATGCCGCGCAAAAGCATGAATGGATTAGTGAGCACCCTGATCTTCCTATGGTCGGTCTAGGTGGAACGATTCGTGCTGTAGGTAAAATGCATCAACGTAAATTAAAATATTCTCTGGAGCAGATTCATCATTATACGCTAGAAGCAGAAGATACTGACTATTATTATCAACAGCTTCCAGCTATGAGTAATGATCAGCGCAAACGCATTGCCGGTCTATCCAAAACTCGTAGTGATATTATTGTGCCCGGTGTTATTATTTTAAATACGTTATTCCGTTATATGCATTGTTCTCATTATGTGATTAGTGGAACAGGTCTACGTGATGGATTGTTCTTCGAATGGGAACGTGGCAAAGACAATGCCATTGTCGAAGATGTATTGGAATACGAGATCGGTGCAGCTTTACACGGAGAGCCCTTGCCCCGTCAACGACATTTACGCTGGGTGCAACAGTTATCTTCTGAACTATACGAAGCACTTGGAGAAGGTCAAGGAGACGTCTCTAATCGCAAAATCCTGCGTACCGCTTCTTTAATGTATCGGGTAGGTATGAAAATTGGCTATCATGACTTTGAAGAGCATACTCGTTATCTATTAACGACTCGTGCTGTAGCTGGACTTAATCATCGGGAAACGGTGCTAGTCGCATTTATCGCTATTTTCGGCAGTAAAGGCAAAATCAAAAAAAGAAGGATCTCTACCGAGTACGCCGATATTCTTCATCCTAAAGACGAAGAACGTATTCGCCGCTTAGGCGCTGTTCTTCAATTAGCTGCTGCTATGGATGTGAGCGAAACGCAACCTGTTGATCGCTTAGTCGCCGTACGAAAAGGAAGAGACTTCGAGCTGACAGTTCACTGTCATACCGAAGCCTCTATGGAAACACATGAAATTACGGAAGCGGTTAGAGATTTGGAGAAGGAGTGGGACGTAAGAGTGAGACTGGTGGTACATATGGTTTCCAAGAATTAATTTCCCACGCTTTAAATTGACTGCGTAACGGAGGTTTACCGTTATCAAATCGCTCATAACTGCCACTAGGTAGTAGCAATCTAGCTTTGATATTATCCTCAAGGATAAGAGCTAGAATGCGCTGCATAGTGGCTTTTGTGTTTTTATCAAACAATGGACACATCAGCTCTACACGACGGGTTAGATTACGAGTCATCCAGTCTGCACTGGATAGCCAGATTTCAAGATCGCCACCATTTTCAAAAGAATAGATCCGTGAATGTTCCAGATATCGATCGACTACACTGCGAACGGTAATGCGTTCACTCAAGCCAACGACACCCGGACGTAAACAGCACACTCCACGTATAATCAGATCGATATTCACGCCTGCTTGAGAAGCGATATATAACTCGTCGATAATTTGTTGATTGGATAACGAGTTCATTTTGGCAATAATGCGTGCAGGTCTACCTTTGCGTGCATGTTCAGCTTCCCGTTGAATCAATTCGATAAATTTATTCATCATCGTATCCGGCGCAACCGCTACGGCTTGCCATTCATGACTTTCAGTATAGCCTGTAATATGGTTAAACACTTCTGATGCATCTTCACCAATATGAGGATTTACCGTTAACAGACCAATATCGGTATATGATTTAGCAGTAGACGCATTATAGTTTCCTGTACCGATATGAATATAACGCTTGAGACCATCGGCTTCACGGCGTACCACAAGAATTAATTTGGCATGTGTTTTGAGTCCAACTAGACCATAGACCACATGACAACCTGCTTTTTCCAGAGTACGTGCCCATGCAATATTACGTTCTTCATCAAATCTAGCTTTAAGTTCAACAACAACCGTTACCTGTTTACCCGATTCAGCAGCTTTGGCGAGCGCTTGAATAATCGAAGAACGTCCGCTTACACGATACAACGTCATCTTGATTGCCATGACATCATCATCTTCAGCCGCTTGTTCAATAAAATCACTGATTACATCAAATGATTCATACGGATGATACAGCAATACATCACGCTCTTTAATGATGCTGAAAAAGTCGGTATCACTGCCTTCTGGAAATTCAGGGGCATACCGTGGAATCTCTGGTGGATAGCGTAACGATTCATGATTTTGTATAGAGTCTGAGAATGGTAGCAAAAATCCAAGATCCAAAGGTCCATCGATTTCATACACGGCTTCAGACACATCGAATTCTTCCTGTAACATACGAAGTGCAAAAGGATGGAAATCTTTTTCAACTTCGAGACGTACAGGTGCACCACGACGACGTTTGCGTAGTTTATTTTCAATTTCTTCTAGCAAATCTTCCGCTTCTTCTTCGTTAATATCCAGATCGGTATTACGAGTCAAACGGAAAGCATTTACCCCTACAGGTTGATAGCCTCCAAACAACGTATGAATATGATGACAGATCAATTCTTCAAGCATAATATACTGTTGTTTTTTACTATTTTGACGGTGAGGTAAAGAAACCAATCTTGGAAGATTAGAAGGAATCTGTACGATAGCAAAATAGAACGCATCATGTTCATTCTCAGTAATGGGTTCACGACCGCCATGCTCTAGCACGACAGAAAGGTAGACATTCAATCCATGTACCAATGGGAATGGACGACTCTGATCGACTGCCATCGGTGTCAATACAGGGAAAATGACATCTTCATAATAAGTATCTGCTGCTTTGCGCTGAGCGATACTAAGATCGGTATAACGATTCACCGTAATGCCCTGTTTACCAAGTAGACGCATCAGTTCACGGTATGTACGATATTGAGTATGAACCATTTTTTCTACTTTTTTGGTCAGACGTTTGAATAGACCAGACGGAGTATAGCCGGTAAAGTCTTTTTTGAGATAACCTTCTTTAATTTGATTGCGAATACCAGCAACACGTACACTCATAAATTCGTCTAGATTACGGGATACAATGCCCAAAAATTTGATACGTTCTAACAGGGGAGCGTCTGGATCTTGAGCTTCTTCCAGTACCCGACTGTTGAATTCGATCCAGCTTAGATCACGGTTAATATAGCTTGAGTGAGTAGGATGGTTCACTTGTTTATTTTCCATAATGCCTCCGCTTAATCTTTGTTATCCAACTATATTCTTTATCTAGTGTAACTTGCAGTATGTGTAATTCCAAATCATACGAATACCTTTGTCATAAAGTGTCAAAACAACTCATATAGAGTCATTATAACGTGCAATTGTTAACGCTGTGTAAAGGCTGATTACCATTCGTTCCATAAATTAGGGCCATTCACTTTACCAATCGCTTTTTTTTGCGTACGCCCAAAGTTAAAACCATGGGTACGCAGTTCATAACCTTCTTCATTCAGTATGTCTGGAGAAATCGTTTTTTGCAATTCAGCAACTGAACGGGTGAGATAACCGGGCTTGTGCATATTAACAAGTAATAGATCATGATGTAAATGACTCAAACATTCGGCTAATGTCATCAAGTATGTGCTCCTTCAGATAATTACATCGCTTATTTTTAATATATTACCCTTGTCGCTTGTTTTTGATAATAGGCTAATGATGAAAAAAATACCCGATCACTTCATATGCAGATGATTCAAGCATAGAGGCAATCAGGTATTGGTTATTCTTTTAAATTCAGAATATGTTTGAGTTCAGTATGAGAATTCACATTCAGACGTGGTAAATGCATCAGATCATCACCAGGATGAACAAATCCAGGTCTGACAGTAAACGCCATTCGATATCCATTTTCACGTAACGTATAGATCATTTGATCCTGATACTCACCATACGGATACGCAAAGTAAGGTGTATCAATCTTTGTTTTATTTTTCATTAATTCAATATCATTTTTGAGACGATCATTTTCTAGACCCACCGCAGCGGTATCTCCACATTGAATCGTATTTTTGTAATGAAGATTGTACGTATGACTATTATATTCAAATACATCTTTGGTCGCTTTCATTTCTTTACGCGAAATGGTTGTTTTTTCTTTAGGTAGAAATTTTTGCGTTTTGCTTTTGAGCTTGGTACCTACGATAAAGATAGACGCATGGAATCCGTATTTCTTCAATACAGGATAGGCATAGACCACATTGTTCTGATAACCATCGTCAAATGTAATAACCACTGTTTTTTGAGGTAACTGGATCTCCCCATTCACATATTGCTCCAATTCAGACAAGGTTGCTGTTTTGTAGCCTTGATCGTGCAGATATTTCATTCCTTTGCTAAATGACTCCAAGCTCATTCGAGCATTATTTTTCTTTTCTACATTATATTTCTCAGGCACAACATAGTGGTACATCAGTACAGGAATCCGAGCAGCTTTGCCTTCAGGAGCCGTCTTAATCGATTCAGAAGCAGATGCTACATTATCTTCGCCTGCATGGAGCAAGTTAGCAAAGAGGTCATTCTTGGTATCGTAGGAAGCTTTACAAGTCTTATAAGAAAAAGCTGAAGCATGTGGATACTTTAAGCTAAGTATGTAAAACGTAATCACAAATGCAATAGAAATATAGAGCATGATTACAAATAAATATCGAGCTCGCATCACTATTTCTCCTTTCTAAGCGCTTGGCAGTATAAGAGCGACTAAGTTCAATACAGCAATGATTTTTATATTATAAAATATCTTACATTAGCGCTTGGCAGTATAAGCGCTGAGATCATTCTATATCTAATATCGGCTTCGTCAAACTAAAATTTTATGGTGCTGTGGTTCTATGTTCTATCCCGGTATTAAAGGAAATTTCTTCTGCAAACGCTTTACCATAGCGCATTTTCAAAAGTTTGTCAGTGACATAATTCACTTGGTTTGGAGAGATGAAGGAGTATAGTTGTCTGTAGTGATAAGTATCACATGGCAAAATATCACGTCAAAGGCTTATTGTTGAACCTATCAAGCAAGGTCTCTCTGTCGGTCAGGAATATAGAATCGTAGACTGTAATTATCCAAAAGGATGTGTGAATCATGGCAGATTTCGTCAGATCAGTAACTTCACCTAGAAAATTTATTACAGGTCAGCACTTATTATCCAAACTCAATGATTATACTCGTGGTTATGGTGATCATGCGTATGTCATTTGTGATGAATTTATATTAGAACGTGCGCAAACAGAAGCAGCACCTACATTTACAGCTGCTAATCATAAAGTACATTTTGAAAAATTTGAATATGAATGTACCAAAGAAGAAGTGATGCGTCACCGTGAATTAGTACAGCAATCCGGTGCGAACGTTATTATAGGTATTGGTGGCGGTAAAACATTAGATACAGCGAAAGCGACTGCTTATTATGAGAAACTTCCTGTAGTCATTTTCCCAACGATTGCATCTACAGATGCGCCTTGTACCGCACTTGCTGTAATTTATAAAAAAGATGGTTCTTTCGATGAGTACTTATTCTTACCGAATAATCCAGATACCGTGCTTGCAGATATGGGTATTCTTGCAGGTGCACCTGTTCGTTTCTTCGCTGCGGGTGTGGGCGATGCGTTAGCGACTTATTTTGAAGCTCGTGCTTGTTATGCTTCTAATGGAGATAATCTTGCTCTGATGAAACCAACAGCAACCGGACTTGGATTGGCTAAATTATGTTATGAAATGTTGCTTGATAATGCAGTGAGCGCAACCAAAGCCGTCCAACAAAAAGTCGTCACAAAAGCAGTCGAAAATACCATCGAAGCAACGATCTACTTGAGTGGAGTAGGTGCTGAATCCGGTGGACTTGCCGCGGCACATGCGATTCATAACGGGATGACTGCTGTTCCTTCGATCCACCGCGCTCAACATGGTGAGAAAGTCACATTCGGATTGTTAGCTCAATTGGTATTGGAAAACTCTCCGAAAGAAGAGTTCGAAACCGTAGTTAATTTGATCAAAGCAGTCGGTCTACCATTAACACTTGAAGATCTAGGTATGACTGAATTTGTAGAAGCAGAATGGCGCCAAGTGGCTGAATCTGCATGTGCACCGGACGATACAATGGGTCATATGCCTTTCCCAGTAACCGCAGATGATGTCTACAATGCGATTGTAGCTGCTAATGCAATCGCTCAGACGTACAAATAAAAAGTACTTTTAACAATACATGCAACACGTATATCTAAATAAAAAGAAGCCTTACCTTAATACACAGGTAAAGGCTTCTTTTTTGATACGAATAAATAAGTGACTATCATTAGATTAAGTATCATGAACTGAAGAATTCGGAACAAAGCTGTAACGACTAGCAGTCCATGAAATGACAAAAGCCACGAGAGCCAGTAGCATTAATACCCAAGGAAGGGCTAGACTTCCTACCGATAAAAGTAGAAGTCCACCGAGTGCTGCACCACCGCTTATCGCAAGATTCCAAGAGGTAACAAGCATAGATTGTGCAACATCGGCTTGTTCACCAGTAGCTTCAGCTAAAGCCGTTTGTAACAAGGTTGCCACTCCTCCAAAAGTAACACCCCATAATACGATACCCACCATAATAAGGATAGCGGAATGACTGCCTATGCCCAAGATAAAAGCAGCTAAGGTGAAAATAGCAATACTTATAAGCACTAATTTACGTAACCAACGATCAATTAAAGCTCCCGTAATCCAGATTCCAATAATAGAAGTGCCACCAAATACAAACAAAACAACATCTGTACGTTGAGCTAGACTGGTAAAACTTAAATAAGGAGCGATATAGGTATACAATATATTATGTGCCAATACCCAGATAAACACGACACTTAAAATAGGACGTACACCTGGTAGGCAAAAAATAGTAGCTAACGAATAACGCTGAGAAATCGTTTGCGCTTTTATATTAGGTAATTTCCAATAAATCCAAAAGATCAATAGAAAAGAAAGTATAGACATCATGCCAAATACCCATCGCCAACCTACAAAATTACCTAGAAATGTACCCAGCGGAACACCCAGAGCAAGCGCAATAGGCGTGCCTGACATTGCGATAGCCATCGCTCGTCCTTTTAATCGATCCGAGACCAGTCTTCTTGCATAACCTGCAACCATTCCCCATAGAACTCCAGCAGCAACACCTGCACCAAATCGAGCAATGACTGTGATCAAATAACTAGCAGATACCGCTGTAATCGTATTGAAAAGCAGAAATGCTACAATACAGACAAGTAGCAATGATCGCCTAGGCCAGTTACGCGTCAACGCAGTCAGCGGAATAGCTGCCGATAGTGATCCTAGAGCATACCATGTAACTAATTGTCCGGCAGAAGCTTCTGAAATCCCTAAGCCGAAGCTAATCTGAGGTAACAAACCCGCAGGAAGTGTTTCGGTAAGAATACCAATAAAACAGGTCATCGCTAGAGCAAGCAAGCCTGCCCAAGGCAACCGATCTAACGGTACAGGCTGTTCTAAAGCATCAGTAGACTTGGTGGTAGAGTGAACCAAAGATTTTACTATTGGTGTATCTTTTGAAATATTTTGCTTTTGATCCATTATCGTTCCCCCTTTAATGTAAACCTTGCTACTTCATAGGTATATATTTAGTATAATGAATAAGAAAATGTGGTTACATATCAAAAACAAGTTATTTAATTGTAGTTACTAATGAATTACAAGTAATTGATATCTAAAAATTTAATTGTATAGGAGACCGTATATGGATCACACAGATCAGCAGATTCTTGCTATTTTGGAACAGGATGCAAGAGTATCGATGACTCAATTAGGCAAATATGTAGGATTAACTCAACCCGCAGTGACGGAAAGAGTCAAACGTTTAGAAGAAAAAGGGGTTATTAAAGAATTTCGAGCGATTATTTCTACTGAGAAAATCGGAAAAAGTGCAACAGCATATATCTTATTTAAAACAGAAAAATGTACACCTTTTTTAGAATTTTGCCGTTCTTCTCCAGAAGTGATTGAATGCTATCGGATTAGTGGTGAATACAATTACATGCTCAAAGTAGTCAGTGATTCGACTGCATCTATCGAAGAATTTGGTAATCAATGCGATTTATGGGGACATTATATGATTTTGCTAGTGATGTCTGCTCCGATTGAGTTCAGTGGATTGATTTCTTCTCTACAAACAGAGAATCTTTTAGTATAAATAGGTAGTGTATGTATGAATATAATAAAGTAACAGAAAACACCCCTCTTCTAGTATGCAGAAGAGGGGTGTTTATTGTTGTTTTTAAAACATACCATTTTCATTTACTGTTTTGGCAGGGACATCTTGTGAAAGCATCCACATTTCAGCAATCTCATTGTTTTCAACACGGAAGATTTGGACAACAGATTGACCTGCATCGTCAGCATTCTTTTTCATCTGACTTTGGATCAATACCATATCGCCTTCTGCAACCATATTGACGACTGTTGCTGTGCTATCTGGATTGGCACGGAATTGAGCAAGGTAGTTGTTCACCAATGGCTCAATGCCATCTTTCATTTTCACATTATGCTGCACTAAAGATTCACTCACAACACCTGAAGCTGCATCTGTATTATGCTCTACAAAAAAGCTGTTAAAGAAGTTGCTTACAAATTGAGCATTCGAAGCAACGATCGCTTTATCTGTTGCAGCTACATCTGCGGTTGTGGATGCACTTGGTAATAAGTTTTGGATCATACTAGAAGCGCCTGTTACCGATTGAACCGTTTTCCAGTGCTCTACAATCTTACCATCGGTTACACGGAAAATATCAACAGCTGCTTGACCAGGATCATCCGGATTAGCCATCGGATAATTCATCACAGCGACAAGATCATTTTGACCGATCATACCTTTGACATTTACTTTGTAGTCAGGATTAGCTTTGATAAATGAAGCGATATATGTTTTGAACGCTTCTTTACCTGTAGCGATCATCGGATCATGTTCTTTGTAATCATCTGCAAGATACATATCTATTTTATCGGCTTGATGTCCATTGAGTACATCTTGATACATACTAGCCACAACTTTTTTGTTAGCTACGATTTTGGCATTTTGAGCAGAAGCCGATTCTGTGCTAGCCGGATCCGTTGAATTAGCACCTTCTGTTGGTGTAGTCGCTTCAGGGTTCGTTGCTGCCGGATTGCCTGTACCTGTATTTTCAGTAGTAGATGTAGTGGCTGGTTGTTCTGTCGTACTGGAATTGCTTGTACATGCTGCCAGAGCAGACATTAACAAAATGCTGGTTAGGATCAAACTGATTTTTTTCATCATAAAACTCCTTTGTTATAAATAGTGAAAAAACGTCTGCGAAGCAAACTTCACTTTTGGATTGGGCTTGAAGTGTGTCCTTTTTCTATTACCCATAGTTCACTATCATATCCCTAAAATGACAAAATCGACAACTTTCACGAATGATCAAGTACAGTCAAAAACCGTCTCCCTATACTAGCAAAGACGGTCATATGGAATATTAAGTTGCACATTCTAGGCAAGTTTTACGATTCGAGCGGAGCCACTTGTTGCCGATAAGCTTCTAATTTAGCAGTCATTTTATCATTCGATTGTGCTGCCAAATCCATTAATCCATGTAGATCGCTAAGAAGAGTACTAGATGGATAATCTTCTGCGGTATCTTCATCATTAAGTACAGCTAGGTACTGTTTTTTAGCGTCAGGATCGATTTTTTTACTAAGACTGTCGAACAGTTGAGTATTATCTGCACCATAAAATACGCTATACACAGCATACTGATAATTTTGCTTCATATCAGCTATACGATGAGATGTTGGATATTTCATTATAAATTGCTCCAAATCCAAAGTACGTTCTAATAGATCATCCCAACCGATCACAAGCCCTGCATCTATCATTGCCGGCTGATCGGATTCTTCCGCCATAATATCAATATAGGCATCTATATCTTTGGTGACATAATCGTCATACGCATCGTACTGATCGTAATCAATAATCGGCATATAATAGCCTTCGATATTCACAATGCGATAACCGCTTTTTTGGGTATTAGACAATAATTTTTTGAGCGCAGGTTCTTGAGCACGCTTGATCATATCGTCCATATCTTCATCACTATAGACTTCAGCTGATGTATACATGTTCATTAGTTTTTTTTGAATCGATTCCGTATATTTATTGGTCCATGTATCCATATATTTGTTCTGTGCATTTTCTAATGCTAGAACCAGCGAAGTACCTGTTTGCGGAGATACTTTTTTGATATTTGTTTTGAGATAAGCTGTTGCTTGAGGAAGCTTTTCACTGCTAGTTAACATCTTTTTGAAACGGGCAACTATAGTTGCAGATGGGGATGTTGTTGTAGACGCCGATGCTAAGACTATATTGTTGCTTGTGCTTGTTACAGGAATAGTACTACTGTCAGATGCAGAAGTTATCGTAGTTAGTGTAGGCGCACTTTGCTGACTACATCCGATTGTTTGCAATACTAGCAGACCAGTAACCGTACACAGACCGACTTGTTTGAATAATTTCATAAGTTATCATTCCCCCTCTATTGAAATCACGCTATATAAAGCCTTATTCCTATCCCTACCCTTGTCAATCTGCACTGAATCTAAAGTAAAAACAATGTCATTTCTAGTGTATGTTCTCTACATCATTAGTCAGATAGTCTGAAAGCATCGTTATGTACAATAAACGTATCAATTGGACAACGTAAAGCTATATTTCACAGTCATGGCTTCGATTGCCGCACGCATAGGAGCTTCAGGTTGACGAAGGAAAGAACCATGACCGACTGCAAGCAGAGACGGCTGGTAATGTAGTAATTTGCGAGCACTTGTCCATGCAGTGTGTTTATCCCATGTAGCGAATGCAGGAAAAGGAAATGCCCACCGCATATGACCAGCGACAGCCAGTCCACCTTTGATCTGAAAAGCATCGCCTACGATTAAATGACGATTACGTGTATCCAAATAAGCCATCGATCCCGGCGTATGACCTGGCACAGCAATAGACAGTAATGAGCCAATCTGATCACCGTTATCGACTAACACATCAGGAGAAGTGGTGATTCGCTTAGGAATAGAGCCACGAATCGGACGCTGTGCTTCATGAGAATCAAGTGTCCTATCCCCACTGATGATACGAGCATCCCGTCTGGGGATATAGACTTTGGCTTCAGGGTAATGCTGTTTTAATCGATCTAATGCACCCATATGATCGGTATGAATATGGGTAAGCACGATACGAGTGAGTGGCTTTTCCAGACTATGGATCGTCTGTACAATCCCTTTATAACTGCTAGAGAGACCGGTATCTATTAATGTTAGTGTTTCATTTTCTTCTACAAGATAACAGTTCACCGGAAAAAGATGAGCGAACCATGTCATTTGATGTAATGTGCTCTCGCGTTGTACACGCATGTGTGTAATCACCTCTAATCTTCATTTTACCATTGATGGATCAGTGATAGGGGGAAGTTATAATAATATGTAAAAAAATGAAAACGATTGTAATTGAGAATGAATATCATTAAAATAGAAAGAAGATCATTTACTTCAATACAGTACGTTTGTTAAAAGGGGTTAGCGATGAATATAGATCAATATATAAAGCTGTGGAATCAAGCTTCGATCCACGTGTTGGATGTTCAGCATCACTTCATTCCATACGAACAGTATGTGTCACCTTATCCTTTACCTGAAAATGGATTTCTATATACAGTGCGTGGACATGCGCTTATTCATGTCGATCATACCGCTTATCCTACAGAGCGATTTCATATGATACATAGCGGTAAAGGAAGTATTCTTCAGATTGAAGTCTTGGATGAATTATTAGAATACTATCTGGTGCTATACCGACCACAATTGTTGATTTCTAATTCTAATGTCTATGCGTTAACAGATCATCATTATGTATTAGACACTTCCTATGCACTCAAACCACATCATCCCGTAATCGTACACGATAAAATCAAACAATTACAGCAAGCATGGATGCATATCCATCCATTACAAGAATTTCAAGTACGATCATCCTTTATGCAAATAGTGTACGACATATTGGAACAATTGCAGACAGATCAAGCTCAGAACCCAACAACAGACCTTGTGACTCAAGCGATTCGTTATATTCATGAGCATTACGAACTTCCGCTAACGATCGATTTACTTGCAGCTACATTAGAATGCAGTCCACGTCATCTAGCTCGATTGTTTCGTAACAGTGATATTGGTCAGAGTCCGTCTGATTATCTGATTCGTTTTCGTATACAAAAAGCCAGTGAACTGCTTATTCATACAGAGCTAACGTTGCAAGATATTGCGATGAATGTAGGTTATCAAGATGGATATTATTTCAGTCGTATGTTCAAAAAGTATAAAGGATTATCGCCTATTCGTTATCGTCAAGAACGTCGTCAACAGCTATGGAGTCCCAATATGACATCCACGATGTCCGATTTCTCTATTGTTGGCTCAGATGTACACCGCTATAGTGATAATGATTCTCAAAATCATACTTTAAGCGGAGGTACTTTTATAATGCATAATCCAATCAGACGTTCAGCAGTGTTAATGCTGCTTCTTAGTTTTACATTATTGTTAGGGGCTTGTTCTACACCTACATCTTCAATGACTCCGATAAGTGAAGGCAATTCAAATAAGCAAAGTGCAAGCGGAGACAATGCTACTCAAGGATCTACACGTACGATCACTCATGATCTAGGCAGTACTGAAGTGCCTGCTGAGCCAAAGCGAATTATTGTGTTAGAGCAAGGATTCACTCAGACGGTTGCTGAACTGGATGTCAAACCTGTCGGTGTAGCTGATGATGATAAGCCTGAACGTTTTCCACAAGATACACTAGCTTATATAGAAGGATATACATCCGTTGGTGCACGTTCAGAACCCAATCTAGAAGTGATGCGTACGCTCAAGCCAGATTTGATTATTGCGGATACGAGTCGTCATAGCAATGTATATGAAGAATTATCAGCTATTGCGCCTACGATTGTTTTCAAAAATGATACTGCTAATTATAAAGATATTATGGCTTCTACACGAGCGATCGGTGAAGCGTTAGGCAAGTCGGAAGAAACAACAGCTATGCTGGAGAACCATCAACAACAATTGGCCAAGCTAAAGCAATCGATTAATAGTAATCAATCCGTGCTGATTATTGCGGCTGATGAAGAAGCAAGCCAATCGTTTCAAGTACGCACAGATCAAGCATTCCATTCATCATTCCTGCAAGCGGTAGGGCTAAATTATGCATTAAGTGATACAGAAGAAGTCAGTCAACTGATGACGACAGAGCAATTGTTAGCGATAGATCCAGATCAACTGCTGATCTTAATTAATGAAGACGATCCGTCTGTATTAGCAGGGCAAAAAGATAATCTACTCTGGAATCAACTAAAAGCTGTACAAACAATCAAAGCTCATGAAGTTGAATTGGCTAAATGGTCAAGACAACGCAGTATTCCGGCACTTACCCATATCATGAGTGAAGCGACTACTTACTTTCAATGATCCCAAAATGGATCTTAGCCGTAACTAGCCTAGCGATCTTGCTGATTCTATTTGTCAGCTCGCTTATGATAGGTTCGTCTTGGATATCGTTAGCCACCGTCATCGATTATCTTTTGCACTATTCCACTACAGTGAAAGAACATATTATTTTGCATATTTTGCGGATGCCGCGAGCGATAGCGATGATGCTGATTGGCGCTAATCTCAGTATTGCAGGCTGTATTATGCAAGCTTTGACCCGTAATCCGTTAGCTTCTCCAAGTATATTTGGAATCAATGCAGGCGCTTCTTTTATGATCGTACTCTGTACTATTATTTTGCCAACAGTAAATGGATTGGTTCTTGCCGGAGCAGGCTTTGCTGGTGGTCTTATCACAGTATTGATTGTGCTGATAATGAGTCTAGCGATTCGCGGGGGCAAAGTAGAAGTACGTATGGCATTAATCGGTGTAGTGATTCAAGCGCTGCTATCTTCTTTTACACAGGGATTATTGATCTTTAATGAAGAATCGGCTAGCAAAATCATATTCTGGCTCGCTGGATCAGCAGCAGGAGTCAAATGGGATGAAATCCAATTACTGCTTCTATTTAGCATCATCGGATTTGTTATGGCTGTCAGTCTTAGTCGATCCTTATCCTTAATAAACTTAGGCGAAGATATTGCGCGTGGACTCGGTCAGAAAATATGGACAGTGCGCATTGTAGGCAGTGTGATCGTTATTGTGCTAGCAGGGATATCCGTTTCTATTGTTGGGCCGATCGGTTTTGTAGGGTTAATCGTACCGCATATGACACGCTATCTGGTAGGAACCGATTACCGTCTTGTGATTCCTTTTGCCGGAGTGTTCGGAGCAATATTGTTAACACTAGCAGATATCGGTTCACGCTTTGTGAATTTTCCAGCAGAGACACCTGTAGGGATTATAACAGCTCTTATCGGTGCACCTTATTTTGTCTATTTAGCTAGACGGCAGAGCAGGAGTTCATCATGAATAACCTTATCGGTCAAAAGCGTAATCTAATCATCATCTTGATTCTTAGCGTACTAACCTGCTTATTGATGATGATCAGTATTCAAGTTGGAGCAGTACGTATCAGCTGGTTAGAGATCGGCAAAGCATTTATTCAGCGTGGAGATGCTGATCTTACCTATATTATTCTTCATTATCGATTGCCTCGAATTATACTGGCGATATTAGTAGGAAGTGGGCTTGCGGTGTCGGGTCTGGTGGCGCAACAAATCTTGCGTAATCCGTTGGCAGCACCGGATACATTAGGGATTTCCGCAGGAGCTGCACTAGGAGCAGTCTCTACAGTACTACTTTTACCTGTAGAGATGCAGAGTACATGGCTTACATCGTTGACTGCTTTTGTCGGCGGAGCGATCGGAGCCTCTTGTGTATATGGGTTATCGTACCGCAATGGAGTCGATCCTATTCGACTGGCATTAGTCGGCATAGCGGTAAGCGCTTGTGGAAGCACATTAGTCCAGTTACTTATCATCCAATCATCTACGAATACCAATACCGTTCTGCTCTGGTTAAATGGTTCGCTCTGGGGACGTCATTGGGAGCAGGTTATGCAATTAGCACCGATTATTATCATTGTTGTGCCTATCATCTGGCTTTTAGCCAAATCGTTAGATATTTTTGGACTGAGCGAAGAATCTTCTAAAGGGCTAGGGTTACGTATCGAGTGGATGCGGGCGATTTTGCTTCTGATGACTGTTATATTAGCCAGTGGTTCAGTAGCTGTTGTAGGTATGGTCGGTTTTGTAGGTCTGGTAAGTCCGCATATTGCTCGGCGCTTAGTATCTGGCGGGCATCGGTATTCTGTTCCTGTAGCGGCATTGGTAGGTGCTATCATGATGTTACTGGCAGATGTGATTGGACGGATACTGGCTCCACCTTTAGAATTTCCGGTAGGTTTGGTAACGTCTGTGATTGGAGCACCTTATTTTCTATTTCTATTATGGCGTGAATATAAAAGTAAAAACCGTGCAGGTTAATGCTTGATTTGCATGGTTTTTTGCTGTCTATTTATAGGTGGAGAGATAGTAGCAGGAAGATATAGATGTTGATTATAAAGACTGTTTGATGGATAAAGAAGACTTTTTTAATTGTGATTCTGCTTGTTGAATAGCGGTATGCATAGCTTCATAAGGATGATCGATCATATGACCGTGTCCTACAGCAAGTAGACTGGGTTGTAAAGCTAACAATCGCTGAGCGCTTTGTAAAGAAAGCTCTTTGCTCCATGTAGCTAATGCAGGGAACGGGAAGAACAATCGTACAGAACCAGCGACAGCCACACCGCCTCTTGTCTGAAAAGAATCTCCAGCGATAAGCGACCGATCTCTAGTATCAAGCAGCGCTATAGAGCCAGGTGTGTGACCGGGAGTAGCAATCACTTGCAAAGAGCCGATCAGATCACCTTCATGAAGCAAAACAGAAGGACGAGTTTGTAGTTTTTTGGGAACACTGCCTTTAATTTTGGTCTGCGGTTCATGCGAGTCTAACGTCATATCACCGATTATCAAGCGTGCATCTCGCTCCGAAACGTACACAGGAACATCTGGATAACGTTGATGTAATGTATCTAATGACCCTACATGATCATCATGAATATGGGTCAAAATAATAGCACCTAATGGCTTACCAATCTGAGCAATCGCTTGTTGAATCCCTTTGTAACTATTAGGTAATCCTGCATCAATTAACGTCAGACTGGATTCTTCTTCGACTATATAACAATTTACCGGAAAAACACCGGGTAAAAAAATAAGTTGATGTAATTTACTTTTACTAACTATTCTCATATCAATCACCTCTTAATTACACTATAAACTAATAGTATTAGTTTAATCAATAACTATATTCATAATTTAAATAAATATATATCTTCTTTAGCTTAAAAGTTGTTTTTTTCTACTCATGAGTACACGATAATTTAGACATAACCATAAAAAAATACACCATTCTAAAGATAGATTGGTGTACACAAAGGTACCGAATCTCAATAGAAATGGTGTATGGATAGATTTATGATTGTTATTGCGAAGTATGCAAACCTTGTAAAAAGGTATCAATAATCAGTTCAAAGCTTTGATTCACATCTACCTTCAGACCAAATCCACCTGTTCTTTCTAAAGAACTGAATCCATGAAGAACACTGCGTAGTCCACGTATTGCATGAATAAGAGCATCGTCATTTAGATCAAACCCTGCGAGCACTTGAGTAAATAACTCTAATACTTGATTCTTCATTGTATCCAATTCTTCATCATCCGTATCAGAAATATAAAGCGTCGCTTCATATAGTCCGGGATGAGCACGGGTAAATTCAAGATAAGCACGCGACATCTCACGAATCGCTTTATCTTCCGATCTGCCTACAGTAGCGTGCATCAGTACATTTTTGAGCTGATCCAATCCAGTTAATGCCATTTCACGACGTAATCCTGGTAGTCCATTCACATGATTATAAAGAGAAGGCGAACGAATACCTAGCTTTTTAGCTAATACGGTTAGTGTCACTTCATGTAGCCCGTGTTCATCTGCTAAGACTGTGGCTGCTTTTACAATAGATTGGAGATTAAGACCGGCACGAGGTGGCAATGTATAAACCTCCTTCAACTATAACTATACCTATTCGTCATTAATGAATAGGATTCGTTTATCAGCTATGCATATTCATCAATTCTTCGTTATTGTAATTTATAATCATAGAATTAGCAAAATAGAATATTAATCTACTCATCTTATCTACTAGAGATCATCGATGTTATTTGCGCATAAAAATAAATTTCTGTCCAACTACTCCGATCACAAATAACAGTAAACTCACCCACGGTACAATCGTAATCACAGGCATCACTTGACGTAAAAAGATACCTACACCAAAAATCAAAATCAAAATTACCAAGTACGTCAAAATAGCGCGAGCATTGATTTGCATACCCGGTTTGGTAGTGTCACTTTTTTCAACAGGTTGATCGGTAAATCGAGTTAGCATTTCGACTAAAGCAATCGAACCGACAGCGACAATAATCAGTGTGGCTACATTAATCTGCCCGACAATTCCTGAATCGCTAATACTGATTCGAAATAGTCCCATCAGTGCTTGAATAAGAAAAACCCATGTGAGCGCTATCCAAGGAATCATCAAGTAATACATCGGCTTGCTCAATTGACGCTTTTCGGGTAAATTACGAATTAACATATTGCCATATTCCATCGAATCTTTAGCAAATAACTGTTTGGCGGTTTTTCCTTTTTTCTGTGCATCTAATAAATGATGACCCATTTCTAAAAGTAATTCTTCACCAGCTTCACGATCAATACGTGCATCCCGTACATGAACAATCACATCATCATAGTAATCTAAATTTTCGGGTTTTAACTGATCTCGTACAACATTAATATCCTTAACCATCTGGCGTATTGTGCTCATTATTTATTCCTCCATTCTCATTGTTCGAATCTATTATTTTGCCATACTTTCCTTGCGTTGACAATGATCTAGCGTTAATGATAATATGATTTCAAGATTAAAGCTCATTAAACTGATCGGAATTGTTTATTTAAAAGGAGGAATCATCATGGAACGTAATATCGTCATTCGACATCACGACTTGGATCTGACAGCTAGTATTCATTATCCAGAACAGGAACCGCAATTAGCCGGACGGGGCAAAAGCCGTACACCGCTGATTGTGATCTGCCATGGTTTTGTAGGCAGCCGCATTGGAGTGGATCGCCTATTTGTTAGTACAGCCCGTGAATTGGCGGCTGACGGTTATATGGTGGTTCGTTTTGATTATGCAGGTTGCGGTGAAAGCAGCGGCGAATATGGCAATGAAGGCTTAGAATCAATGGTTGCTCAGACTCGTACTGTACTTGATTATGCGATGACTTGCAGTGATATTGATCCGACACGGGTCACTTTAATTGGACATAGCTTGGGCGGAGCTGTAGCGATTCTGACATCGGTACGCGATCAACGTGTCAAAAGTCTGGTGCTCTGGTCAGCAGTAGGGCATCCATTTAACGATATCGTCAAATTAACAGGACGTGACAAATACGATCAAGCAGTGATCGAAGGCAAAGCCGACCATCTAGGGTATTCATTTACGCCGATATACTTTGATTCACTTGGCAATTATCAACCGTTTCAAGAAGCCAAGCAGTTTAATGGCGATGTGCTCGTTATTCATGGAACAGGCGACGATGTGATCCCTGTCGATTATGCCTTTTTATATCAGAAAGTATTCTGGACACGTTCAGAAGGACGCTGTGATAAAGAGATCATTTTTCAAGCAGATCATACGTATTCTAACGGTACACACCGACGTGAATTACTGGACAAAACTCGTCAATGGCTTACAGGACGTGAAGTGGCTCAGACCGATTGGCAACACTGGATGATATAAGCGTTTGGCAATATAAACACTTATATCGTAAGATATTTTGCTATCGCAAAAATCATGTTCGATTGGACTAGAAGAAGTAGCGCTTATACCGCCAAGCGCTTGTATAGTAAGATATTAACCAATTTCTCACTCTTTACCAGATCATTCACCAGTGGTATGGTAAGAAAGAACAATTGAATAGTTACTGATTTCACTAGGGGAGCCTGTTGGCTGAGACGAAAATGAATTTTCGGACCCTTGGAACCTGATCTGGATTATACTAGCGGAGGGAAGTGGAGGCTGAATTTTCACTCAAGTTATGTCTACCTGAATGAATGTTTGACCCATTTGTCTCTTTAGAGATGGATGGGTCTTTATTGCGTTCAGCTCTTATAATATAAACCCTAACCTTTTCTACATATAATCCAAATAGAATGAGGTAATCGCAAAATATCTATTTATTACAGGAGGCTAATCAAATGAGCTTTTTAGCAAAAGTACAAGCACAAAATCCACTTGTTCATAATATTACGAATATGGTCGTGACTAATTTTACAGCCAATGGATTGCTGGCTTTGGGCGCTTCTCCTTTTATGGCATATGCCCATGAAGAAGTAACAGATGTGGCTGCAATGGCAAGTGCTGTGGTGCTCAATATCGGTACGCTTGATCCTTATACAGTCGAAGCTATTCTCCAAGCAGGACGCTCAGCCAATCAAGCAGGTGTACCTGTTGTATTTGATCCGGTAGGAGCAGGAGCGACACCTTATCGTACCCAGTCAGCGATACAGATTACTGAGCATATCCAGATTGATGTGTTACGTGGCAATGTGGCTGAAGTCGCTAATGTCATCGGCGAACAATGGCATATCAAAGGCGTAGATGCAGGAGCAGGCGAAGGAAATATGGTCGAGATTGCTGAACAAGCGGCTCGCCAATTGAAATGTATCGTAGCGATCACAGGCGAAAAAGATGTGGTCACTGATGGCAATACCACCTATACCATTGCAAATAGTCACAGCATCTTAACACGGGTCACAGGCGGAGGTTGCCTGCTCAGTGCTGTTGTGGGTGCATTTATCGCAGTGGCTGATCCTACAGAGTCACAAGAACGCTTAAACGCTGTAGTTGAAGCACTAGCGTTTTACGGTATCGCAGCAGAGATTGCTTACCAACAGACCGCAGGACAAGGCACAGGTAGCTTTCAGATCGAATTTATCAATCAACTCTCTCTAGTCACACCCGATATCGTATCCACCCATTCAAAAATCGCAAAAGTCCAGCGCTTGGCAAGATAAGCGCGACATCTTCTAATCAAATAAAACGTGATTTTTGTGTAACAAAATATCTTACGATTAGCGCTTGGCAAGATAAGCGCGACATCTTCTATCTAATATATCCAAAGGAGTGAAAAAGATGAATGTATATCAAGCTTTAACGATTGCTGGTTCAGACAGTGGAGGAGGCGCAGGGATTCAAGCCGATCTCAAAACATTTCAAGAACTCGGAGTCTATGGTATGTCTGTTCTTACTGCTGTTACGGCTCAAAATACAAAAGGGGTACAAGGAGTCTATCCGGTAGAAATTGAAGGTATTATTCAGCAATTGGATTCAATCGGTACAGATCTACAACCGCATGCTGTCAAAACAGGGATGTTATTTAGCGCTGAGATTATTCGTCATGTCGCTCAAAAAGTAAAACAGTACCAGTGGCAACATCTAGTGATTGATCCAGTGATGGTAGCCAAAGGCGGATCTGTGCTTTTGCAACAAGAAGCATTACAAGCGCTCGTCTCGGATCTGATTCCGTTAGCAGAGATCATCACTCCGAATTTACCAGAAGCAGAGCTACTCACAGGGATATCGATCACCAACATGCAACAGCGTGAACAAGCCGCCACACAGTTAATTGATATGGGTGCAACGTATGTAGTGATTAAAGGTGGACATGATGCATCGACTTCAACCGTTGTGGATTTGTTGTATGATGGACAACATTTTGAATATTTTGAAAGCCAGCGTATTGATACAATGCATACGCATGGGACAGGCTGTACTTTTTCAGCGGCATTAACGGCAACATTAGCTCAAGGTAAATCGATCCATGAAGCTGTAGATACCGCCAAGCAATTTATTCAAGCCGCGATTGAAGATGGACTGGGAATTGGTTCCGATCATGGGCCTACTAATCATTTTGCGTATCAACAAAGGAGCCGGGTCTATAATGTCTAAGCCAGATCAACACCAATTGCGCCAGTATTTACGCCTTTATCTAGTGATGGGTAGTGTCAATTGTACACAACCACCAGAAGAAGTATTAACATCTGCCATCGCAGGAGGGATTACTCTTTTTCAATTTCGTGAAAAAGGGGTCGGGGCACTCACAGGGCAAGCGTACTACCAACTGGCTGAATCTCTTCAACAGATCTGTAGAGAGCATAAGATTCCATTTATAGTGAATGATGATATTGAATTAGCGATTGCACTAGACGCCGATGGGATTCATGTAGGGCAAGAAGATATACCTGCCGATCAGATTCGTGCACGTCTTGGGCAAAATAAAATGATTGGTGTATCTGCTCATTCGGTCGATGAAGCTAGACAAGCTATTCAAGATGGAGCTGATTACTTAGGCATAGGACCGATCTATCCGACCACTTCCAAAGCTGATGCCGAAGCCGTACAAGGAACACGTACGATTACAGCTCTTAAGAACCATCAGATACATATTCCATTAGTAGGTATTGGCGGTATTCATGCAGATAATGCAGAGCCGATCTTAACCGCAGGAGCCGATGGAATAGCAGTGATATCTGCCATTGCAGGACAAAACAACGTCGAGCAAGCTACGGAGCAATTGAATACACTCACCAAGCACTTTATTGCCAATCAAAAGCAGTAATAGACGGCTTGAAGTTGATTCGAATAGAAATTAATCAAAATAAAGTACAAAAAAGTCATTCTGTATACCGTAGCTTAAAGTACGGTGTAGCGAATGACTTTTCAAGTGGATTTCTATTTTTTTTATCTATTGTACAGTAGGTTCTTTCTGTTCTCCTTGTGATGATCTATATGTTACTGCGAATAACATCGATCATTCTATAGAAGCCAATTGATTCGGTTATTTATATCGTTAAGCGATTTTATGCTGATTAGGCAAGGTATCTTGTTGTTTGTTACGACGGTTGAAGAAGCGAGTGCGTAAGTAAGGAACGATCCAGCGATCTAGACCAATTTTACCAGCATTTGCACCGGCAACGATAATGAAGATTTCAGCAAGTAACAAGTAAGGGTTGGTGCTTACAGTGCCCGAGAACAAGAATGCGAAGTTCATTACCATTCCCATTAGTGCTGCAAGTGTAGTACATGCACCTAAGATTAATCCAAGTCCGACAAGGAATTCACCGATAGGAACAAGAACATTGAATAGTGCTACATTTGGTAAAGCGAAATGTTGTAAAAATGCGCCCCAGCCTGCTTGTACACTTGGATGTTCTCCGCCTGTATTGGCGATAGCACCTGTTAAGAATCCAGTAGCATCGAATCCGCCACCACTTAATTTTTCCCATCCACCAGCGATCCATTTAAAACCGATATATACCCGTAGTATAGTTAATAACCACATTGCCACACTGTTTTCTCTTAGCCATCTGTTCATGATTGCCACTCCCCTGAATAATGTTTTATTTTTGTAAGTCTGTGCTAACTTGTTGAGTTGGTGATGATCATCTCTTCCATGTCTTTATTTTAAATCACAACTAAATTTTAAAATGTGATAAAAATCACAATCTTAGATAAATTTTTAATATTTTATTATTGAACTGTTAAAATATGGTATATATAAATGAAGTAGATGTTTGGATGATGGTATTCGTTAATTACTTCATATGTATTCTATATAGAAGAAGCTTATGTTTTAATAAGAAGTAGACCGTGGTTTACATCTTCTGCTTGTACATAAACAGCCAGCCGATTTTAATTCATTTGAAGTTCATATGTGTGTTCTATAGTAGGAATGTATCCTACTGTGCAGATGACAACGATCTGCTACATTGCATAATGATGCTAATCACTGAGGGGGATACTATTGTAATGAATCAATCTGGATTATGGAAAGTAAGCAAATGGACGATTCCACTTGTACTCACTGCTAGTCTGATCGGTTGCGGGTCTGCTGAAGTGGCTACACCTGCACCACAGCAACAACCTGAACCTGCCAAAGTAACTGAACCGATCGCACCAGAAAAGCCAGCAGAAGTGGCCTATACCGCTCCACTTACCGGATTACCTGTAAAGCAACCTTCTCTAGCTAGACCGATTGCGGTCATGATTAACAATGCACCTGCGGCACGTCCACAATCAGGATTAGCACAAGCAGATATGGTCTATGAAGTGCTAGCCGAAGGAGGAATCACTCGTCTGATCGCTGTATATCAGAGTTATCATGGGGATGTGACGATCGGCCCTGTGCGGAGTATTCGTCCGTATTTAATCGGCATCGGGGAAAGTGTAGGCGCATTGCTTGTTCATGCCGGAGGTAGCCCGGAAGCGTACAGTATATTGCAACAAGGAAAGAAAGAGCATTTAGATGAGATCACCAATGCAAGTGCTCCATTCTGGCGAGATTCCAGCCGTAAAGCGCCTCATAATTTATATACGAATGAAGAGAAATTACGTAAAGGTGCACTCCAAAAAAATTACAAACAAGAGATCACGATTCCAACCTATCCTTTTCTACCTTCTACAACTGCTAAATCTTCAACAAGTACAACAACCGATTCACTAAATACAGATCATTCTTCAGTTCCAACCGACACTAATTCACTCAAAGTAGATACCTTTTCTGCCGATACTAAAGATAGTATTAGTGCTAATGATTCAAGCTCAACATCCTCTGCCACAACAGCAACCAAAGCGTCATTGATCGAACTTCAATTTTTGCTAGAAAGTTATAAAGTCGGGTATAAATATAATTCCACCACCGGACTTTACACACGTAGTATGAATAATGAACCGCATATTGATCTGAATAGTGGAAAGCCTTTAACTGCTTCGAATGTTATGGTGTTGGGCGGAGATTACAAAGTATTAGACGATATTGGCAGATTAAGCTTAAATCTTAATGACGGTGGAGAAGCGATGTTATTTCAACAAGGTCAGCAGATCAAAGGTCAGTGGAGCAAGAAAAGTGGAGATGTGATTCGCTTTAGCAGTAATGGTCAAGAAGTACCCTTTGTACCCGGTGTGACGTATTACAATATTGTTCCTAACAGCCCATCATTCGAAAATCATTTGACAATAGATGGTAAAAAATTGAACGAAAATGGATGAAAAAGGTAAAAAATGCTGTAATGATCGAATTAAAGTCGATTTTTGTATGATTTTTGTATGATAAATGTAAACAGAATCTTTACAAACCTATGTACAGATTGATAAGATAACAAAGGTTGTTATGAAATCATTTTGTTTTCATAATTCTAATTTACGACATTTTTCGGCAAAATTTCGAAAAGGGGTTATAGAAATGCGTGTTAAGAAAAAGGATATCTTTTTTCAAACGCTGGAGAACATGGCAGATGCAATTGTGCAAGCTGCAGATTACTTTGCGGAACAAGTACCTAACTTGAAGGATATTCCAGAGTTTACGAAGCAAATGAAGATTTACGAGAATCAATGTGATGATTACACGCACACCATTATTACCGAACTGAACAAAACATTTATCACACCCATTGAGCGTGATGATATTATGGATTTGACGACAACGATGGATGATGTATTAGACGGTCTAGAAGCATGTGCTTCTCGTTTTGATATGTATCATATGACTGAGCCTGATAATTATATTGTTCAATTTGCTGAAATTTTGCGTGAATCTGCTTATGAAATTCAAAAAGCTATTCATTTGTTGTCTCATAAAAAGCTGTTGGCTATTCGTGAACATACGATTCGTCTGAACGATCTGGAAAACCAGGGTGATGATGTATTACGTAACTGTATCAAAGACTTGTTTGCCACAGTGAAAGACCCGATTGAACTAATTAAGAAAAAAGAAATATATGAGCGTTTGGAAACAACGACTGATGCTTGCGAAGATGTAGCGAATAGACTCGAATCTATTATTATGCGCAATTCCTAAGATTGCTTACAAGATAAGCATATGATCCATTTTGCTGAGTATAGATGGATGTAATATGCAGAGATGCAATAATCTGTAACAGATAACTAAGGAGGTAGGATTGCGCAGATTCTCTTGATTGGAGTGCAAGAGATCCATCTGGGCGATGAATGATATGGTAGAAACCTCAATATGGATACTGGCTATCGTCGTGTTTTTGGCTTTGGCGTTCGATTTTATCAATGGATTCCATGATACAGCAAATGCTATTGCTACATCGGTTTCTACTCGAGCGTTACCGCCACGTACAGCGATTCTGATGGCGGCAGTAATGAACTTTCTGGGAGCGATCACGTTCACAGGCGTAGCCAAAACGATCGGCGGTAGTGTTGCTGATCCGGCGACTTTGGATAACGGTATAGAAATCGTTATTGCAACACTAATAGCTGCAATTATCTGGAACTTAGCAACATGGTGGTTCGGTATTCCTTCTTCTTCTTCGCATGCTTTGATCGGTGCCCTAGCAGGAGCTGTATTTGTTGGAGCAGGTTCAAGTTCTGTGAACTGGAGTGGGTTTATCAAAATTGTTGAAGGATTAATCTTGTCACCGTTGATTGCTTTTGCAATCGGTTATATCGTCATGACGATTCTGAAATGGATTTTTGCTAAACGTAGCCCACATAGCGTCAATAAAGGGTTCCGCACAATGCAAATTTTGACAGCAGCGATTCAATCATTTACACATGGTACGAATGATGCACAAAAAGCGATGGGTATTATTACATTTGCTCTAGTCGCAGCTGGTGTTCAGGATAATCTAGATGTACCGCTTTGGGTTAAAATCTCAGCAGCAACAGCGATGGCACTGGGAACATCTGTGGGTGGTTGGAAAATCATCAAAACAATGGGAACCAAAATTTTCAAAATCGAGCCTATTAACGGTTTTGCAGCTGATATCTCAGCCGCATCGGTTATTTTTACAGCAACACTGACTCACTTGCCTGTAAGTACAACGCATGCGATTACATCAGCTATTCTAGGTGTAGGTTCTGCCAAGCGCTTCCGTGAAGTGAAATGGGGACTTGCTGGACGGATCGTGATTGCATGGATCGTTACGATTCCAATTGCAGCGATCTTATCTGGACTTATTTTCAAAGTACTATTCGATTTGTTCTAAAATAAAATCGGATCATTATAGATCACTACCGCCGTTTCTTGCGAACGGCGGTTTTTTGTGCGATTCTAAGTGGAACAGAGATGCTTATGAAAATAACGACAGACGCTAAATCGTCTATATTTGATATAAAGGAAGTGAACTCGCTTCATGATTCGCATTCTTGGCGTGACGCAAGAACATGAGATTATTCAGGATATTCAATTAGAAGAGATCGAGTCGGGTAACTACTTATGGTATTGGGTCGATTTCAATCAGCCAACCGCTGAAGAATCCAAGAAGTTAAGTACCTTTTTTCATTTTCATCCATTAGCGGTAGAAGATTGTCTGCATGTGCTTCAACGCCCGAAGATCGATTATTATGGTGAGGTGCAGTTTCTAGTTCTTCATGCCATGCACCCAGAGACGTTACTGGTCGAAGAAGTCGATTTATTTGTCAGCGATAAATTTTTGGTTTCCTTTCATCATGGGGAACTGCGAGAGATTGAGACGGCATGGCAACGTATTATTAGCTATGGTCAACAGGGAACACGTCCCACTTGGGCAAATGGGCCAATAGCCGCCGCTTATATCATTACTGACAAAATTGTCGATGAATATTTCCCTTGTGTGTACGAGATTGAAGATGAATTGAATGAACTTGAAAATACAGGGCCAGATGAACCGGTAGATGATCTATTAGCGCAAGTATTTGTACTGCGTTCTCGTCTACTGAAATTACGGAGAACGATTATTCCAATGCGTGACTTGATGTACCGGGTTATTAACTCACAACATATTCAGAAAGTCGATCAGCATCATTCATACTTTGGCGATATCTATGATCATTTACTGAAGTTGTCGGATATGATCGAGTCGAATCGTGAAATGACTTCAGATCTGCGGGATAGTTATATTTCGCTTAATTCCAATCGAATGAATACGATTATGAAAACATTGACGGTGATCACGACTATTTTTATGCCGCTGACGTTGATCGCAGGTATCTATGGCATGAATTTTGAAAATATGCCAGAACTGAAATGGAAGTATGGCTATTTTGGCGTGCTATTACTGATGTTTGCTTTGGGAGCAGGGATGATGACTGCTTTTACAAGACGTGGATGGTTTAAATAATTGTTCTACTCAAACAAAATCTGGTACTCTGTAATGCTGTACATCGTTAATGCTTGAAAAAATACCCAGTAATATATACAATGTAGGTACAGTAACCGTAGTAGGGGATGATCACATCGTGCAACTTAAAAAACTTGATGATAAAAGTGTTGATCAATTATTTGAAGCGATTTTGACACTGAAAAATTTAGAAGAATGTTACGTCTTTTTTGACGATCTATGCACTGTGAATGAGATTCAGTCTTTATCACAGCGTCTTGAAGTGGCTCGTATGTTAGGCAAAGGTTCAACTTATAACCAGATTGAAGCAGAAACGGGTGCAAGTACAGCTACGATTTCCCGTGTGAAACGTTGCCTGAATTATGGTAATGATGGTTATAAAATGACATTGGAACGTCTAGGGAGGTAATCTCTATGAAGCCCGGTGTATTAATAATTAGTCATGGCTCGCCGGAACCATCTTGGATGGAGCAGATCGATGAAGCAGTATCTCATATTCATCTGCCAAGCGATCTACCTGTCAATGCAGTCTTCCTGGACAATGTTCCGGGAAGATTTATTCAGGATGGAATCAATGAACTGGAAGCGCAAGGAGTTACAGATCTATTAGTCGTTCCGCTATTTGTGTCCTCTGGTAGTACACATATGGACGAAATCGCTTATGCTTTGGGTGTCAAAGAAACGCCTGATCGCGAGACCGATCTGGAACCTTTTACGATTGAAGCGAAAGTTCACTTTGGTTATCCAGCCGATGATGATGAAGATATCGCTCGGATGGTCTGGGATCAAGTGAAAGATTTATCGGTTGCCCCTGAGAATGAAGTGGTGTTGGTTGTGGGTCACGGCAGTATTCATGACGGATTCAGACAACGCTGGGAGAAAGGGATCTCTTCTCTAGCTCAGCGAGTAGGACAGGTGAGTGAAGTGGCACATACCGATTATGCACTGCTCAATCCAGATAGTCTGCGTGCCAAAACAGAAGAATGGACAGCACGCGGGTACAAAGTGCTGATTGCTCCTCTGTTTCTAAGTAAAGGGATATTCCTGAATCAAGTGATTCCCGGGCGTGTAGAAGGGTTAAGCTATGAATATGCAGGTACAGCATTATTGCCACATCCACTGTTATCTCATTGGATGGAGCGTCAGATTCAGTCACTGTTGAACCAACTGATGACAACATAATTCATATTAGGTGGCATGATGGAATGAAAAAAGCGAGACTGATATATAATCCTTCTTCAGGTCGGGAAGAAATGAAGCGCCGATTGCCGGATATTTTGGATCGGTTAGACAAAGGTGGAATCGAAGCCAGTTGTCATGCGACAACAGGTGAAGGCGATGCAACTTTGTCTGCTTCCAAAGCGATCGAAGATGGATATGATCTGATTATTGCTGCTGGTGGCGATGGCACGATTTACGAAGTGATTAATGGCATGGCAGAATATGATAACCCACCGCCATTGGGCGTATTTCCACTGGGGACAACCAATGACCTGTCACGTGCATTAGGCGTACCCAAGAATTGGGAAGACTATTGTGACTTGGTGATTCGTCAAAATGCGAGACCGATTGATGTAGGTCGCTTTAACGATCGATATTTTATCAATATAGCAGGTGGAGGATCACTGACTGAGCTGACATACGAAGTACCCAGTCGACTCAAAACGATGATCGGACAGATGGCGTATTATATGAAAGGCATTGAGAAAGTCGTTAACTTAACGCCTACCGAGCTTAAGATTACAGCGAACGGTCAAGAACCACTGCATGAGGAGTTTATGATTTTCCTTGTTGCGAATACCAATTCAGTAGGTGGTTTTGAAAAGCTGGCTCCTGGAGCACGAATAGACGATGGACTATTAGATTTTATCGGTGTCAAAAAGTGTAATATTGCTGAATTTATCCGCCTGATCTCTATTGCAGCACGTGGTGAGCATCTTAACGATCCGAAGATTATTTATTTCCAGACCGATCGCTTAGAGATCGAAGCGCCTAGCAATAATGTACAAATTAATCTAGACGGTGAACTCGGTGGATCATTACCGGGGATTTTTGAGATTTTGCCACAGAAATTGCAAGTGTTCTCAGATCTCAAGTAGATCGATAGTGATAGGTTGTAAGATATACAGTTGAAAAAGTTACTCTAAAGATGTTGTTCTAAAAGTTGTTGTATTATTCCATATTTTCATTAGCGTGCAGTATGCCTGATGTCAGTAAGGGATGGTTATACCACATTTAGAACAATGTCTTTTTGATATGTGTAATAATATATAGAAAAGATAACGATAGTTATTGTAAGTATAGGTATTTTTCTATACAATCTTTAGAGGAATTGTTCTTCGGAATGTCCATTCGTAGTGGACAATGTGTTTGTGGAGTGAGATGTTGGATAGACCTGAATAATTAATGAAATGCAGTCATGTGTATAAAGAAATGGAGCCAAATGAGATGAGTAAAGACCGCAGAGGCGGCAGAAAATATAGCAATAACCGGCAACAACCGAGTCAAGCGACAGCTCTTGCGCTAGCGAACTTACCCGTTGCCAAAAATGACGAGTTGGAATTAGAGATTATCGGTATGAATCACGATGGAGAAGGCGTAGGTCGAGCAGAAGGATATACACTGTTTGTTCAAGGCGCTTTGCCCGGTGAGAAGATTCAAGCCAAAGTAATCAAAACGAAAAAACAATACGGTTATGCCAAAATGACCGCTATCTTAGAATCCAGTCCAGATCGGGTGGAAGCCCCTTGCCCGATCTACAATCAATGTGGTGGCTGTCAGGTACAACATATGAGTTATGACGCTCAATTGGAATGGAAACGTCAGCATGTGATAGATAATTTACAACGGATCGGTAAGCTGAATGTAGGAGTAGATCAACAAGCAACAACAGGTATTAAGGTACTCCCAACATTAGGTATGGCTGAGCCTTGGCGTTATCGGAACAAAGCACAGGTTCCAATCAGTGAAATCAATGGTCAATTGGTTGCTGGCTTCTACGCGCGTGGCAGTCACCGTATTATCGATATGGATACCTGTCTTATTCAAGATACCCGCAACGATGAATTGATCGCTAAAGTAAAACAGATCGGCAAAGAGCTAGGTGTATCTGCATATAATGAAGAATCAGGTACAGGTCTATTACGTCATGTGGTCGTCAAAGTCGGCTTCCGTACCGGTGAGATGATGGTCGTCCTCGTCACCAACGGAGAACGTCTACCACGCCCAAGCGAATGGATCGACCGTATCCGTCTCGAAATGCCACAAGTGGTCAGTATTTGCCAGAATGTGAATACCAAGACCACCAATGTTATTTTCGGCGATACCACCAAAGTATTATGGGGACGCGAAGTGATCCATGATTATATCGGTGATGTGAAGTTTGCGATATCGGCACGTTCTTTTTATCAAGTAAATCCGGTGCAGACGGATGTGTTATATAGCAAGACCGTTGAATATGCTGGACTGACAGGGAAAGAAACGGTTATTGATGCGTACTGCGGCATAGGAACAATTTCACTATTTTTGGCGCAACATGCGAAGCAAGTATACGGCGTAGAGATTGTGAAAGAAGCGATAGAAGATGCTCGTTCTAATGCGGTATTGAACGGAATGACCAATGTCGAATTTGAAGTTGGCGCATCGGAAGATGTGATTCCACGTTGGAAAGAAAAGGGGATTACACCTGATGTGATCGTTGTCGATCCACCACGTAAAGGGTGCGATCCGAGGTTGTTGGAGACGATCTTGGCGATGCAACCGGAGCGTGTGGTGTATGTGTCCTGTAATCCAGCGACACTGGCGAGAGACTTGCGTGTGTTGGAAGATGGAGGGTATGTGACGGTGGAAGTTCAGCCAGTGGACATGTTCCCGCATACGGTGCATGTGGAGAGTGTGGCGGTGTTGGTTAGAAAAGTTGATTAAAAATTTAATAGATAGAATAATAAAGAGGGGCTTAATACCCCTCTTTTTATTTGAATAATTAAATGCAACGAGTATATTAGAATCGAATTTAATAAAAATAATAACAATATTAGCTGATATTAAACGCTTTAGTTAAATGATTATTTGCCTCATTTATATCTTTCAAAATGGGTTTTTCTAAATCAATCCGATGATAGTTATTCGGAACAAGGTATTGTAAATTCTCTTCTATTACTGAAAAGAAGGACTGTCCTTCCATTGCTAAATAATAATTAGATAAGAAGCCAAACATTTGCTTTGTGAGTTCACTCGCGGATTCATTTTTAATAAATGAATCCATAGCAAACGGAATTTTTACCAATGAAAATTCATTTATTAAATTTGAATAAAGAGTATACAAAACTAATAATTTTTTGTTAGAATCCATGCCACTCCCTGTAACTTGTTTGAAATTATAAAAATCAATATTGTCCAGCTTGAGATCTTGAAAATATGTTTCATATTTATTGATTAATTCGCTATATCTTTTTTTTATTTCAGATTTTTTTTGAGAACTTAGTTTTTTTAAACGTGCTATATTCTTAGAAACTTCTTTTATAGAATTCTCTTTTTTATATTGATCATTTAGTAATTGTTGCTCTACAAACATATAATTGCTAGCTATTTTTTGGTTTACTTGTTCATCTATATAGGTTTCTATATTGCTAAATTCCCTAGAGTCTTTGACGCCTTCTTGATTTTTAGAGATTGTGTCAATAATGCTGCCTTTATTTAATAATAGACCTTTCTTTTTCTCTTCTAATTTTAATTGCTCTTGCTTATTTTGATTAATATTGTTTACGATCTCATAAAGATTGTTTCTAATCTTAAGCCGAGTTAATGATTGTTCAACTGTTAATTTAGAATTACAGTGAATACATTCATATTTTATTTCACCAATTCGAGATGTATATGATTTTTTTAATTTATTCAATTCTGATATATCTCTACTTATTCGATCAGTTTTAGAATCAAGTTCAATAATTTCATTATTGATTAAAGAAACGGAATTGTTCAATAGATTAATTCTACCTATATAATTCATAGTCTGACTGGCTCTGTTATGACTATTTCCAGTTATATTACCTGAGACAACAGGGGTAAGAAATGGTGTATGCTCCTTTCCTAAAAGAGTAAGTGCATCGATCTTTTTCTTAATTTCATTCAATTCAACTTCAAGAGCACTCTTTTGAATTTCTAGATCATATAAGGTGTTATTCGATATTTGAAAATAGAAATCAAAAATATTTTTTACAGGATTACTGTATCTTGCGAAGGAGTCTGAGGATTTTGAAAATAAGTATCCACCCCAAGATTTATCTTGATCAATATAAAAAGGCATAAGTATCTCGCTTGCATAGACATCAGAAAGAATTTTACTTTTTTTCTCTTTAATTTTAATATTAATATCTAATAATTCTTGAAGCCATTTTGAATATTCTTTCTCGGTAAGAATTTTTTGATTACCATCAATATAAAATAGATTTTTATTCCTTATAATAATGTGTTCTCTTTCCC
>NZ_QGAD01000017.1:0-71080 GCF_005233705.1 Paenibacillus sp. CFBP13512 | reverse complement strand
ATATTTTCTTTTTAGTTTGTGAGTTTTATTAAATAAAATATCAGTATAGATTATAGAAGAAAGTATTCCTAACAAAATTGGCCAAGAATAATTTATAGAACCAGTTACCCAAAGAAATCCTGAGCTAATAACATTAAAACTAATACAACATATACTACAAAAAGCTATTAAAAAATACTTAAAAGATATTTTCATACTGAAAATTCTTACAATAGCTATAGGAAGCATAAAAATAATAATGGAATTTAATATTCTCCATATCCATATATTTTCATCCATAATTAGATATAAAATAGAATCAGCAAAAACTCTTCCTGACCAAATTGTATATCTCATGTATATGAAATCATACAAAGACATAGTCTTAGAAATATTTTTGAAATACTCATCATCTCCAGGAGAAAAATTAATAAGCGAGTTTAGTATAAATATAAACAAAAATATAAATACAAACTCTTTATATTGCCTAACTTTTTCTAACAAATTAACTCTCTCCTTAAACAAAATAATTTAAAATAAATAAAAAAATTTTAAATTTCAGCTCTTTCTAAAAAGGGATGATGAGTATCTTTATCAGATAATACTGGACTTGATACAGGCCAATCGATATTTAAAGATGGATCATTCCAAGCAATTCCTCGGTCATGCTCAGGTGAGTAATATTCATCTACTTTGTAGATGACTTGAGTATTTGCTGCTAATGTACAGAATCCATGTGCAAATCCTTGCGGAACTAGCAATTGACGTTTATTCGCATCACTTAGAATAAATCCTTGCCATTGACCAAATGTAGGTGAATCTTTACGGATATCCAAAATCACATCGTAAATCGAACCTGAAATTACACGAATCAATTTAGTCTGTGCTTTGGGATTAAGCTGATAATGCATACCTCTAAGGACTCCAGGTTCAGCAGAAAGAGAGTGATTATCCTGAATAAAGTTATGCATAATACCGTTCTCATACATTAATTTTTCATTATAACTTTCCATAAAAAATCCACGATGATCACCATGTACTACAGGTTCTATAAGTTTAGCGCCTTCTAATGTTAAAGATGTAACTTTCATGATGATCCTCCTTACAGTTTGAGTTTTCCAAACTCTTCACCAAATACGATTTCTTGTGCTAATTCATTTGCTTTTGCAAGCGATGCATGTGTACCAGCATCTGTCCACCAACCTGTAAGGATATCAAATGTTAACTCACCACGTTCAATATACGCATTGTTTACATCTGTAATTTCCAATTCACCACGATCAGATGGTTTTAATGTCTTAACAATATTAAATACATTGTTATCAAACATATAAATACCTGTTACAGCGAAATCACTTTTAGGAGCTTTTGGTTTTTCTTCAATCGAAACAATACGCTCTCCATCCATTTCAGCAACACCATAACGCTGTGGATCATGTACCTGTTGCAGTAGCAATTTAGCACCTTGTTTTTGCTCACGGAAATTTTGTACAAATGGAGAAATATCATCAGCAAATACATTATCTCCTAAGATAACAACCATTTGGTCATCCGCTACAAAGTGTTCTGCTAGATCCAAAGCTTGTGCGATACCACCAGCTTCATCCTGCACTTTGTATGTAAATGTAACACCCATATCACTACCGCTACCTAGTAAGTTCACTACATCGCCCATATGGTCTTTACCTGTAACAATTAAGATATCTTTGATATTAGCTTGTTTTAATTTATATACTGAATGAAAAATCATTGGATATTTACCAACAGGTAAAAGGTGCTTGTTCGTTACTTTCGTTAATGGGTACAAGCGTGAACCTGTACCTCCTGCTAAAATAATGCCTTTCATGAATAAAAACCTCCATTTTTTAAAATCTTTAAACATTATAACAAAGTGAAATAAATTCTACTATCCTTATTTATAAGCAGAACCTAATGAGAAATCTTCTCTCTCTTTACTTAAGTTAGGATTGTAAAAAGGATCTTCTCTTAATTCATCTGGCCATTTTTCTTGCATACGTATGATTTCACTATTAAATCGCTTTTGCTTTTCAGGTGTATCTTCATATCCTCTACTTTTAGATTCATAGTGTATTAACTGGACTTGTGGCAACCAAACATTCCAATAACCCTTTTCACGAACTTTAAGACAAAAGTCAACATCATTGAAAGCCACTTGAAGGTCTTCAGCAAACCCTTCAACCTCTTCGCAAATTTCTTTGCGAACCATTAAGCATGCTGCAGTAACAGCAGAATAATTACTAACCATTTTTAACCGACTGAAATAACCATATTCAGAACTTTGAAAATTCTTGTGACTATGACCAGCTACACCGCCAATACCCAGAATCACACCAGCATGTTGAATAGTATAGTCAGGATACAATAGTTTTGCACCTACAGCTCCAACTCTTGATCTAATTGCTTGACCAACCATTTCTTCCAACCACTCAGGAGTAATAACTTCAATATCATTGTTTAAAAATAATAAAAGTTCACCTTCGGCTTTAGTACAACCAAAATTATTCAGCTTAGAATAATTAAATGGAATATCATATTGAAATACTTTAAATCTTTCAGGTTCGCGAATACTCCATCTATCATATAATTGCTGAGTAGTTACATCATCGCTACCATTATCAATAATAATAATTTCATAGTTTGTATATGTTGTTTTTTCTATGATTGAATTAAGACAAGTATCTAGTACCTGAGTCATATTTTTACTTGGTATGATAATAGATACTTTAGGATTGCCTGTAGGCTTATGATGAACTCTATATAAGTTAGGAATATCTCCTGCACCTTCAACGTATGCATTGAAATTTCTACGAATAATTGTTTCTTCTAATGCTTTGATACCTGCCATATGAGTATAGTTTTTAGAAGAGTTAATCATAGCTGTTGATTCTGGTATCGCTCTCCAGTGATATAATACTTTAGGAATATGATAGATAGCATTTGTTTTTTCAGATGCTCTAAGCATTAAATCATAGTCTTGGCTGCCTTCAAAACCTACACGGAAACCTCCAACATCTTGAACTAAGCTCTTTCTGTATAGTGTCAAATGAGAGGTATACATCTGTGATAAAAGACTATCAGGTGACCAATCTGGTTTAAAAAATGGAGAATGTCTTTCCCCTTCAATTGAAATTTTATCTTCATCACTATAAATAATATCTGCTTCTGGCAAACGATTGAGCAATAATATATTTTCTATTAAAGCATCTTTTGATAATTCATCGTCATGATCCAAAAGAGCAATAAATTCACCTGTTGCCATTTGAATAGCATCATTAGAAGTATTAGAAATATGACCATTCACTTCACGAAACTTTATTTTGATTCTATTATCTAAAGCTATATATTCTTCCAAAATTGGTCTAATATGAGGTTTTGTTGAACAATCATCTACTAAACATAATTCCCAATTAGAATACACTTGTTGACGAACCGAATCAATACAAGCTCTCAACCACTTTTCTTCCACATTATACACAGGAACAAGTATTGAAATGAGCGGCTTATAGATTAATGTTTGTAATTGGTCTTTCATTTGTTGCCAATCTTCTGCTGTCTTTTCAGTTATTTTTAAGAATTCCTGATAATTCGATTCGCTAACCCCTAAATGTACATATTCTCCCTTAGCTTGAATACCTTTTAGACCATCTTTTTTCAAAATTTTTATTGATTTAGATATAAATATTTTTATTGTTGATGGACGCAGCCCATGATTTCTGAAAAATTTATATACAGGTTTTAACACTAGTTCTAATTGTGTAATAGGACGATACATTATGTTATGCAAAGTAAACATTTGTTCTTTGTTACCTGGATCCAATCGGAAACTATGTATTCCTGATGGAATTCTAATCCGACTACGTTTAAATACTTCTGTTCCTTTAGATATAGTACCTATAATAATAATCTGCTTCTCTGTCATACCGTTTCCTAAGTCATAGTATAATTCAAGCGGGACATCATATTCAGCAGAACTAATATAAGATACCTCCAATATTTTTTTATGAACAGGAAGATTTAAAAGAAATTGTGGATCTTTACCTATAGACTGCCATCCATAATTTGTAGGGATAATTTCATGTATAGGTTGTAAATCAATAGAACGTTGTCCAGCTAGTTTTTTTAAACCTCTTTTATAAGCGTATTTAATTTTTTTTAGTTTCCTTCCAATTTTTCGTAATCCTTCAGTAGTTTTCCAAGAACGACTGTTTTTAATCATAGCTAATTCTGTTTTTATTATTTCAAAACTACTTTCTTTTTCAGTCAAAACTTTTTGGAAAGAATTCAATTCATTTCTTGTGATATTCAATTCACTTTTAGTAATATTTAATTCATTTTCTGCAGAAGAAAATTGATCTTTAAGATCATTCAATTCATTTTCAATAATATTCATTTGATTCAATTGGTTTAAAATATATGACGTATCTTTTGTGATTTTCATCTCAATTTTGATAAAAAGCATCTCATTTTCATTAGAAAACGAAGGAATAGACATTAATAATTGTGGATCTTCTTCAAACGAAAATATTCTCAAAAGATTTTTATCCCATATTCCTTGTCCGGTGCCTATAACTGAAACATCTTTATTAGACCAAGTATATAAAATTTCTTTTTTAGTATTCTGCATAATAAAGTTTTTGATTTCTACCATCCCAGAACTGTTTATAGGATCAATTCTCAGATTAATAATTTTTTTAGCAGGTATTTCAAATTTATATACTTTAAACACATCAAACACTAATTCACTTTTCAAAGAATTTTCTTCAGAAAATGTTTTATCATTTAATGATTGCCAGTAAATTTGTACAAAATTCTGGTATTCTTCTTCTAATATTGCATCTTTATTTTCTTCTACAAAAAAATTAGGAAACTTCTTCTGAAAAACTTCTTTCAGTTCTAATTGAAGATTCTTTTTTACAATTTCAAAAGAACCTTTATCGAGTATACGTGACTGTAGATTGATTTCATACAAAAAGAAAATCATATATAAAACATCTTGTTCAGCATGCTTAGGGAGCAAAGAAGCAAAATCTTTAAGCTCCAAATCTAGACCACTGTGATAGGCATAATGAACAACCCGAATAATTTCGATCCATTTAAATTGTGTAACATGGCTAAGGTCATAATCTACAAGATAAGGTTTCATATCGAATGAAATTAATATATTTTTAAGCCAAAGATCCCCTGATACTAGAGAAGGTGAATCAGCTACCAATTCAAAATGTTCAGCCAAATAATTACTAAAAGTTTGTTTAGCCTCCACTGTCCAAGAAAGGTAATCAATCTCAGCTATCAAACCTTTAATTTCTTCTTTTTGATTTAAATAAAATTCTCCTGCTTTTACATTTAATGCTTCTGTAAAAACGTTGTGGAGTATAGTTACAAGTTCTTTTTTTTGAATAACATGATTAGCATATAACTGATCAAGAGAAGTACCTTCAATAAATTCTTCAATGATATAAATATAATCTTTATATTCAACCACTTCTAAAATTTGGGGAGCTCTTAATAAATCAGCTGTTTGTAATGTTTTTTGCATAATTAAAATATATTGTAAATTATATAATTGATTGTTGGGAAGTTTTTTGACAGTACATAGACTTACTTGATTATACATAATTAAAAATCTGCTGGTAGCAGATTGATAAGAGCGATTTGAATTATTATTGATAGCTAAAATTCCGATATCATCAACTTGTTTTTCTGTAATAATTTTAGCTTTGATTAACGCATCAATAAGTTCCATTATAGTTCAACCTTTCTTTTCAAAACAAAGGCATAAGATGGACAAAAATATTGAACCACACCATTTTTAGCCATAGTTTTGTACAGTTCTCTAAGTTCTACATTTAAAGACAACGTCTCGCCGTTAGATCCATCATACTCTTCAACATCTAAATTATGAGAAAGTATCAACTGATTGATTTCTTTTATATCTACCATTCTTCGAATTAATTTATAATCTGGAAAACAAGCATACGTTTTCTCTACCTGTAAACCTGCTTCTTTAAAAAGTTCATAGTATTCTTCTAGAGACCATGTTTTAGCAGATAACAAACTACTTTTTAACTGTTTATGCTTATTATGAGCAATTTGCTCTGGAAGATACATAATATGAGCTAAACCTGTATGATCATCTTGAGTACCAGCAAGATACTTAGCACCGAGACTATTTTCAATACCAATATATATTTTACCATCGTCTGTTAAAATATTATTGGCTTTGATAAGTGCTTTTAATTGTTCATTACGAATAGTAGAAGAGTCATCTCTACCTGAACCAATCCATTCCAAAGAACCATTAAAAATCACCAAATCGAATAAATCTTTTTTGAATGGTATTGTTAAAAAATTACCTTGAATTTTTTGTAATATTACATCTTCTTGCTGCGCAATACAATCTAATAACTCTAAACGATTTTTAGTGAGATCAAGTGCTACCATTTCTCCTTGTTTAGCCAAAGGAATACTAACTTGTCCCCATCCTGAACCAATATCTAAATAACGTCCATTTTTTTTATAATTGATCATATCCAAAAATTGGATTCTACCGGGATCCATTATAATTCTATACAACCAATTATGATAAGTAAAAAAACTGTCTCTTACTACATCACGCCAAGGTTCAACTTTCATACGATCAATCAATAACTGTTCTTCTGTTTGTGGAATATCTGCATAGCTACCTAAATACTCTAATTCGACAGCTAAATCTTCCTTTACAAACTCTATTTGGCTCTGATCACTCATAAGATGTTGCAACGAATTTTTATCACCTGATTTCATGTTTAGATCTCCTTAACAAGACTGTCATACTTGATGTGGACTTCGCTTTCCAAATTAGCGATTCCAAAGCTTCTATCCCCTGCTTTAGGAAGTATTTTCATTTCTAAAACATCATATCGACGATCCAATGGCACAATATCACCATCAATTAATTCTACAAATCCTAAGGATACAAAATAATCTCCTGGCATTAGTCTCATCGATTGTGTAAATGTAATTTCAGCCTCCTCACCATCATGTAAGGGTTTAAATTTCATATTTTGAAAATACGTATTGGTTCCGTATACTTCTAATCCTTTTACAGATTTGACTGTTAAAGCATAAATAGGTTGTGGAATATGTTTATACGCTTTGACTTTAAAAGAAACGGTTATCTTATCTGAAGATGTAAAAGAATTAACGCTAACACCATTCGAATCGCATAGATCACATGTTTCTATCAAACCTTCATTACTACCATAACGATATTCTTGAGCAGCTACATCGCCTGAATTAGCACGCGCAAATTCATTATTTTGAATTTTACTTTTTTCAACTGATGTCGATGGATATGAATCTATATCTTCATCTACTAATTTATTTGAAAACAATATTTTAGTGTAATGATTAACAACATCGTTAGGACTACCCATTTCTAAAAACTCGCCCTGATTAATTAACATTACCCTATCACAAATTTGTCTTATCGTCTGTAAATCGTGCGAAACTACTAAGATGGTTTTTCCAGCTTCTTTTAAAGACTTTATTTTTTCAAAACATTTGAGCTGAAATCTTCCGTCTCCTACTGCTAATGCTTCGTCTACAATTAATATATCAGGATCTACATTTATGGATACAGCAAATGCCAAGCGAACATACATACCACTAGAATAGGTTTTAACAGGCTGATCTATAAAATCTCCAATATCTGCAAATTTCAGTACATCATCTAGCCTTTCATCCATTTCTTCTTTCGTAACACCAAGAATAGCACCATTAAGATAAATGTTTTCTCTACCAGTAAATTCAGGATTGAATCCGCTCCCCAATTCCAAAAGCGCTGCTACTCGACCATATACTTTAATCTCTCCGCTTGAAGGAGAAAGAGTACCTGCAATCATTTGTAATAATGTACTTTTTCCTGAACCATTTCTTCCAACTATACCAACAGCTTCTCCAGTAAAAACTTCAAACGACATTTTTTGTAATGCTGGAAAATCTCTATAATAATTTTTATTTTTATTTAAAGTCTGTTTTAGACGATCCATAGGTTTATCATATATGCGATATGTTTTGGATACATCTGTGACTTTTATGGATATACTCATTAATAGACACCTTATTTCTTGAGATATTTACATCACGTCAGCAAACCCATGCTTTGTTTTTCTGAAAAAGAATAATCCGACTACACAAATAATAATTGAAACTAATAACTCTAATACAAATATAGATAAAATTGGTACTTTTCCCCAAATCATAACATTACGTATATCGCCTACAAAATAAGTAATTGGATTTAAATAATAAAACCATCTAAACTTTAACGGAATAGTATCTACTGAATACAAAATAGGACTCAATAACATTAATGCTTGAATAACAATAGCAATAACTTGTCCAATATCTCTTAAAAATACACCTAATGCTGATAAAAGCCAAGAAACTCCCAAAGTAAAAAATAGTAATGGTAATATTACAATAGGCAATAAAATAACTGTCCAATGTAAAGTATGATTAACTATAACGGTAAATATAGCAATTAGAACAAAGTTAATAGCAGCATTTACTAATGCGGATCCGACTGCTATAACAGGAAACACTTCTAATGGAAAGACTACTTTTTTGACATAATTCGTATTACTCAAAATTAAAAATGGAGAGCGTCCAACAACTTCACTGAATAAATTATACGTGGTTAACCCGGCAAAAATAATAACAGCATATTCAAGCTTGTTTGTACTCTCTGCATGCCATTTAGCTTGAAATATTTCTCCAAATACAAATGTATATACAATCAACATTAATAATGGGGTCAATACAGACCATAAAAAACCTAGATAAGAACCTTTGTAACGACTTGCAGTTTCTCTTTTCACAAACTGCACAACAATATTTCGATTTCTTTTAAAATAATTCTTCGCTTTTGAAATCATTTTCTTCCCTCTCCATCTATTAAACTAAATACTCAAATAACTATTTTGAAAAGTTATAATACCATAGGCTCTTGCAAATATTTATATTAATATAGCAATTGTGATAGAATGTCTTAGTATCCCTTATGTAAAGGAGTTTAAAACATTGGCTAATCAAGTATACGGCAAACAGTTTAAAGCGTCCACTGAGGACGAAAAACGGGGAAGTATGTTTTGGGTCCTTAATATCTGTATGATTTTGTTTTTATTATGGGCCCCGTTTCAAATTGCATTATTTAATGGTCTAGGCATAAGTTTTGAGAAGCCGCTCTTTTGGGCAATCATGTTGGTATGTATCCTTATGATTCTAGGACTTATTCAGTTCAACAAAAAGGTCCAATTGAATGATCAACGTGATATGGTCGCATTATTAATCATTTTGCTTCCTCTCTCGTATATGATCTCTATGTTTTCGGCTGCCTCTTGGCATTATGCCGTAAATATGGTGCTAATTCAATGGATGTACGCATTTATTTTTGTAATTGGCATCTATCTGTTACGTGATCGTGTCTCCAATAAGATTATTCAGATTACATTGATGGGTTCAGCTTATCTTATTGTCTTCTTTGGATATATCAGTTGGTTCGGTCAAGGTTATCTAGGTGGGCACTTAGTATCCTGGTTCTCTAATGGAGTAACTAATGGCGTCTACACTGATGCCATCATGCAAGATTCCAACGGTTGGCGTTTAACTTCTGTATTCCAATATGCGAATACATATGCAGCTTTCTTGATGGCTATTATGTTTGCGGGGCTCTTTAATGCCAGTCGCCTTAGAACATGGTATGACCAGTTGATTCACGGATTTATGTTAGTTCCTGTTATTTTAGCTTTAATTCTTACTCTTTCTCGTGGTGGTTTAGTTGTTTTACCATTTGTATTACTTATTTTGCTTCTATTACTTCGCCCTGCTCAACAGATACTATGGTTTATTAATCTGGTGATTGCAGGTATTGCAACAGCAGTCATTTTGAATCCAGTAACAGCTATTGGACTACAAGTGATCGCTAAGTATGATGGGGCTGTTGCTGCTAAAGGTTGGGCTTATCTATTAATCGCTTCCTTAATCGCAGGCGTACTGATTATGCTTGTTGGACGCTACATTGCACCTAAGCTTGAAGTCGGTGTAGAAGGATGGACAGCACGTCGTGGAGCGAGTCTATGGATTCCTATTGGTTCTGCTCTACTCGGTATCCTTATGCTTGTTTTACTAATTGCGACGAATCTGCGTAATCTATTGCCAGCTAATATTCGTGTGCGTTTTGAGAATATTAACTTCCAGCAAAGTAGTGTACTAGAACGTTTTACTTTTTATCGTGATGCTATGAAATTATTACGTGATTATCCATTGTTCGGCGCAGGGGGCGGAGCTTGGGGTGCTTCTTATGAAGCGTACCAGAATAACCCGTATGTCAGCCGTCAAGCACATAACTTCTTTATTCAGTATTTAGTTGAAGTTGGTGTAATTGGTTTTATCATCTTTATCTTGTTTGTTGGGTTTATTTTCTACAAATATATTCGTGGTTATTTCAAAACAGATCGTGCCGGTAAAGAATCTCACTTTATTTACTTTATTATCGTTGTATCGATCTTAATGCATAGTTTGCTTGATTTTAACTTAAGTTATGCTTATATGAGCATTTTAGTCTTTCTAGGTCTAGGTGGTATGGCTTCGGCAATGGATTTAACGCCACTCAAACGATTGAAAGCTCCTGCTGGTATGATCCGGGGGATCTATGTATCTTTGATCGGTCTCGTTGCAATTATCGTTGCTTTTACTTCACTTCGCTTCTCGGTCGCTTCTGGAGATGTTATGGATGCTCAGAAAGCTTCTCAAGTAGCAAGTCCAAGCTATGAAGATATCCGTGCTCCACTCGATAAAGCACTTACTATACGTAGTACATTCCCTGAGGGAGTCGTATTTATGGGTTCCTTATTAACGCAAGTATTCCAACAAACTAAAGATGAACAATATTACAATGAAGATATTGCTCTTCTTACTAAAACGCAGGAAAAAGAACCATTTAATAAAAATATTGTGAAACAATTAGTTACCGCTTACCAATTGGGTGGAAAATCAGATGTAGCCTTTGATCTACTTGTAAACAGTATTCCGAAATACAAATGGGATATTGAGTGGTATGAAGGTGTAATTACTCAAGCTTATGCGCTGGGTAATCAAGCTTATGAGAAAAAAGATACAGCTGCTCAAGAGAAATATTTCAATGCCGGTCTAAACGCTTATAAAGAAGTACAAGCTGGGGTAGAATACTTGAAAACATTACCTACAGGACAGCTACAAGGTCGTGCTTTTGCTGTTACACCTAAAATTGCTTTGAATATTGGTAAAATTCAATTAATGCAAGGTAAAACAGCTGATGCAGCATCCACATTCAAATTAGGATTAGCTGACGATCTGAATGATCAAACCAATCGTGAAGTTGCTCGTTATTATCTAGCTGCTTTGAAAAAGGATAAACAAAATGATCAAGCCATCTATGATAAGTTAATCAAAATAGATGCAAAAGAAAAAGAACAAATTAATACGATTGCAAATATGGATTATAGCGGTAAATAATAGTAGTGTTGATTTGAACAAAAAAGACTTTCTCTTAATTAGAGAAAGTCTTTTTTTGTTCTTCTTGCAGTAATATGGCTTTTAAGTAACGCAGGGTTTCTTCTCGCAACTCAGGATGCTGTAAGGCATAATGAATCGTTGTTTGGACAAAACCGCTTTTCTCACCAACATCATGACGTAATCCTTCAAATTGATAAGCTAGAATTCTTTCTTTTAATGCCAATTGAGAAATGGCATCTGTCAGCTGAATTTCTCCACCTACGCCAACTTGTTGTTCGCCTAAAATATTAAAAATCTCTGGCGTTAAAATATATCTTCCCATGATCGCAAGATTAGAAGGAGCATCTTCTCTGGCTGGCTTTTCAACCAACCCTTTAGCTTGATACAAGCGATCTGACAAAGGTGAAGAATCGACAATGCCATAACGAGATACATGTTCCCATGGTACTTCTTTGACACCTACAACAGATGATTCGTACTCTTCATAGACATCCATCATCTGCTTCAAGCAAGGTGTATTAGACTCCACAATATCGTCTCCAAGTAAAACAGCAAAAGGTTCATTGCCGATAAATTTACGAGCACACCAGATCGCATGGCCTAAGCCTTTGGGTTCTTTTTGACGAATATAATGAATATCTGCCATTTCAGAAGGCTTACGTACAGCCTCAAGTAATGCCCACTTCTCTTTTTCTGCTAGATTATGTTCTAATTCAAATGAAGAATCGAAATGATCTTCGATGGCACGCTTGCCTTTACCGGTAACGATAATAATATCTTCGATACCCGAAGCTACAGCTTCTTCGATAATATATTGAATGGTTGGTTTATCTACAATCGGTAACATTTCTTTGGGCATCGCTTTGGTTGCAGGTAAGAAACGTGTTCCTAGTCCTGCTGCTGGAATAATCGCTTTACGGATTTTCAATGTAATTCTCCTCTATATCTATGATTAGATATAATATACTTCATTCCCCTTATATAAACCAATATACAAAACAAAAGACTTTCTCTTTAGTAGAGAAAGTCTTTTGTTTATTATTTATTTTCTTCTTTTGCCATAATTTCATGCAAATATTCTAATGTCGATTCACGTAGTTCAGGATGCTGTAATGCATAATGGATCGTTGTTTGAACAAATCCACTTTTCTCACCAACATCATGGCGTAATCCTTCGAATTGATAAGCAAAGATATCTTGCTGTTCACCCAATTTGGAAATCGCATCCGTTAACTGGATTTCTCCACCTGCACCTGCATCTTGATTACCTAAAATATCAAAGATTTCTGGAGTCAAAATGTAACGACCCATAATTGCCAGGTTAGAAGGTGCTTCTTCACGTGGTGGTTTCTCTACCAAACCGTTTGTTTTGTACAAACGATCTGATTCGGTTGTCGGTTCAGCATCGACAAGTCCGTAACGAGATACATGTTCCCATGGTACTTCTTTCACACCGACTACAGAAGACTCATGCTTCTCGTAGACATCCATCATCTGCTTCAGGCAAGGAACATCTGATTCTACAATATCATCGCCTAGAAGCACTGCAAACGGCTCATCCCCGATAAATTTACGAGCACACCAGATGGCATGTCCCAAACCTTTCGGTTCTTTTTGACGAATATAGTGAATATCTGCCATCTCCGAAGACTCACGTACGGCATCAAGTAATTTCCACTTTTCTTTTTCTTCTAAATTCTGTTCCAATTCAAACGAATAATCGAAATGATCTTCGATCGCACGTTTGCCTTTACCAGTAACGATAATAATGTCTTCGATACCCGAAGCTACAGCTTCTTCAATAATGTATTGGATCGTTGGTTTATCTACGATCGGTAACATTTCTTTAGGCATTGCTTTGGTTGCAGGTAAGAAACGTGTTCCTAGTCCTGCCGCTGGGATAATCGCTTTACGAATTTTCATGATTCAAACTCCTTTTTCTATGCTGTTTTGCATCTATAGATTATATATTATACTTCTTGTTTATTTTGTGTCACTAATCGTTTAAGCAATAAGCGCATATCTTTGACCGATTTCAAACGATAATTGGCATGCGTGTTGCCTGTTCCGATTTTAACCGAATATGAATCTTTAGGAAGCGCTGAGAACAAATCTTCATCGGTTGTATCATCGCCTACACCTAAAATAAAGTCATATTCCTGATCACGTAGCAATAAATGTGCTCCATGACCTTTGTTAATACGGTTATCTTTCACTTCTAGCACTTTATTACCTTCGAGTACACCGATAGTCATCGAATTCGTAATCGACAATAATGCTTCTTTCAGCTCATCGCGTTTGAGTCCGATCATATCAGGTTCACACTGTCTGTAATGCCATGCTAACGAGTATTCTTTTTCTTCAATCAACGAACCTGGCGTACGATCTGTATATTTCTCTAAAATATGACGAATCGTATCTTTCCAATCGTTGTCTACGTTAACGGTCATCATCCAATCTTCGTCTGCTCTTGGCTTACGGAACCATAATCCATGAGAAGCAATAATATGAAGATCCAAATCTCCTAACCATTTTTCCATTACAAAACGATCTCGTCCTGTAATGATAACTACGGTATTACGAGGATCTGCGCACAGACCAGCAAGCAACTGCTTCAATTCTTCGTCTGGCTTCGCTTGTTCTGGAGTCGGCTTAAATCCCACCAGTGTACCATCGTAATCTAAGAATAGTAGGCGTTTTTCAGAATCACTATATACTTTCTCCATATCTGAATATCCAGATTTAAGATTCAGAAGTGGACGAGTCGGTGTCTGTTCTTCTGTTGTATTTTTAAGGGCTTCTAGGAATTCATCTGCCCAGAATTTCACATTATAACGGGAAAGGCGAACATGTAACATTTTGTTACGTTCGATTTTCTCATGATCTGGCATATCTAATGCTGTTTTGATACCGGCAGCGATCTCACCATAATCATTCGGATTTACAATAACACCTTCACCTAGTTCACTAGCTGCTCCTGCTGTTTCGCTAAGAACAATCATACCTTTGTAATCTGTGCGAGAAGCAATATACTCTTTCGCTACTAGATTCATTCCATCCCGTAGAGGAGTCACTAATAACACATCACTATTACGGTAGAAAGCAATCAGATCATCTTGCGTAAATGTACGGAAAAAGAACCATACAGGCATCCAACTGAGTGTACCGTATTTACCATTAACCTCACTAACCAACTCTTCGATTTCACGTTTAAGTGAATCGTAAGCTTCTACACCGACGCGAGAAGGGGCTACGATAAGGTTTAAGCGTACTTTTTCATGATATTCCGGGTATTGCGCCAAAAATTGTTTGAACGCTTTAATACGATCTGGAATCCCTTTAGTGTAATCTAAGCGATCGACCGAGATAATATTTTGTACACTCTTCGTACTTTCGATAAATTCTTGCGCTTCCGAAGACAAGTTTTGAGATTGAGTCGGTGCTGCAAAATAATCATAGTCAATTCCCATTGGGAAGGCATCGACTTGAGTGGTATGTGTTTCTCCATTGATTTTGTACAAATTATGTTCTTTACCTAAAAGTCTACGTACACTACTTAAAAAGTGACGTACATAATCATAAGTATGGAATCCGATCAGATTTGCACCAAGCAATCCTTGTAAAATCTCTTCACGCCAAATGAGCAAGCGATAGATTTCGAAAGAAGGGAATGGAATATGCAGAAAAAACCCAATTTGAGTATCGGGATATTTTTCTCTGATCATCTGTGGAAGTAACATCAATTGATAATCATGTATCCAGATTGTATCATTTGGTCCAATCTCAGGTTCTAACGCATCAAAAAACTTCTGATTGACGTTTTTATAAGCATCCCATGTATCTGTTGTGTATTCCGCTTTGTCGTTGAAATAGTGGAATAACGGCCAGATCGTTTCGTTACAGAATCCATGATAATATTGCTCTATTTCTTGTTCAGACAAAAAGATAGGCAAACAGTTATAGGATTCTTGCAATTCATTACTGATCGTTTGTGTTTCTTCTTCGTTAAGATCGTCTTTAGCTACACCAGGCCATCCAGCCCATAGACTATCCGATTGTTCGTGGTAGCTTTTAAGACCTGTAGCTAGTCCACCTATACTCTTACTATATTCAATCTCTGTTTCACTTTTTTTTACAGTTACAGGTAAACGGTTGGATACAAAAATAATTTTACTCATTGAATCCCCTCTCCTTAACAATAATTGAATAGTTATGTGATTGGTTTACTCTTTACTATGTGTAAATCGCCTGAATAACAAGACAATTTCTTTCATTTGACTTCACCGGCAGTAAAGTCATTGCTTATGCAAATTACCCTTAATTGATATGTACGACTCAACATTCTTAGCGACCCAACACCATGAGAGCCTTTTCATCCGCTCTCTATCTGGAAAAATAATCCCTACAAAAAGGATTCTCTACGTCCTGGATTTGTCTCTAAATAGACACTTTATCGAATATAAAAAAAGAGAATGCACAAGGCATTCTCTTAAGATTGAATCTGTATTTTTATAATTATTTAACCAATTGTCCGCGGGTTACGCCTAATTGATTGGTTGCTTTTAGCGTACGCCATACTTGAGTTCCGTTGATTTCACCACGTAATGCTTTGGTGTACAATTCGATGACTTCTATCACTTGCTCTGGCGTTTCTTCCAAGAACTCAATGCGATAACTAGGTACGCCCAAGTTCAAGAAGTCACTTAGATATTCTGCACCTGATTGCTCGATCGCATTATAAACAGTATTCCGGCATCCTTCATCTACACGTACAGGATGAGACATCCCAATCCGGTCTTGCAACGAAACACGTTTCTCTTCACAAGGACGACCACAGTTGGTATAGTCTGTCCCTTCACTCAAAAATGTACAGTATACACAATGCTCTGTATGGAACATCGGCATATGTTGATGAATAACCACTTCTAATTGAGAAGTCTTCGTGCGACTTAATAAATCAACCATTTGTTGAATATTCAAATCATATGAAGGAGTAATCCGGTCTACACCTGCTTCTAAGAATAGATCTACTGTTTTGTGATTGGCTACATTCAATGAGAAATCGCTGATCAATTCAGGATGGTTCTCTTCTGGGTGTGTCTGACGACGGCTTAAATAGTAATATAATGCTCCTGTATTACGCACCAATACCGCATCGGGTTGTAAACGTAAAATATTCGCATGATATCCATTTTCACCAGGCATATGAATACGAGGTGTAGCTAAAGCAATTTTTTTGCCAGCTGCACGTACAGCTGCCACAGCTGCTGGAAATTGCTTGATAAATTCAAAGTCTGCATAGATCATTTCGATTCCAGCTTGTAGTGCTGCTTCGACTTGCTCTACACTACGACATAATGCTGTTAATGTAGCAGCCGTTCCTTGTACAGGTGCAGATGCCGCCACAGCATCGCTGTAGACTTCGATATCACGTTGAATATATACCGGAGGCTTCGGACGCTCTCCTGCAAGTTGTTCTACCGCCTGACGACGAATATTGTTAAGCTCACGCATCGGGATAATAATATCGCCATGCAATTGAACTTCTAATTGATCCAATTGGAACACAGTTCCTCCCAGACGACCGAATTGTTCTTCCAATAATTCAGAAGTCATCGGACGCTTAGCAGCGATCTCCAGTTCCATTTCAGAGTCGACACGTACTGTGACTCCTTTTTGTACATCGGTCCACCATGTTACTAAAGGCTGACCTACATGACCAACAGCTTTGACATGAACAGGGAATACACGGTAAGGCTTCTCAGTATCAAAACTTTGTCTCATCCGTTTATCCAGTGCAGGATCGTTTGTTTTCCAGACTTTATCGCCTACATGTACACGATGCAAATTAACATCGTTACGTCCTGGAACAATATCGACCATCCATGTCTCATCAGCTTCGCCTTCGATTTTTACGCCTTTACGACGTAGATCATAGACGCGTCCACCCTGCTCTTTTTGCGTAGGATCTCCAGCATCAAATACGATACCGTCTCCACGTTTAAGCGGAGCTTCTAAGCGACAGACTACCCCATCACGCAAGACTTGCTCGACACGTCCCATATAAACACCACGGCTTTTCGGGAATGTACCGTCTACTAACTTCTTATTGTTCGTTCCATCTAAGAAACCATGAGTGAATCCACGGGAAAAGCTTTGTTCCAATTCACGAATATCTTCACGTGTAATCGAATCCCGATCACCTTCAAAATAACGATCGATCGCTTTACGGTATTTACTCACAACGTTGGCTACATATTCAGGTGTTTTGAGACGGCCTTCAATTTTGAAAGAAGTCACTCCTGCTTCGATCAGTTCAGGCATAATATCGATAGCTGCTAGATCTTTAGGAGAAAGCAAATACGTTACGTCTCCCATAATCTTCTGCGTGCCATCAACCATCAAATCATATGGCAAACGACAAGCTTGTGCACATTCGCCACGGTTTGCTGAACGTCCGCCCCACATTTCAGAAGTTAGACACTGACCGGAGTAAGATACACATAGTGCTCCATGAACAAATACTTCCATCGGCAGACGTGCTTGCTCACCGATTTTTTTGATTTGTTTCAGGTTATTTTCACGTCCTAGAACGACACGTTCGATATCAAATGGCTTCGTAAATTCAACCGCTTCTGGTGATGTAATCGTCATCTGCGTCGAACCATGAATCGGGAAATCCGGTGAAATTTCACGGATCATTTTAACCAATCCCAAATCCTGTACGATAACTGCATCCACACCTGCAACGACGCAAGCGTCAATCAATTCACGCGCATCGGCTAATTCATTTTCAAATACCAGTATATTAAAGGTTAAAAACCCTTTGACTCCATAACTATGCAAAAAAGACATAATCTCAGGCAACTCATCCATCCGGAAATTATTCGCCCGCGCCCGTGCATTGAACTTCTCCACGCCAAAAAAGACTGCGTCTGCCCCATTGGCTACCGCCGCCCGCATGCAGTCCCAGTCACCCGCAGGTGCTAAAAGCTCCACGTCTTCTCTTCGTAACCCTGTATCACTCATGTAGAATTTATATCCTCCTAGATTGCCTTAGTTCTGGCAATACTTTTTTAATAGTTATCATCATCGTTGTTATCAACAGATCATATGATTTAAATTTATTCTAATTCCAGTGTAACAGACCTAAGAGCGTCTATCTACCTTATTGCTTGAATTTTCAATGAAAATCATGATCTTTTTTCACATTTATTCATAAGAAAAAAGCTACCCGTTAAGGTAGCTCTATTCTTGCTTACATATTTTAAGAGGTTAATTGAAAAGAAGCTAAGACTTTAGCTAAATCTGCTTGATGCACAGGTGTATTGTTAGTATTGTTTACTTCATCACCTAGGATATACGTCATTTTCCCTTTGGTAAATATCGTATACGTGCCTGTATACGGATGAGTAGCATCTGGATAATTAGCTGTAAAGGTATAAGCAGGAACACCTGCAAACGTTGTTGGCGTGCCTTCAGATAGCTCTACACCATATACATTATTATCACCTGAACCCTCAAATGTCGCTTTCCATTGAGTGACTGCTTTTTCCAAAGAACTGGTTGTCTTGGTCGAAATATTGAAAGATCCACCAGTATGAGAGAAATACACATAAGAAGATTCGTAATCATTGTCTGTGCTTGTCCAATGACGAGGAACTTTTACACTGTAATGATTCGCTTCCGATGTATGTGTCGCTACTTTGCTACGATCTTGTGAATAGTAGTCAACAGGTAATGAACCAAAGTTCTCTTCCAGTGTAGGGAAATCAATTTCCAACGAATCGATCATCACCTGGAAATCAGCATCTTTCGATGCTTTATCGGATGGCGTACTGTATTCCATATAATAACGATATCCGTCTTTTTGGAACAAGACTTCATATTCAGTCATCCATGTATCACCAAATGTATATTCTAACTTATTCACAGTCGCAGTCTGTCCTGCAATTTCTTTTTGCTCGCTACCCAAGTTACGGTAAGCATCGCTATTGAAATTGTCTGCAAACCAGCCTTGAATCTTCTGTAACCATTCTGCTAGCGTACTCCCTGCTGGTGCGCTATAAACATTAACAGCGACGTAAGATCCATCTTTTGCAGAAGCATCTACACTGCTCTCACTAGCTTCAAAATCAGCCGGAAGTTCCATATAAACACCATATTCACTAGCTTCTAACGTTTTGCCTGTGCCTGTATCTTCTTCTTTACTAGCAAGATCTTCCATTGCTTTGTCAGCACTATTGAATGACGTTTTGAACGAATTTAATAATGAAGTTACTTTAGCTTTAGTAAAGTCTTTGTAACTGGTAGCTTCTGAATCAGCATACATCACATAATAAACATGCCCATTCCCTGTATACACACGAGTTTGAGACAAAATGCCATCTGAATCTTTAGAAGTAATATAAGCATAGTTGCCTTTACTGCTATTGACTACTTTTTGATCGACGATCATTTCTCCAGCATCTTGAGCAGAAGAAACCAATTCATCTAATAAATCTTGTAGATCACTCTCACTACCTTGACCTACCATAGCGATCTCAGGATCTACAAAAATTTGCAGATAGTATTTAGCTTCATTGTCCATAAATGCTGCATTTTTGCCATCCTGTAAACCAAGGTTCGTCAGATCACTTGGATAGTTTATCGACCATTGATATTTACTACTGCCTATTTTCGTTTTACCGACATGTGTAGATTTATCTGTACCACTATCTGTTGTGGCTGGAGCTACCGTGATAATCATTTGACCGGATACTACTTTGAACTTAGCACCGATACTTTTGGCTACAGAGCGAACAGGAACCATTAAGATACCTGACTTCATCACAGGAGCTGCATCCAATGTAAATGTAGAACCATTGAGATAGGCTTTTTTGCTACCGATTGTCATCGAAAGCGTACGTTTGCCATACATCAACTTGATTGAATCATTTTCTTGCAACTTCACCTGTGCTTTGAATGCACGTGTGAATAGACCTAATTGCACCATCGTGATTCCATTACTTTCGTAAGGTTTGACGATCGTTTGCTTTTGACCATTGATCGTTGCAGATGTACTGCCTTTTTTGATCTTCAATTCCAATAGTGCTGCTGCCGATGCTGTTCCTGTTGTTGCATACACGGTGGTCAACACGAGCACAATAGCCAGTAGACTTGAAGCGGTAATCCGCAACCACTTACTCATTCAAGCTCCTCATTTCTGTATCCAAGCTTGCTGGAAATTCCAACAGCGATGTCTGATCTTTACTTTTTGAATGGTACTATTAGATCTAAAAGTATCTTATTCTTTACTTAATTTCACTTGACGATTCACGATATCACCATTCGATTGCATCACAAGTTTGACCTTTTGTCCGGGTACATAAGATTTGAGAATTTCGTTCAAATCGACAACAGTGTGTACTTTTTTGCCATTTACACTGTAGAGAATATCGCCTTTTTTGATCCCTGCTTTGCTAGCAATCGTCGAGTTCACTTTTCCTACAGTCAATGCATCGTCTGTAGGCATACCGCTAAGAGCATCTTCACTTTCTTCAAAATCTAGCCCCAGCGAAGCCCGATGAACTTCTCCGTATTTGAATAACTGTCCAATAATATATTGAACGGTATCTGCTGGAATCGTAAATCCAAGATTATCTACGCCCAATGCTTCATATTTCATGGTGTTGATCCCGATCACTTTACCATCCATATTCACTAAAGGACCGCCGCTATTTCCCGGATTGATTGCTGCATCCGTTTGAAGCAATTTGTACGAAGCATCGACTGCACGATTAACCCCGCTAATAATACCGGATGTTGCTGAATTGCGTAATGAAAGAGATAACGGTGTTCCAATCGCTACTACTTGCTCGCCGACAACAGGTTGTTCTTTACTAGATACAAAAGAAGCAACTTTTAGTGATGTAGCATTGATTTTGATAATGGCTAGATCACTTACCGTATCGCTATAAATTTCTTTAACCAAATACGTTTTGCTATTTCCTTTGGCTTCCGATGTAATAACTTTAGCTCCAGGTTCCATACTATCGATCACATGGGCATTGGTTACAATCCATCCATCTGATGAAATGATAACGCCTGAACCGAAAGCAATACCTGTTCCGCCGGGTTCTTCGTCTCCTGAACCGCCTTCAGCAGCAATCGCTTCCGCACTGGCTGTGCCTACAATACCGACAACAGAAGGAGAGATACGTGCAATAATTTTGGAAATATTACTTGTGGTAGAAGCTGCATACTTAGGAGATGAATATGTATAACTTGAAGCGTCGCTTGTATCCGATGCCCATACCGATGGTTGTGCCGGTAACATCAACACAGAAGTTAATAATACAAGTGCAGGTAATTTGGATCGGAATAATTTCAAATTCATCCAGCCTTTCTATAGTTGCGTATACGTTCCTGTAAAATCATCATGTTGTAGGAACAATAGTCTGATTCCAATGTAGCATATGCACAGGTATGACACAATTGCCATGAAGAACTATCTTTCGGTAATCATTGATAAATATAAGCATATTTGGGCAAAAATAAGCCAGTACATCTGAATGTGTATCCTTATTCAACATGTACTGGCTATGATTACTTTATTTCATTGTTTAAACCTGACTGCTTTCAAGTTCACGACTACGCTGTGTATCTCGTTCCAAAATAGGTTTGAGATAGTGCCCTGTGTATGAATTCTTCACTTTGACTAATTGTTCAGGGCTACCCGATGCCAGAATCGTACCTCCACCGCTACCGCCTTCTGGACCAAGATCGATCAAATAATCGGCTGTTTTGATTACATCCAGATTATGCTCAATCACCAGTACGGAATCACCAGAATCGACTAGACGATGAAGTACTGTTAATAGACGATCAATATCATCTACATGTAATCCTGTTGTCGGCTCATCCAAGATGTAGATCGTTTTACCTGTGCTACGACGATGTAATTCAGAAGCCAATTTCACACGTTGCGCTTCACCACCGGATAATGTAGTAGCAGGTTGTCCAAGCTTCACATAACCTAGACCTACATCGAATAGTGTTTGCATTTTACGCTGAATACGAGGAATGTTTTGGAAGAAATCTACGCCATCCTCCACCGTCATTTCAAGCACATCTGAGATACTTTTGTTTTTGTATTTCACTTCAAGTGTCTCACGGTTATAACGTTTTCCTTTGCAGATTTCGCAAGGTACATATACGTCTGGCAAAAAGTGCATTTCGATCTTGATAATACCGTCTCCGCGACAAGCTTCACAGCGTCCACCTTTAACATTAAAGCTAAAGCGACCTTTTTTGTAACCACGTACTTTGGCTTCATTGGTCTGTGCGAATAAATCACGAATATCATCGAATACACCTGTATATGTTGCTGGATTAGAACGTGGTGTACGACCGATAGGTGATTGGTCAATATCAACTACTTTATCCACATGCTCTAGTCCACGGATTTCACGATATTCACCCGGACGAACTCTAGCTTTGTTCAGATCACGAGCTAATGTTTTGTACAGGATTTCATTAACGAGTGTTGATTTACCAGAACCGGATACACCCGTTACAGCTGTAAACAATCCAATAGGGAATTTAACATTTACATTTTTAAGATTGTTTTCTTTGGCTCCACGAATCTCTAACCAACGATCGCTTGCTTCACGGCGCTTCGCAGGAACAGGGATAAATTTGCGTCCACTTAGATATTGACCTGTCAACGAATCAGGATGCGCCATAATCTCAGCAGGTGTTCCTTCTGCGATCACATGCCCACCATGGATTCCTGCACCCGGCCCGATATCAATAATATGATCAGCCGCCATCATCGTGTCTTCATCATGCTCAACCACGATCAATGTATTTCCTAGATCACGCATATGCTCTAACGTATGAATCAGACGATCATTATCCCGTTGATGTAGCCCAATACTAGGCTCATCCAGAATATAAAGTACACCGGTTAGACTAGAACCGATCTGTGTCGCTAAGCGAATACGCTGTGCTTCACCACCGGATAATGTTCCTGCCGCACGTGCCATCGTCAAATATTCTAGACCTACATTAACAAGGAATCCTAGACGACTACCGATTTCTTTCAAAATTAAGCGAGCAATACTTTGTTCTTTTTCACTCAATACTAGATTTTCAAAAAAAGTAGTTGCATCGCCAATAGGCATCGCTGTCACTTCTGAAATATTCACTTGATTAACGGTAACTGCAAGAATTTCTTTTTTGAGACGATTTCCTTTACATACCGGACAAGGCTTCGCACTCATAAATCCTTCGATATATTCACGCATACTATCTGAAGACGTATCTTTATAACGACGTTCCAAATTATGAACAATGCCTTCGAACAGCACTTGAGCTTCTTTTTTCTGTCCAAAGTCACTTTCATAACGGAAGCGAATCTTTTGTTCACCTGATCCTTTTAAAATCAGATTGATCTGCTCTTCTTTTAATTCAGATACAGGTACATCAATCGGAATCTTGTAATGCTCACATACTGATTTTAGAAATTGAGGATAATAGTTCGATAATCCACCACTCCATGCTTGAAAAGCACCTTGATCGATCGTTTTACTTTTATCAGGAATCAGTAAATCTGGATCAACAACCATACGTACACCCAGACCATCACATTCAGTACAAGCTCCAAACGGGCTGTTAAACGAAAACATACGTGGGGATAACTCTTCCATACTGAATCCACAGATCGGACACGCAAAGTTGGAACTAAAGCGAAGTTCTTCTTTGTCGATAATATCTACCAGCAATTGACCGCCAGACATTTTCAAAGCCATCTCAATCGAATCTGCCAGACGAGTAGCTACATCTTCTTTGACTACAATACGGTCAACCACAACTTCAATGGTATGTTTTTTATTTTTTTCCAATTGAATATCTTCGGATACATCTCTAATCTCGCCATTCACACGAGCACGAACAAATCCTTGCTTAGAGATTTCAGAGAAAATACTTTTGTGTTCACCTTTACGTCCAGAAATGACTGGTGCCAAAATTTGCAGACGGGTACGTTCTGGATATTCCATAATACGGTCAACCATCTGCTCTACCGTTTGCGACGTAATCTCAACTCCATGCACAGGACAATGAGGATGACCTACTCGTGCAAACAAAAGACGTAAATAGTCATAAATCTCCGTTACTGTACCTACTGTAGAACGAGGGTTACGACTTGTTGTTTTCTGATCGATCGAAATTGCAGGAGACAATCCTTCGATTGAATCTACATCCGGCTTCTCCATCTGTCCCAAAAACTGACGAGCATACGCAGATAATGATTCGACATAACGACGTTGACCTTCTGCATAAATCGTATCAAATGCCAGTGAAGATTTCCCTGATCCACTTAACCCTGTTAATACCACAAAGCTATCGCGCGGGATACTAATATCAATATTTTTGAGGTTATGTGCGCGTGCACCTTTGACCTCGATAAATTTGTTTGCCAAATAATCCAACCTCCAAGTCCGGTGCTTCCGGAGTAATTGCTACATTTCTGTATATCCACATCTCTAATTGAGCATGCTATCCATTTAGCAGTAAGCTATGATAAAGGTTGTCAAACATCACTGGAGACAACACAGGATATTTAACAACCTTCATTATTTATCTATTCATAGATGAAGAGTAACAGGTACTCTGTTTTTGTAGAATCTAGATGTTATTCAGCTTTGAGTTCTAGCACAGCATCTCGCAATTCCGCTGCACGCTCAAACTGTAGATTTTTCGCTGCTTCTTTCATTTCCAGTTCAAGACGACTGATCAGTGCTTGACGGTCACGTTTGGAAAGTTTCGTTTTACCGATCTCTTCCATATAACTTGCTTTACCTTCAGCCACTTTGGTCGCTTCGATAACATCACGTATTTTTTTACGGATCGTTTGCGGAGTTATACCGTGTTCTTCATTATAGGCAATCTGAATACTACGACGACGCTCGGTTTCTGAAAGAGCTTTCTGCATCGAATCTGTAATACGATCACCATACATAATGACTCGACCATCCGAGTTACGTGCCGCACGACCAATAGTCTGGATCAATGAACGTTCAGAACGCAGGAATCCTTCTTTGTCCGCATCCAAAATTGCTACTAGAGATACTTCAGGTAAATCAAGTCCTTCTCGTAGCAAGTTAATCCCGACAAGAACATGGAACGTTCCCAGACGAAGATCACGCAAGATCGACATCCGTTCTAATGTCTTGATATCCGAATGCAGATACCTGACTTTGATTCCTATTTCTTTGAGGTAATCGGTAAGGTCTTCCGACATTTTCTTGGTCAATGTTGTTAACAGTACACGTTCATCTCGCTCAATACGTAAATGAATTTCTCCAATAATATCGTCGATCTGTCCTTTGGTTGGACGAACTTCGATAATAGGATCAAGCAGCCCTGTTGGACGAATAATCTGTTGAGTCATTTCTTGACAATGTTCCAATTCATAAGGGCCTGGTGTCGCTGAAACGAACACAATCTGACTAACTTTATCTTCGAACTCTTCGAATTTAAGCGGGCGATTATCCAATGCTGATGGAAGACGGAATCCATGCTCAACCAGTACACTTTTACGCGCCTGGTCACCATTGTACATCGCTCTAATTTGCGGCAATGTTACATGTGATTCATCGACAACAATCAACATATCATCTGGAAAATAATCCATGAGTGTATAAGGAGTATCTCCACGTTCACGGAAAGTAAGAGGACCGGAATAGTTCTCAATCCCGGAGCAGAAGCCTACTTCTCTCATCATTTCAAGATCATAATTAGTACGTTGCTCTAGACGTTGTGCTTCTAGCAACTTTCCTTGTTCATTTAACACTTTAAGACGTTCTTCTAGTTCACGTTCGATATTTTTAAGCGCTACTTTAAGCGTTTCTTCTTTGGTAACAAAGTGAGATGCCGGGAAAATAGCAATATGTTCGCGTTCACCGACTAATTCACCTGTCAGCACATCAATTTCAGTAATCCGTTCAATCTCGTCACCGAACAATTCAATACGTACCGCTTGTTCTCCGCGAGAAGCAGGGAAAATCTCAATCACATCACCACGTACACGGAACGTACCGCGTACAAAGTTAATATCATTCCGTTGATACTGAATATCAACGAGACGAGATAAGATCTCATTACGCGACTTCTCCATACCTACACGCAGTGATAATAACAAACCGCCGTAATCTTGAGGTGAACCCAGACCATAGATACAAGATACACTGGCTACAATAATCACATCACGACGTTCAAATAACGAACTGGTCGCTGAGTGACGTAATTTATCGATCTCTTCATTGATACTGGAATCTTTTTCAATATACGTATCTGAAGACGGAATATAGGCTTCCGGTTGATAATAGTCATAATAACTTACAAAATAATCGACAGAATTGTTAGGGAAAAAGTCTCTAAATTCCCCTGCTAATTGCGCCGCTAATGTTTTGTTATGTGCAATAACCAGTGTAGGTCGTTGCACCTTGGCAATCACTTGTGCCATTGTAAATGTTTTACCTGTCCCGGTTGCCCCGAGAAGAGTCTGATACTTTTCTCCTCGTTCTATACCTTTTACCAACTCATCTATCGCTTGAGGCTGATCGCCTTGAGGAGAGAATTCCGACTGTATTTCAAATTTCTTGGAGCTGACAACAATATCATTCATTGCCCTGCATCACCCTATCGTCTAAAATATAATTACACGTGCCCGATAATAACAAAAGAGACCGTTACTCAAAGTGCCGAATACATTATTCTTTACCCAACATGTACGATGGTGGCACACCATGAATTGACGAATCTCATTTTTGGTTAATTATTCTATAATAAGTTGTCTGTAGATCATATCCTCTATAGCACAGCAAAAATATACCGCTATAGGAATGTTTGTTCTTATATTATACTCTTCCTATTGTGTTTATGCAATTGAAACAAGACTGAAATTTTAACTTTTTTTATGTAAATCGTTACATTTACGGTTATTCCCCATACCCAGAACAGGAGATGAATGAATGGATTTAACAACGATTATTGGGATTATTGCAGGACTTGCTGCATTGATTGGGGGCTTTTTATGGGAAGGCGGAGATGCTAGCGGGCTGGTTCAAGGTGCTGCTGCATTGATCGTATTTGGAGGAACAGCTGCGGCTGTCGTCATCAGTTTTCCATTAGCACGATTGAAAAAAATTCCACGTGCGATAGCTTTTACTTTTTCATCAGGTGGTACAGATAATGAACAATTGATTGAAGATATTGTGAATATGTCTACGCATGCACGCCGGGCAGGTGTACTTGCACTTGAACCTCAAGCTTCTTCTCATGATAATCCTTTTCTAAGAGAAGGGATTCAGCAAGTGGTCGATGGAACAGATCGTGAAGTCATTCAACAGATTCTAGAACTTGAAATGACCAAAACCGAATTAGAACATGAACAATATGCCAAAGTATTTGATTCTGCGGGTGGTTATGCACCTACGATGGGGATTATTGGTACGGTTATGGGTCTGATTCAAGTATTAGGCAGTCTAAGCGAGCCCACAGGATTAGGTGGATCAATTGCTGTTGCTTTTACAGCGACGTTGTATGGTGTAGCCAGTGCCAATCTCATCTTCCTACCGATTGCTTCCAAGATTCGTTCACGTAGCGAACTGGATATTCAGACGATGGAAATGTTATTAGAAGGTGTATTGTCTATCCAAAATGGTGAGAACCCTCAATTGGTTCGTAAAAAGCTAGAAACCTTTTTGCCGGAAAGTAATGGGAATCTTATTCGCGAAGCTAGAACAGGGGAGGAATAACGATGGCACGTTATTCTCGGCGCAGTAAAAAAGGAAATGGGCATAACCATCAAGATCGCTGGCTGATTACTTATGCGGATCTAATTACACTATTACTCATCTTTTTTGTGGTTATGTATTCGGTGAGTCATGTTGATACAGAAAAGTATCAGGTGCTTACGGACTCGTTACAGCTTACTTTTCAAAGCGACAATTCAATTCTAGATGGTGGTAAAGGCATTACCGGAACAGCAGGTAAAAATACGAGTAACGGTGGTTCTACTTCTACCAGTAATCAAGCAGGTAATGCTGGCGGTAAAGATACACAAAGTGGATCTACTACACTAACTAATCGCGAAGAAGCTTTCCGTAAGCAGGAAAGTGAACTAGCCAATCTTATGAGTGTAATCGAAACCTATGTCAAAACGAACAATCTAGGCAATCAAGTTGTGGTTGCTGATAAGCCTCAAGGGATCTCGATTACACTAAGCGATCAATTTTTATTCAATGAAGGACAAGCCAATCTCAAATCACCTTCTTTAGCCACACTGGCGCAATTGTCTAGCCTTTTCCAATCGATTGATACGACGGTCAGCATTGAAGGGCATACCGATAATCTGCCGATTGTAAATGCTTCACGTTATCAGGATAACTGGGAGTTGTCAGGTGCTCGTGCATTGTCTGTTCTGCGCTATTTTATTGATACTAAAGGGTTAGACAAATCGAAGTTTCAATATGCAGGTTATGGAGATACTCGCCCCACCGCAAATAACTCAACCGCTGCGGGTCGTCAAAAAAACCGCCGTGTTGAAATCATCGTGTTACGTCAATTGCAAGATTAATGGGCTGCATATAAAAGTTGAAATACAAAAAACACTCCAGCGTACTTCTCTATCTATAGATGAGAAGCTACACTGGAGTGTTTTTATGTTCTAAAATTCATTTTTTGCTAACATTTAATGATTGTTTATTAGGTATTGGGTACACCTATTATTTAGCAACATACTATTTTATGCGCTTTATGACTTACGCCGAGGACGCTTGGGTAATCCATGCTTTTCAATATACTCGGGAGTCAATTCAATTGGCTCTTCCGGTACTTCCGGTTCGGTCACTTGCTCACCTTCTGGTAATAACAAAGCAGAATGTTCATGATAGCTACTAGGCAACTTCTGTACACGCGGTTTGGTTAACAAATGCCATGCCGATAGTCGCTGAATATCTGGCGAAACCACCGCTTGATCGTCTGGCGCGAATATCATTCCTAACTGATGATGATCTCCTGCATAGATCGCCCGTTGCAGAAATTTACTTTCGCCTTCTACATTTAATACTTCCAATTTACAAAATGCAGGATTGATTCGCAATGCCGCATGAAGAGATTGAGGATCATGGATAAGCTGTCCGTTCACTTTATACATACTTTCACCTGCGGTAATGCCTAGTTCTGCCGCAGGGCTATACGGAATAATATCTAAAATTTTGATTCCACGTAATCCACGAATAAATAATGGGCTCTGCTCTGTTTCTTCTCGTCGACTGAAGTACATCACACATTCACGTAATATCACAGCAATAATGACTGCCGGTATTGCAATCGGTGCCCACCATAATGCTAGGGCTGCAAATACTACCATAATCAGACCACTTTGTACTAACCGCTTCGCTATTCGCTGTGCTTTCGCTTGTGGCAAATGGGTCTGTGTTAATACACTACAACCGATCATTACAGGCAATGCCGTTAGCGATACACCGTCTATCCATGATTGTGCTCCATGAAGAGGTGTCCACGGTAAAACGATACCACTTACAGAAGGAATAAATAACCACAGTGGAACAGGCCAGAAAGCTTCCATTGCATATGCACCTACAGGCTTACCACGTTTGCCTTCGATCACTACAGGTGAAGAAAAACGTAGCGCTTGCATACGAAATAATAACGCTTCGATCAATTGCAACAATACCGATATCGCTAATAATCCAGGCAAGTCAATATGACGAATACTCGAAATAAATGACCCTATCACACCGGTCGGTTGCCATGACGGAAATGAAAGTAACACCATATAGATAATCGTAAGTACAGCCAAAGCCATCGTCAAATGAGCGTAACGTAGACGGAATAAGGATAATAGGATCAAAATAATGCCTATACACCAGATTATTTCTGTCTCTATATGTATACCAATAAAAGCCATAACGATCGAGATCAGTAGCCCTGCAATGATCCCGGTAACGACGGTTCGTAACACTCGACCTGCATAGACATAAATACGGATATTAAATAATTTACGTTCAAGAATACCTTGTCTTCTATAGTGCAACAATACACCGATTAGAAATATATAGTAAAAAGGCTGCGTTAATAGCGCCCCTAATGCCCCGCCTATCATACGGAGTGCCTCACCCAATACGTTCAACGGTTGCCACTCTCCTTTGCCATCTATCTTTGCTTCACTATCAGCGTATCATTCATTCGCATATAGACTCAACTCTCTCTATTCTACATAAAAAAAGAAGGCTATAACAGCCTTCTTTTTGGAAATACTTATGAATAAGCGCATTACAGTTTCAAATTACGGGGTCTTCGTGGTAGAAATCTGCTTTTCAACGCCTGAAATCGCTTTGTTGATCTGAACATCGTATTGTGGATCTTGGATATGCTCCACTAATGCTACTTCAAGTGCTGTTGCTGTTTTCTCATCAATCGCACCCGTTACTTTTAGCTTTTGCTTGGTCTGAAATGATTTCACTGCTGTTTCGGTATCACGGTCAAAATAACCATCTTTACGATCTACCGTGTAACCAAGACCATCTAACATAATTTGAGCACTCTTAATATCACTATTATTCATATCATATTTGAGTGTTTTCTCTTTGTTGATTGGAGTCACTGTAAAGTAATCCGGTGGAGCAATTTTAACATCTGGTTTGATTCCTTTTTTGTGAATCCAATCTCCATTTGGTGTTAACCATTTGGCAATCGTAATTTTAATTAGACTGCCATCGTTAAAGATATTATCCATACTCGTCTGAACGGTACCTTTACCATACGTCGTCTCACCGTATAAAGTCGCACCAGCAGATTGCTTCAAGGCACCTGCTAGAATCTCAGAAGCACTTGCGCTACCACCATTCGTCACTACAGCAATCGGATATTTAACACCTTTACCTTTGGACTTGGTCTCATCACGTTTACCTGCTTTGTCTTCGACCTGTACAATCAATTTTCCATTCGGAACAAATTGTTCAGCCATATCAATTACAACAGATAGAACGCCGCCTGGATTGTTACGAACATCAATCACAAGACCTTTCATACCTTCGCCTTCAAGCTTTTTCACTTCAGCATCAAAACGTTCGGCTGTATTCATTGAGAACTGCGTTACAGTGATTACGCCGATTTTGTCATCCGTCATTCTCGAAGTAACCGTCTCTACATCAATATCATCACGTACAATTTTGAAATCTAACGTATTTGAACTACCAGAACGTTTGATTTCAAGAGTAGCTGTTGTGCCTTTTTTACCACGAATCTTGTTAACCGCGTCATTCAAGTCTACGCCCGCTAACGATTCGCCATTAATCGATACAATAATGTCTTTAGGACGTAATCCTGCTTTTTCCGCAGGCGACCCTTTGATTGGAGAAACAATCACTACATTACCATCTTCTTGCGACACTTCTGCACCAATTCCAGTAAATGATCCTGCAATCGATTCGGAAAATTGAGTCGCTGTCTCAGGAGCCATATAACTGGAATAAGGATCACCTAATGCTTCCATCATTCCATTGATCGCACCATCTACTAGCTTGTTGCTATCTACATCTTGATAATAATTACTTTCAATCAATTTGGCAGCTGTACTTAATTTACTTTGCTGTTGGTCGCTTAGACCACCACCGCTAAGGGCTGCGAGCAATCCTTGTCCGTTGACAGCGTTACGAGCGATTCCTGGCAGACTAGTAAAAGCCAGTGTAAGCACGCTACTCAGCACCATCATGGCAATCACAAGTAGTGCTACGGTGCGTTTTCTCATCATGTGTTACCGCCTCTCTGAGCTTAACGCTATTACAGATAACCCATCGGATCGACAGGTGTATTATTCACACGTACTTCAAAGTGACAGTGAGGACCTGTAGAGTTTCCTGTAGAACCTACTTCTGCAATCTTCTGTCCCTGACTCACTGTAGCCCCTACAGAAACAGCTATACCGCCATCACGAATATGTCCGTATAATGTTTTAATTCCATTTCCATGATCAATAATCACAGTATTACCGTATCCATTTTGCCATTGAGCGACAACGACTGTACCGCCTTGAGCGGCATGAATATCAGTTCCTTGAGGAGCTGCAAAATCAACACCTGTGTGCATTTTGTATACCCCTTGAATCGGGTGATTACGGTATCCGAATGGAGAAGAAATACGTGCGCCATTTACAGGTAGACCCATACTACCATTACCGCTACCTTGATACCCACCTGTACTTGGTGGTGTATAGCTTCCACCTCCACCGGATGATGGTGGATTGTTCGCTGCTGCTTCTGCTCTGGCTTGAGCTTCAGCTGCTGCACGAGCCGCCGCTGCTGCTCTTTCTTGTGCTTCTAGTGCTGTTTTCTCTTGATACAGAGAAGCACGTTTATCAGCTAGATCCCACAACGCTTGTTCTTGCTCGGACGTGATATCGTCTGCATTTTCAATCTGTGTATTGTATTTAGAAATAAGTACTTGTTTTTCGCTTTCTTTGGCATCTAATTCGCCTTTACGCTCTGCTTTTTCAGCATATAGACTTTTCGCTTTTGCATACGAAGCAGTCAATTTTTTTTGCGTTACGATTACGAATTGTTTGTCTTTCTCATGTTGAGCCAAAATGTCCTGATCTTGATCTACAATCATACGTAATGAATCGGCACGTTCTACAAAATCAGAAAAATTGGTTGATGCCATTAACACATCCATATAAGAGATTAATCCATCGGTATACATCATACGTACACGAGTATCAATCATACCTTCACGAGCATGAATACGTTCTTTGGTTTCAGCCAGATCTTTTTTCGCTTGACGCAGACCTGATTCGGTTTGTGAAATATCACTAGAAACGCGAGCCAACTGACTGCTCACTTCATTGATCGCTTGCAATACTTTACCTAGATCTTTTTGTGTTCTAGCTTTCAGTACTTGCGATTTTTTCTTTTGAGCAGCAGCTTTTTTCTTCTGTTGGGCTGCTTCCTGTGCTTTTTTCTCCACAGCATTTAATTGACTTTGGATATCACTAACCGATTTGGCGGCGTGTACGTGTTGTGGTTGTATCACAGAGACTGCCAATAAAATAACAGCCATAACTGATGCGACTTTTTTCAACTTTTTCTCCCCATCCTTTTACCGTTTGTAGGTTTTTGAAACAGTCGTTTTCCGGCGTTCAGCACTTGCATCAAGTATGATTATCGGCAATATTTTGCAGATATCTTAGCTTTTTTTGCATATTCACGAAAATAATTTATTTTATACTTTAAGGAAGCGACGAATCGAGAGTGTACTACCCCATATTCCGATCAATACTCCAAGTCCAAGCAATAGACTGCCTAATAATGGCCAGATCTGCTGTAACGGAATCAAAGTGATCACAGACGCTATTCCAAATGATCGAACAGAAGCGGCTACCAATTGCTGATATCCGATAAATAGAATACCGATTGTTACCAGTGAACCAATACCGCCTAATAGTGCACCTTCAATAAAGAACGGCCAACGGATAAATTGATTCGTGGCTCCAACAAGCTTCATAATACTAATTTCACGACGACGTGCAAGTATAGTGACTCGAATTGTATTGGCAATCAAGAACATCGCCATCAGTCCAAGCGCAGCGACTAAGATCAGACCAATATTACGAATCAATGCAGTAACTTTGAATAACGTCTGTACAGTGTCTCCACCATAACGAACTTTGAGAATAGGTTTCTCAGGATGTTCTGTATTCAGTGCTTCAATCTTCTGAGCGACAAAAGGAACAGTTGTTGGTTCTATCACTTGGATACGTAAAGCATCAGGTAATGGATTGTTATCTTGTGCATATCCTTGTAAAAAGGACTCTCCACCTTCACCCAGACGATCACGTAATTCTTTCAATCCTTGTGCTTTGGGAACAAAAGTGACCGTGCTTACTTCTGTCATTGCACTGATTTCTTGTTGTAGTTCTTGTCGTAACGACTGATCTACGTTGAGTTCTAGAAAGACATTAATTTCAACTTCACTGTCTGCCTGATCAGCTAGTTGATTCACATTTAATACTAACAAAATAAATACACCCAAAATAAACAGAGACACAATAATGGAAGTAATGGATGCGATCGACATCCATCCATTGCGGAATACGCTTCTAAAACCTTCCCGCAAGTGTCGCAAGAAGGTATTAAAATTCATAACCGTACTCCCCTCTAATCTGATCTCTGACGATCATGCCGTCTTCAATCGCTAATACACGACGACGCATCGAATTCACAATATCTCTATTATGAGTTGCCATAATAATTGTTGTACCACGGAAATTAATCTCATCTAGCAATTGCATAATGCCATATGACGTCTCAGGATCAAGGTTACCTGTCGGTTCATCCGCAATAATAACAGCTGGATTATTGACGATTGCGCGTGCAATAGCAATCCGCTGTTGCTCACCACCGGACATTTGTTCAGGGTAACGCCCTGCTTTACTTTGAAGTCCTACTAGATCCAATACTTCCATTACTCTTTTTTTCATTAATTTTCTCGGCGTTTCAATAACTTCCATTGCAAAAGCAACATTATCGTACGCTGTTAACTTCGGAAGCAAACGAAAATCTTGAAAAATAACTCCGATATTACGACGTAATAATGGAATCTTACGTTGTTTTAATTTGCCCAAATTGAATCCATTTACTGAAATTTGACCTTTAGTTGGTGTTTCTTCACGATACATTAGCTTCATAAAGGTAGACTTACCCGCACCCGAAGGACCGACCACATATACAAATTCGTTGCGATCAATCTTCACAGAGATCCCTTGTAGAGCATGTGCTCCATTCGGATAAGTTTTCCATACGTCCTGCATTTCTATCAAATCATCACTTCCTAATAACAAGATCATTCATCTGTACACTGTTCATGTGGCAAGATGAAGTCTGAATTCTTTTATTCGGTACTACTATTCTTCACATTTCAACAACACTAAGTATAGGTAGGTTGGTTCTTATCAAGTAAACCAATATACGATGAGGTACTTTGTACAGAATGTATCAAAACACCATATGTTTGAAAGACTGATTCAATAATCTCTATTGTAACAAATTCGTTACCATTTGAGTACTATAATAACTCGAAAATCACTCAGTAATCAAAAAAGCCTGAAATCAGCATCATGCTGAAATCAGACTTTCTTCTGCTAACGACCTTAAAAAGCGTCTATATTTAAAAAACATACTGTAACATCACTTTTGATTAGGCTTGTTGGTTTGTAGAGCACGTTCTTTACCCATACACGAAACAGCGATTAATGCCCCGATTGCGGGTAGAACTGCCCACATAAATGTACCGGCGATCGAACTGGTCAAAGCCACTTGAATCATCTCAATAACTTGGGCAGGTAGATTGGCTTTGATATCATCCGATAATAAGGCACGTGGATCTAACTGTGTCAGATCAAGTCCCGGAGGTAATGAACTTCCACTACCACTTTGATCGACACCTGCTTGCAATTGATTGCTAAGGATACTGCGCTGAATCAATCCAAATATGGTTACACCCAGTGCCATCCCTAGTGAACGAACAAATGTTAACGTAGAGGTTGCAGCTCCACGTTGGCGGAAATCAAAGTTCTGAATCCCACTGATATTAAGTACAGAGAATGAGAAGCCAATACCGAATCCTGCTGTAGCTAGATATAGATACAATAATAGTGCAGGGGTCTCCGGTGTAATCCGGCTTAACAGTGCCATGCCTAATACAAATAAAAATCCAGAAATCATCATAATACGACGGAAGGTTAATTTGTTAACCAGTATGCCGCCAAGCATCGCAGCAATTACTGATCCGATCGTCATTGGCATCAAAGTCAGCCCTGAATTGACTGCTGTTCCACCGCTAACCCCTTGAATATAGATCGGAATATATAGAGCGACTGTAATAAACGCAGCTCCATAGAAGAAAGCCGCTAATGTACTACTAGTAAACAGACGATCTTTGAACATTGGAAATGAAATAATAGGTTCTGCTGCTTTCTTTTCCGCAAAAATAAAAGCGATCAGTAAGATCACAAAGCTCACAAATAATCCTAAGATCACGCCTGAATTCCACGGATACGTATCTCCGCCTAATTCTAGAGCGAACATTAATGAAACGACAGCACCAATAAGCAGACCTGCGCCCCACCAATCGATTTTTTGCTTCGAACGTTCCATCGATTCATGATAAAAGACCATAATCAATAGAAATGAAATAATACCAAACGGAACATTGATATAAAACACCCAGCGCCAATTCATATACTGAGTAATATAAGCGCCTAATAATGGACCAAACAAACTGGACATTCCGAATACAGCACCCAGCAAGCCTGTCATTTTACCACGCTTTTCCGGTGGAAACGTATCGAACACAATTGTAAAAGCGATCGGTACAAGTGCACCGCCACCTATTCCTTGAATCGCTCGATAAATACTAAGTTGTACAATCGAATCGGCTGTCCCACATAAAATAGAACCGAGCATAAACACAACAACACCAAAAATAAAAAATCGCTTACGACCATACATATCCGAAAGCTTGCCGAAAATAGGGGTTCCTGCGAGAGAAGCAACCAAATAAGCTGAAGTTACCCAGACAAATTGATCAAACCCTCCAAGGTCGCCTACAATTGTAGCAATCGCTGTGGCCACAATCGTATTATCTATCGCTGCAATAAAAATACCGAGCAACAATCCTGCGACGATCCAGCCTGTTTTCGAAGCTCCTTTGCTTTTTTCAGCAACAGATGCCGACATATACTCACTCCTTTTTCGTAATCATAACATGATCCTTCTGAGAAGCATCTGTTTGTTACTGACCCATTGGTCACAATGGAATGAGTATAGCATATTATTGAATTGAAGACGACAAACGCCTATTTACAAAGTAACTCCGCTTTTAAATATCGCCAATTCACGGAACTTATTTTTTTCATTATTGACCCAGCGTCCACTGGCGACTTCGATAATATACTCGATAAAATCACGCAATCCATCTTCCATCGTTACACCTTCTACTAAAGTGCCCGCATTATAATCAATCCAATGTGGTTTATTAGCAAATAAAGGTGAATTGGTTGATACTTTCATAGTGGGTACAAACGAACCGAAAGGCGTACCCCGTCCTGTGGTGAAAATGACCAACTGACAACCTGCTGCTGCTAATGCAGATGAAGCCACTAGATCGTTACCCGGTGCACTCAGCAGATTTAATCCGCGTGTCTGTAATCGTTCTCCATATAATAGAACATCTTGTACAGGAGAAATGCCTGATTTTTGCGTACAACCCAGTGATTTATCTTCTAATGTAGTAATCCCACCTGCTTTATTACCCGGAGACGGATTCTCATATACAGGCTGTTTGTAATCCATAAAATACTGCTTGAAGTCATTGATTAGATGAACAATTTTGCCAAATACCTGTTCATCTGCTGCACGCTCCATTAAGATCTGTTCAGCACCAAACATTTCCGGTACTTCTGTTAATACTGTGGTTCCACCCTGTGCCGCCATATAATCAGACAGTTGACCTAATAGGGGGTTAGCTGTAATCCCTGATAATCCGTCAGAACCACCACATTTAAGTCCGATTTTGAGATCAGCTAACGGTATTTCTTCCCGATGGTCACCTTGTACATGTTCAAAGATTTCTTTAAGCAATTGCACACCTGCTTCGACTTCATCAGATACCATTTGCGAGACAAGGAATTTGACCCGTTGTTCATCATGTTCACCGATCGCAAGCTTAAATTGATCCATTTCATTATTTTCACAGCCAAGCCCAAGTACCAGTACACCGCCTACATTTGGATGCTTGACCGCATCAGCCAAAATCGTACGTGTATATTGATGATCATCTCCAAGCTGAGAACAACCGTAACTGTGCTTAAGCACCAATGTATTTTCAAAAGGAGCGATATCGCCTACTTCACGCTCGAACTCACTTAAGATCAATTCAGCAATTCCATTGACACAGCCCACTGTAGGTACGATCCATAGCTCATTACGGATACCCACATCTCCATTGCTACGTCGATACCCTTGAAATGTACGATTTTCGAGCGTATATGGATTGAATAATGTTTTGGGATCATAATGATATTCTTCAATACCAGTCAAATTGGTTTTGGCATTATGAGTATGAATATGACTACCGACGGCAATCGGCTGAATCGCATGTCCAATTGGATAGCCGTATTTGATAATATGTTGATGGATTTCTATCGGTTGTAGTGCAATCTTATGTCCTCTTGCAATATCTTCAGTTAACGTAATTGATTGTGCCGTAGCTGTTGTGGTATCTAGTGTAATCACTTCACCTTGCTGATAATCACGTAGCGCCACAGCCACATTATCTTGCGGATGAATCTGTATATATTCCAACATGATTCGGTATGCCTCCTTATAAAAGGTCTCTTTATCGTAAATAATGCTTATAGTAGATTACACAGTAGGTGTTACCGATGGAGCCATCAACTCTTGCACAGCAACAACCATTCCTTGGTGTTGAATATGGTACAAATCAATCGTCACTTGTTCAGTTAAGCCTGCATAAGAATTTAAGTTCATTCCCCAGAATGAAACTTCACCGAGTACAGCAGTCACCAACTGATACAGGCTTGATTGACTGTTATCACAGTTTTTCCATAGTTCAGCTAATTGTTGTAACACAGCTTCATCATCATTTAACAAGATACGTTCTCCGCTACGATCGCCTTTATAGAAAGCAATCAAAGCCGCAAGCGAAAATACTAATTTGGCTGGTAATTGATGTTGTTGTTCGATATAAGAAGTGAGCGTAGGTAGATCACGGGTTTTGAATTTGGAAATACTATTAAGTGAAATACTCATTAGAAAATGCTCTACATATGGATTGCGGAAACGTTCCATCACAGCAGCAGCGAATTGCTCTAACTCATCAGCAGGCAGATCCAAAGTCGGTATAATCTCATCCTGAATAAGAGACTGGACAAAAGCACCTGTGATCGGATGTTCTACTGCTTCTGCTACTGTATTGAGACCATATAGATACGCAACAGGAGTCATTGCGGTATGAGCGCCATTCAAGATACGTACTTTACGAGTGCGATAAGGCGCCATATCTGACACCACTTTGATATGCAAATGAGCTTGAGCAAAAGGTAATTCTTGTTCGATCCATGCGGGGCCTTCAATCACAAGCAAGTGAAATGGTTCACCTACTACAACAAACTGATCTTCATATCCAAGCTCAGCTGTAATCTCAGGCATACGCTGTTTAGGATAACCCGGTACAATTCGATCCACCAGAGTGCTACAAAATGTATTCGCTTGATGTACCCACGCACCAAATTCAGGCTCCAAGTTCCACAACTCTGCATATTGCAAAATAATTCGTTTCAACTCATCTCCGTTATGATCAATCAACTCACAAGGAAGAATAATAAACCCTTTGCTCTCTTCTCCATGAAAATGACGGAAACGGCGATACAATAATGATGTTAATTTACCAGGATAACTTTGCTGTGGACGATCTGCTAATTGATCTGTGCTGTTAAAAGCAATGCCAGCTTCAGTCGTATTGGAAATAATCCAACGCAATTCAGGTTGATACGCCAAAGCTTCATACTGTTCATAATGCTCATAAGGATTGATTCCGCGTGTGACGCACTCGATTACTTCATGAGTTCGAGAAGGTTGTCCTTCTTGAATCCCTTCGAGATACACCGTATATAATCCATCTTGTTCATTCAGTCGTTCAGCCATCCCTGTAGCTAGTGGTTGTACGATGACCACTCCTGCATCAAAGTTCGCTTTTTGGTTCATCTGATGAATCTGCCAATCGGTAAATGCTCGCAAAAAATTGCCTTCCCCAAATTGCAGTACTTTTTCAGTATAGGTTGAAGCTGGATAAGTGGTTCGGTTAAGTGCTGGCATGATCATATCCTCCTGATCTTTATTTTAAAATAGGAATAGCTAACTTATGTTCTGGATACTATTTGTGTTCTTATCAATAATTATAATTTTATGCACACGTTAACAAAGTGAATTAGATCACAATCTTATCATTTATTAAAAAGAGAATTCCTGCGCATAGTAGTAAGCTCTGGAATCCTCAATCTATAACGGTCTTATTTAGCAATTTGAACGATTGGTGGCTTCAATAAATCACTCTGAATAAACAGCTGTTGATTTACGCTGAATCAATTCAGTTTCAACAAAGATCAATTCTTGTTGTGTTTCTTTTTCACGAATCTGTTCTAATATTTTCTCTGCCCCGCGTGCACTGATGTCTTCGATCGGACGCTTCACTGTCGTTAATGCAGGATTAGTATACATGGAGAAATTAATATCATCAAACCCGACAATCGACAGGTCTTGTGGCACTTTGAGCCCTTGTTCAAATGCGGCATTCATCGCACCTATCGCCATATCATCATTGGAGCAAAATACAGCGGTTGGTGGTGTTGATAAAGCTAGCAATTGTTGCATCGCTTGATAACCACTTTCTGTATCATACTCTCCGCCTACAATATATTGGGATGGGATCGATAATCCATTTTCCTCCATCGCTTGAACAAATCCTAATCGGCGTTGTTCTGTAGACTTAAAGCTTTTGATCCCTTCGATAATAGCAATCTGTGTATGCCCTTGCTCAATCAGAAATTGTCCAGCATGATAAGATCCTTCTTTATCATTGGAGACAATATTGACTAGATTCGCACCGGGTAGAAGACGATTCAGCACCACAATCGGAATTTCTTGCTCTAATGCATGATGGATAAAATCATTATCCGCTTCACTTTGACTCATCAAAATAATGCCATCAAACCGTTTACGATGAATCGAACTGTAATCTAGATAATCATCAATGCCACGTACAAATAAATTGTATTCGATCCCGATTACACGATTAACCCCGCGAATCGTAGCGGCAAAAAAGCTACTACTGGTACCATTTGAAATACTGGTAAAAAACAAACCTATCGTATGCGAACGCTGTAATACCAGACTTTTAGCATTATAATTTGGAATATAATTCACTTCTTGCGCAATCTGCATAATTTTACGTTTGGTGACTTCTTTAATAAGCGGACTATTATTCAGTGCACGAGAAACGGTTGTATGAGAAACATTCGCTAGCTTGGCGATATCTTTGATAGTGGCTGCCATATGCATACCTTCCTTTATTCCAGCTTGTTCGATTCATCGACTCGGAGGAATCATATGACTCCTCTTCTCCTAAGAATAACATATTATGTTCCACTCACCATAATACGGACGGTTGCTGAGCGCTATGCGATTGTTCTCATTCTTTCTACTCTAATGGTTGATGACGCAATTGTAGTTCTTCAACGATTTGTTCATGCTTTTTATCTGTTAATTTGTACATTAATCCGATAATCAACATGGCAATAGCCAGAGCAATCGCTGGATACAGACACAATAACGCTTTGATCCCGATCTGAGTGCCGACCGTCTGTACCACATTCGGTACATAACCAACAACAGCTAGACCTACACCTGATAAGAAACCGGATAACGATTGTGCTAATTTACGAGAAAAGTTAAATAATGAATAGGTCGTTCCTTCTTTACGTTCACCTGATGTCCATTCGCCATAATCAATAATATCAGATACAAAAGCCCATGTGACACCGTTAGGGATACTAATACCGATAAATGCAATACTGGCTAAGATTGTGAAAATATACACATTCGATGGTGCAATAAAGTTGATCGTATCTGCAACCACACTAATTCCAAGTCCGATCATCGCTGTTTTGCGTTTACCGAATCTTTTCACCAATTTAGGTAAAAACAAGACGCCGATAAATGAAGACCCGATAATAATAAAGTTCATATACGCCATCAGTTCTACATTACCTAAATTATACTGTGCAAAATAAATCAACATCGCTGATTTGATATTGTACGCTGAAATCGTGAATACAGTCATTAAAACCAGTACTAATAGCGGTTTGTTACTGACAAATGTTTTGACCACACTGCCGACCGATAATTTTTCAGAAGGAGCGGCTTGACTGATAATCCGTTCTTTCGTTCCGCGAAAACACACAATAAAAGCAAGCACACCGATGATAGACATAATCCCCATCACCACAGGGAAACCTACAGATGGATTAGCGAAATGCACAATTAAAGGCATTACGATTACACTTGTTACAAATAAAGCTCCAAGTGAACCGGCTTGACGGAATGACGATAACGATGCCCGTTCAATCGTATTCTGAGTAATCGATGCACCCAGTGAACCGTAAGGAATATTTACAAATGAATACCCAATCCCCCAGATCATATAAGAAGCATACGCATAAATTAATTTACCTGTTACTGATAGATTAGGTGAGATAAACGTAAACACTGTCAGGATCGCAAGAATAAGACTTCCGTAGATCAGATAGGGTCTAAATTTACCGTTCTTTCCGATATTTTTGCGATAATCAATCGAAGAACCAACAATCGGATCACAGATCGCTGCAAATAATTTACTGACTAGAAATATACCTGCTGCTGCAATCGCTGGAATCCCTGCTACATCTGTAAAAAACTTTAACAGATACAATTGCCCCAGATCAAACATAAATCCGTTCCCAAAGTCCCCCATACCGTACGAAATCTTTTCTTTCAAACTGATCTTGCCGTCAATCACATTTTCTTCCGCTTTGACCCCTTTTAATGTAGCAACTCCCATGTGACACACCCCTTGATTTGATAAAATCAACCGCTTACAATATCGACAATCATGCGATACTTTTTTGAGCATTTCTACGTTTCTTGCTGCTTGAATGGATTGGATAAGGCATTATTTATTTTGTGAAATTAATCACATAATACTCAGAAGTAAATATCGCTTTGACTGCATCTGTTAGAACATCACTGTCTCCATACTCTATGTTCTATATCAGCCAAAGCGATACTTCTACCTGATTACTGTACAGAAACGACTGCTGGGAAATTAAAATATTGCTCTGCATTGGTATAACAAATGCCTTCTACAATACCGCTTAACAATTCCATATCATCAGGTGCTTCCCCTTGTTCTACCCATGTACCTAACAGATCACACAACAGACGGCGGAAATATTCATGACGGGTATATGATAAAAAGCTACGTGAGTCGGTCAACATCCCTACAAAACGAGCTAACACACCCATATTGGCTAACAATTTCATCTGCTCATGCATACCATCACGATGATCGTTGTACCACCACGCTGTACCGAACTGAATTTTACCAGCGATACCACCGCTCTGGAAGCTACCTGCTGCACTTGCTAGAACAGGATAATCATTCGGATTGAGTGAGTACAAAATCGTTTTCGGTAAGGCTCCTGCTGATTCCATAGCATCTAATAGTGACACTAACGGCTTCGCAATCAATCCATCATTTACAGAATCATAACCGGTATCCGGTCCTAATTTGTTGAACATCGATGTGCTATTGTTACGTAACGCATGAATATGGAACTGCATCGCCCAATCTAGCTCTGCATACAATTGACTCAAAAATACAAGTGTATACGATTTGTGCTTCGCTTCTTCTTCACTACTCACTTGTCCTTGCTCTAACGCTTTGGCAAAAATCTGATTGACTTCTGCTTGAGTTGCCTCTGCAAAAACAACCGTATCCAGCGCATGATCGGATACTCGTCCTCCTGCGGCATGGAAAAAGCGAACTCTTTGCTCAAGCGCTTTCAAAAAGTCGTCATAGGTACGAATCTCTGATCCATAGACACCCACTAATTGTTCTAACCACGGACGGAATGTAGCACGATTAATCTCTAATGCTTTGTCTGGTCGAAAGCTTGGCAAGACAGCTGTCGAGAAACCGTTCAGCTCACGAATCTGTACATGATAACCAAGATCATCGACAGGATCATCTGTCGTACACACGACAGTTACTTTCGACTTGGTAATCAGATCGCGCGCTCCGAATCCTTCACCCTGTAGTTGTTCATTTACTTTTTGCCAGACTTGCGGAGCTGTCTTTTCACTTAATAATTCGTCTACTCCGAAAAAGCGTTGTAATTCGAGATGTGTCCAGTGATACAGTGGATTACCGATCAATTGCGGTACGGTTCTTGCCCACGCCAGAAATTTATCATAATCATCGGCATCGCCTGTAATATATTTTTCTTCGATTCCATTAGCACGCATCACGCGCCATTTGTAATGATCTCCATATAACCATGCTTCTGTAATATTTTTAAACGTTTTGTTCTCCAAAATTTCTTGTGGACTCAAATGACAATGGTAATCAATAATCGGCATATCTTTTGCTACTTGGTGGTACAGTTGGATCGCTGTATCACTATGTAGCATAAAGTTTTGATCCAAAAATTTAACAGTCATTGTATTCCTTCCTTTCCTTGATTCAGCTGTGTTTACTCACTTTGTTAACGTGAACATTTACAGTCTTATTGTATCTCTTTTTGCAGAATACGCAATAGGATTTCGCTATTTTTATTGTTACAGTTATATGAACTAAGAAGTGCTGTTATTGTAACAGATATCATAGCAAATTCATATTCTAGGCATAGAGTCATACAATCACAGCAGATCCTTGCGATATAATGATCATAATCCCAAAGATGGAGGTACTACTACATATGTCTATCCCAATCGAAGCTCCCAAAATTCCGCAACAGTTAGAGCAGTTAAAGGAACCTTTATACTCTTTGCAAGCCAAAGACGAGTTTAGTCGTGTCAAAATACAACAATTCACGATCGATCGTCAGGAAGCGCAACGGGTATCTTTTGAGAAAACGATATTTGAAAAAGTAGATATCATCGAGTCCCATTTAGCTGAAATCGAACTGACCGATGTGATATTTGATCAATGTGATCTTTCGAATATTCCATTTCCTCATTCGTTTGTTCATCGTACAGAATTTCGGCAGTGCAAATTAATCGGTACTGATTTTGCTCAAAGTCGCTTGCAAAATGTTCGCTTTATCGACTGTGTCGCTGATTACTCTGTATTTCGCTTTTCTAATTTCAAAAATGTCTCTTTCGAACATTGCTCATTGATCGGGGCGGATTACTGCTCTTCTACCTTCAAATCTGTTATGTTCGATCATTGTCAGTTAGACACCGCTATGATGTCAGGCACTTCGTTACAGGAAGTGGATCTCAGTACCTGTGATTTTACAAGCTTACAGATTGAAATTGAAGATTTGCGAGGATGTATCATTTCGCCGTATCAAGCTTCTTCATTTGTTGGACTGATGGGACTTGTCATCAAATCTTAATACACAAAAAGGACAACCTTATTATCATGGTTGTCCTTTTTGTTGAATCAGTTTAGCTTATTTATTTTACTGTACATGACCTTCTAGCCATGTCACAGTATGTGTTAATTTATCTTCAGCACGCTCAATAGCCGCAGCGACCTGTACAGTTGCTGTACCGCCATACACATTACGTGCATTGACTACAGCTTCTGGTTGCAATACAGCATAGATACTGTCATCGAACAAAGGGGAGAAGTTTTGGAATTCTTCCAGTGTTAGATCCAGTAAGTATTTACCTTCTTGGATACAGTACAGTACCGTTTTACCAATCACTTCATGAGCTTGACGGAAAGGAAGACCTTTACCAACCAAGAAGTCTGCAATATCAGTCGCATTGGAAAAGTCTTTGTTGACTGCTTCACGCATACGTCCTGTATTTACTTTCATCGTAGCGATCATCGGTGCGAACAATTGAAGTGCACCTTCCAATGTAGCCACCGTATCGAACATACCTTCTTTGTCTTCTTGCATATCTTTGTTATACGCAAGTGGCAACGATTTGAGTACAGTCAGTAATCCGATCAGATTACCGTATACACGACCTGTTTTACCACGTACCAATTCTGCTACATCCGGATTTTTTTTCTGTGGCATAATACTGCTGCCTGTGCAGAACGCATCATCCAATTCGACAAAGCTAAATTCTGTACTGCTCCATAACACCAATTCTTCGCAAAGACGAGAGAGATGGGTCATAATCAGAGACGCACCTGCTAAGAATTCTACGATAAAGTCACGATCGCTAACCGCATCCAAACTGTTCTCATATACACCATCGAATCCTAATTGTTCTGCTACATAATGACGATCAATCGGGAATGTGGTTCCAGCTAATGCACCTGCACCAAGTGGCAATACATTAATCCGTTTATAGCTGTCTTTCAGACGATCAATATCACGCTCAAACATCGAGACATACGCCATCAGATGATGAGGGAAAAGAATCGGTTGAGCACGTTGTAGATGCGTATAGCCCGGGATAATCGTATCCATATTGCTTTTTGCTTGTGTAATCAATGATTCTTGTAATCCATGAAGTAGACCTGTAAGTTCTACAACACGTTTGCGCAAGTATAAATGCATATCTGTCGCTACCTGATCATTACGACTACGTCCAGTGTGTAATTTACCACCTACAGCACCGATTTCTTCGATCAAATGCTTTTCAATATTCATATGAATATCTTCATCCGACACCGAAAATTGAATCTCGCCTGCACGGATTTTATCGAGTACTTTGTTTAGACCCTTTTTGATGATTTCTACATCTTCAGCAGGTACAATCCCACATTTGCCTAGCATACTGACATGTGCCAGACTGCCTTGAATATCTTCTTCTGCCAAAGCTTTATCAAAGTGGATTGAAGCTGTATATTCTTCAACCAGATGATTGGTTTGTTTGGTAAAACGTCCGCCCCATAATTTACTCATAGCTGTGGTTCACTCTCCTTTATCCGCTTGCGCTGCTTGACGCACACCTGCGCCTACACGTAGACGAAGAGCATTCAATTGGATAAAGCCTGCTGCATCCCCTTGATCATAAGCATTGGTTGGATCAGCTTCCATCGTTGCAATTTCAGGGTTATACAGACTGTAAGGACTGCTTAGACCTGCTGCAATAATATTACCTTTGTATAATTTCACACGTACTGTACCTGTAACATTTTTTTGGCTTTCAGTCACTAATGCTTGTAAAGCTAGACGCTCCGGTGCAAACCAGAAGCCATTGTACACTAGATTGCTATAACGAGTAATCAGTGAATCACGCAGACTCATCACTTCACGATCCATCGTTAAAGATTCTAATTTGCGATGCGCTGTAAATAGAATCGTTCCACCCGGTGTCTCATATACGCCACGGCTCTTCATACCTACAAAGCGGTTTTCCACCATATCAACACGACCGATACCATGTTTACCACCAAGCTCATTTAATTTTTCCATCGCTGCGAGTGGAGTCAATTTCTCTCCATTTAGCGCTACACAATTTCCATTTTCAAATTCCAAATCTAACATTTCTGGTTGATCCGGTGCATCTTCTGGAGAAACGCTAAGCAAGAACATATCTTTATTACTTTCTGCGCTTGCATCAAAGTTAGGATCTTCCAATACACCACTTTCATAACTGATATGTAGCAAATTGCGGTCAGTTGAATACGGTTTTGCCGCTGAAGCTGTTACCGTGATGCCATGCTTTTCAGCATATTCAATCATCTCAGCACGTCCCGGGAACTGATCACGGAATGTTTCTAAGCGCCAAGGAGCGATGACTTTGATCTCAGGAGCAAGAGCTGCTGCATTCAATTCAAAGCGAACCTGATCGTTTCCTTTACCTGTAGCACCATGAGCGATAGCCATAGCACCTTCAGCACGCGCAATCTCAACCATACGCTTCGCAATAAGCGGACGAGCAATACTTGTACCTAGTAGATATTGTCCTTCATATAGTGCTCCTGCTTGGAACATTGGATAGATAAAATCTTCGGCAAATTCAGCACGTAGATCATCAATATAGACTTTAGAAGCTCCTGTTGCTAATGCTTTTTCTTCCAAACCATCCAGTTCATCGGCTTGTCCGATATCTGCGGTAAATGCGATAATCTCTGCATCATATGTTTCTTTTAACCATTTCAAAATAATAGATGTATCCAGTCCACCTGAGTATGCAAGTACAATTTTATTTTTAGCCATGTTGTTGTATTCCCTCCACTTTCTTCATATCCATATATCGAACTATTCTTATTCTATCTTACTTTATCCGATCAAAGCCGCCATAATTGCTTTTTGTGCATGTAGACGATTTTCTGCTTCATCAAAAATCACACTATTGGGTCCATCAATAACGCCTGCACTGACTTCTTCACCACGATGAGCCGGTAGACAGTGTAAGAAAATATAATCGGATTTCGCATGACTTACCAGTTCTTCATTGACCTGATAATCTTTAAATGCTTGTTCACGAATCTTCTGTTCTTCTTCAAATCCCATACTTGCCCAGACATCGGTATAGATTACGTCTGCATCTTGCACAGCTTCTTTTGGATCGCGAACAACTTTGATCGTTGCTCCACTTTCAGCGGCTAAGGCTTCACATTGTTTCACTACTTCTGGATCAGGCTCATATCCTTCTGGCGTGGCTACATAGACGTCCAATCCTACACGAGCGCCACCAATCATTAGCGAGTGTGCCATATTGTTACCGTCTCCGATATACGCAAGTTTTAATCCTTTGAGCTTCCCTTTGTTCTCCACAATCGTCTGGAAATCAGCCAGTACCTGACAAGGATGTCCTAGATCACTCAGTCCATTAATAACCGGAATATCTGCATATTTCGCCAGTTCGGTTACATTTTCATGTCCAAAGGTACGAATCATAATTCCATCGAGGTAGCGTGACATCACGCGTGCTGTATCTGCAATAATCTCACCGCGTCCCATTTGGATATCATTTTTACTCAAGAACAGAGCATGTCCACCTAGCTGAAAAGTACCGACTTCAAAAGATACCCGTGTACGTGTCGAAGATTTCTCGAAAATTAATCCGACTGTTTTACCTTCGAGTGGACGATACGATTCTCCTGCTTTTTGCTTACGCTTCAGTTCGATTGCTAGATCAATTAAAAAATGAATTTCTTCTGCGGTATAGTCGCTTAATTCCACAAAATCTTTGCCTTTAAAATGACTAAGTTCTAACGAACTGTTTTTCGATACTGCATCTGTCATGGATATGAACCTCCTTATTTCGATTTATTTTCCATTGATGATCGTTGAATTATTTACAATCGGCGCATACGCTTCGATAATATCTTTGATCATATCTACTGCTTGATCAACTTCTGCTTGAGTCACTAAAAGATTTGGTAACAACCGAATCACATTAGGCCCTGCTGTAATAAATAACAATCCTTTTTCTTGCCCAACTGTAACCAATTCGCCTACAGGACCATCACATTCAATACCGATCAATAATCCTTTACCACGAATATCTTTAACAAACGGATGGTTGCCGATTTTCGCTTGTAATTGTTCTTGTAGATAGGTTCCCATCGTAGCCGCTTGTTCTACTACGTTCTGTTCTTGCATCGTTTCAATTGTAGCGATAACAGCCGCTGTTGCTAGAGGTGTACCTCCAAATGTAGAACCATGACTTCCTGCGACAAATGCTTCTTTGAGGAATCCTTTACCGACCAATGCCCCAATCGGGAAGCCACTTCCTAACCCTTTGGCTAATGTGAAAATATCCGGTTCGATACCATAATGCTCATAAGCGAACATTTTACCTGTGCGTCCCATACCTGTCTGTACTTCATCTACGATCAACAATAATCCGTGCTCGTTACACAGATCTACAATATGTTGCATAAATTCAGGTTCTACTGGATAGACGCCACCTTCAGCTTGAATCATTTCGATCATAATAGCTGCTGTATGCTCATTCACCGCTGACTTGAGGGCATCGAGATCATGCAAAGGTACCGTTACAAAGCCTGCTGGCAATGGATGGAATCCTTCTTTCACTTTATCTTGTCCGGTTGCTGTCAGTGTAGCTAGTGTACGTCCATGAAACGATTGTCCGAAAGTAATAATCTCGTAACGTTCTTCACCTTTAACTTTTTGCTGATATTTACGGGCTAACTTGATTGCCCCTTCATTCGCTTCTGCTCCGCTATTACAGAAAAATACCGCATCTCCACAGCTATTGGCGGTTATCAGTTGTGCCGCTTGTTCTTGATTAGGAATATGGAACAGGTTCGATGTATGCCACAATTGATCCAATTGATTTTTGAGTTTATCAATAACAGTGTCCGGTGCATGACCTAGATTCGTCACAGCAATACCGCACATAAAGTCGAGGTATTTTTTACCGTCAGTATCCCACAGATAACTACCTTTTCCTTTGGCAAAAGCGATAGGATAACGCGCATACGTTGGAAATAAAGAACTTTCAGATTGCTCAGTGTGCGTTGGTTGTGCAGATTGACTGCTGATCGGATTAGCCATGCTGGTCACGCTCCTCATAATTAATATGTGATTTGAAAAACGAATGAAAATGGGGTGATATGCTAACACCGTTCCAAAAATGGATTTGTTCTTGTCGTCGCTGTTGAGGTGGTATCCTTTTGATTCCGCTTTGCGGTAAGGATACCACCTCAAAGGCGAGCGCTTCGCTCTTTCAGAATCAAATCCATTTTTTCCACTCTGTGCATATAACCTCATTTTAAGATCGTTTTTAATTTTACAGGTGGGGTGGCAAGGTGGTTAAAGTTCTTGCATTTAGTGTTTAGATTTAGTTCTTGGATTTTGGGTTAGTTGAAATAGATTTAATATTTTAAAAACTGGTTAGTTAAAGTACATTGAAATTGGATTAGTCTTTGAAAGATTTATTTTAAGTTGCGTATAACAATATTGGATATAGCCATAAATAATAATATTTTTACATATACTTTGAATGAGATTGAATATCTTTAAGATGTTAATCAAAAATTCATAGGAATTTTTAACAATAGATACTGCTTATCGCCTATCTAAACTATAGATTTAATTGTTGGCTTAGCTTGATTGTATCTTTAATTTTTACGCACAATGCGTGTGCCTATGGTTTCGCCTTTGAGTACACGGCTGAGTACTTGTGGTTCGGTGCCATCTACGATTATGACTTCTTGTACTTCGCCGTGAATGCAAGCGATGGCTGCTTTGACTTTGGGGATCATGCCGCCGTAAATTTCTCCGGTAGCGATCATGTCCTCAATATCTTGAATAGACACTTGGGGTAATACTTGTTTATTGCCGTCGACAGATCGCATGATTCCAGGTACGTCTGTGACAACGATCATTTGTGGTACACCTAGAAAAGAAGCAACTGCACCTGCAGCAGTATCTGCGTTGATGTTATATCGTTGTCCGGTCGCATCACTGCCAACAGGAGCGATAATAGGCATATACCCTAGATCGACAATACCTTGAATAATCGAAGCTTCAACATACGTCACATCACCGACTAGCCCGACTTCACTTGAGTTGGCTACAGGCTTCGCTTGGATCAATGAACCGTCTACACCCGATATACCGATCGCTTTGCCACCTGTACTTTGGATGCGTCGTACAATCTGCTTGTTGATACTGCCTGAGAGTACCATTTCAACTACGTCTAACACTTCTTCTGTTGTTTTACGTAATCCACCGACAAATTCAGTTTCGATGCCTAACTTGCTCAAATTCTCAGAGATTGCAGGTCCACCGCCATGCACGATAACAGGTTGAATGCCGGATAACTGAATCTCATTTAAATCGGTAAAAAAAGAATCCGGTAATGCTGCAAGTGTACTCCCTCCGCACTTCATGACAAAAGTACGTGTATTGGCTCCGCTCATTGTTGGTATCACCTAACCTTTATTTGAACTTAGAATAGGATGTGTAATTGATAATCATTATGTCCGGTAAGCTGCATTGATACGTACATAGTCATACGTCAGGTCACAGCCCCATGCTACAGCTTGTCCATCTCCATAGTGTAAATCCACGACGATTTCAACTTTATCGCCTTGTAAGTACGCCAGTGCTGCTTCTTCGTCAAAAGGAACCGGTCTAGAGCCTGTCAGTACCACGATATCGCCTAAGCGGATATCTACGGTCTCTACATTCAAAGGTTCGCCTGCGCGCCCTACAGCGGCTATTACACGTCCCCAGTTAGCATCTGCTCCAAACATTGCAGATTTAACCAAACTTGATCCGATAACTGTTTTGGCGATTGCTCTTGCAGATAGCTCACTAATCGCTCCTGTCACGATCACTTCGACTAGCTTGGTCGCTCCTTCGCCATCACGAGCGATCGCTTGAGCTAGATATTCACAGACTTTACGGAATCCCGCAGCAAAACGAGCCCAATCTGGATGCTCTGGTGTTAATTCATTATGTGTAACAAAGCCACTCGCCATCGCAACTAGCATATCATTGGTACTTGTATCTCCATCCACCGTGATCATATTGAATGTCTGATCTGTGGTCTGACTTAATAATTGGTGTAACGCACTTGAAGAAATCACGGCATCTGTCGTCATAAATGCAAGCATGGTTGCCATATTTGGATGAATCATTCCTGATCCTTTAGCCGCTCCTGCAATATGCACTTCTTGCCCATCGACTATCACAGAGACACAGATTTCTTTTTTAACTAAATCTGTTGTTAAGATCGATTGGCAAAAAGCTTCGGCATGTTCTTCTGTTTTGCCGATATGAGCAGGAAGTCGAGTGATTCCAGCAGATAAACGATCCATTTTCAGCAATTCACCAATAACGCCTGTAGAGGCTACTGCTACTTCATGTTCGTGAAGACCTAAATACTGTGCTGTCTGAGCACGCATCGTATATGCATCTTGTTCACCTTGTTTGCCTGTACACGCATTAGCATTTCCGCTATTCGCTACTACCGCACGTAATGTTCCATGTGCTAGACTTTCGCGGGTCACTTGAAGCGGTGCCGCTTGAAAAAGATTCGTTGTATACACAGCTGCTGCATTTGCCAGTTCATCACATACAATAACACCCAAGTCGTTACGCTCTGTTTTTTTCAGACCACAATGCAATCCACCTACCTGAAATCCTCGGGGAGTGACGATAGAACCTCCCTCAACTACTTTGAATCCCTGATCTGCCATGATATCTCCTCTCACTTCCTGATCGACAATAACTACTTTAAATGCTATACACTGGCTAATGCTTATACTGCCAAGCACTGCGGACTAGATATTTTGCTTTGCAAAAATCTTTTTCTTATTGAACTTGGGTCGTGCTTATATTGCCAAGCACTATGGATAAACAGGGACCATTTTTAGACCTAGTGTTTCTTCCCAGCCCATCATACGATTTAAGTTTTGGATTGCTTGTCCTGCGGCGCCTTTGACTAGATTGTCGATCACAGACACAATTGTAATGCGTCCTGTGCGCTCATCTACAGCGAATCCGATATCACAATAATTAGAACCAGCTACTTCTTTTGTTGAAGGCCAGTTGCCTTGCTTGCGGATACGTATAAATGGACGATCACGATAATACTCACGATACAGATCGATCCAATCTTGTTCATTATGTTGGCCTTTGATCGTTGCATACATCGTTGTCATAATTCCACGTGTCATCGGTACCAATTGAGTACTAAACGTGACAACCACAGGTTCTCCAGTAACGCCAGACAATACTTGCTCTATTTCTGGAATATGTTGATGTTTATTTAATTTATACGCTTTAAAATTTTCATTCATTTCTGCATAATGGCTTGTTAAGCTCGTCCCACGTCCTGCACCGGATACACCTGACTTCGCATCGATAATAATAGAGCTATGATCGATCCATCCTGCTTCCACACCAGGCATTAATGCAAGTAATGTAGCAGTAGGATAACAACCTGGATTCGAGATTAGACGCTGATCTTGTACATCATTACCCTTTTGCTCGCATAATCCGTACACCGCTTCTGCTAAATAGTGATCTGCGGGTGCATCATGCTTGTACCATTGCTCGTAAGTACTGCTATCTTTGAGGCGAAAATCACCGGATAAATCAATGACTTTCAACCCTGCTTCTAAGTATTGTGGAACTAAAGTGCTACTCACTCCTGAAGGTGTTGCGGTAAATACAATATCTGCTTTGGCAGCCGTAGCTATTGCATCGACTCCGTCTAAGTCCATATCAATAACTCCGCCTAAATGAGGAAATTGATCCGACATGGGTGATCCACTGCTAGATGCAGAAATAACCGAAGTGATCTCGACATGCGGATGATGCTGTAAAAAACGAATCAGTTCCACCCCGCCATAGCCGGTGGAACCTACAATAGCTACTCTTTGTTTAGTTGGATTCAAGTTGAACTCCTCCTGTACTCAAATAAGATCATCGATCTACTGTATCCATGTATAAGCAATTTTCCATTTCCATAACAACGATTTCCATTTCAGTCCGAATAAATAAGATGTGTATTATTATACATCGATGTTAATATAAATACAACTTTATGAATAAATTTCTTACTTTTATGCATCTACACGATGTCTTATCTATTTTAGTTGTATTATATACGAATAAAAGACCTTTATCTGATTAAATTTCAGAAAAGGTCTTTTTTACTTTTAATCTATACTTTTGTCTGATATTACTAATTATATCGTTAAAATGATCTTACTCATCTATGCTATTCATTTGTACATGTATCGTGCTATGATATCTATAAACCATTATTTACCATTTTATTTTAATACTTGATATACAATTTGATAAAGAGAAAGGATTCTGTAGATGAGGAATATAGCGATTAATTTAATTTCTGCTTTTCTCACAGGATTGCTTGTGGGTTACTTATTAAGTGGAACTATCACGATCTCGATTGTACTTGCTTGTCTAGCAAGTGTAGCTATTTTAGCAATTGGTTATGCCGTCATTTATCTTTTGAAAAGAAAAACTAACTAATACATACTACAAAAATAGTTTTAGCTTATAAGATTACAGATGATTAGAACTATACCAGACAGTACCTAGACAGCACCTTTATAATCTATTGCTCTGACCCGGTACACTATAAAAAAATCCTCTTCGCTTCTCAGCTTAGAACTCTTACCTAATGAGTTCTAAGCTGATATGGCGAAAAGAATTTTTTATTTTATCCAGTCATTTTGAATCCTTTACCTAATACTTCTTGGGCATTGCTAATAATCACAAAAGCATCAGGATCAACCGAGCGCACAATGGTTTTCAAGCGACTGGCTTCATTTTGTCCAATGACGACCATTAATACGGTTCGTTCGTCACCAGTATACCCGCCTTCACCATTAAGCTTCGTTAAACCACGATCCAGATCATTCAAAATCGCTGTTTGCATTTGTTCAATATCGTTGGTGATAATATACGCTACTTTGGAGTTACTGAATCCTAGCTCTACCGCATCGATCACTTTACTGGTGATATACAGACTAATTAATGCATATAATGCTTGTTCTGGTTTGAGTAATAATCCTGCAAACACAATAACACTACCGTCTGTCAAAATCACACAAAAGGACATGCTGAATCCCGTATACTTTTGAATAATTTGCGCTAATATAGATAATCCGCCTGTCGAACCACGTCCACGAAATACGATCCCAAGTCCCAATCCGACTCCGATTCCTCCATACAACGCTGCTAATAAAGGGTTAGTGGTAGGCACAGGAAAACTACTGGTCAGATAGACAAATAGAGGTAGCACAATCGTTCCGATTAACGAACGCATTCCATATTGTCTGCCTAGTAAAATAACACCTGCGATAAATAAAGGAATATTAAGTAGCCACTGAATATAAGCGGGTTCGATCCCAAGCAGTTGGTTAACAATAATCGATATCCCGGAGACCCCTCCTGAAGCGATATGATTGGGTAATAAAAACAGGTTAAACGTCAGTGCCATAATAAAAGCCCCTACGATAATCAACAAAATATCCCAACTGTTGCGAAGAGGCCCTGTTAATGGAATCATTGGGGGTTTACGTCTGCGTTGTCCTGTACGAGGTTGCATGATCATTTCTATATTCTCCTGTACTCATTATTTTGCATAAAGTTACATAGCTTTCTTATTCTAACGCAACCCTATTTATTTGAAAAGAACATACAGTACCGTAGTGTAGCAGAGATGTTTTGCTTCGCCACCATCTTTTTAAACAAAGATAGAAATCTTTATATCGCTATAGACTAAAAGTAGATCTATTTGGGTAATTGAAGCACAAAAAAAGCCTGATATGAAAGATAACTCTCATACCAGACTTTAAACGATCGATTATTATTCAACTTCAATTTTGAGCTTACTGCGTAAAAATCCATCGATAAATGGATCTAAATCTCCATCCATTACTGCACCGATATTTCCTGTTTCGACAGAAGTACGGTGATCTTTGACCATGCTATAAGGATGGAATACATAAGAACGAATTTGACTACCCCAAGCAATTTCTGATTGCTCGCCGCGAATCTCATCCAATTGCTTACGCTCTTCTTCAATTTTACGTTCTACTAATTTGGAACGTAACATCGTCATCGCATGTTCACGGTTTTTGATCTGTGAACGTTCACTCTGACAGGTAACAACAACCCCAGAAGGTAAATGCGTAATCCGTACAGCAGAATCGGTAGTATTGATATGCTGTCCACCGGCACCACTTGCACGGTACGTATCAATTTTCAAATCTTCTGTACGAATTTCAATCGTAGAGTCATTCGTAATCTCTGGCACCACATCACAAGACACAAATGAAGTATGACGACGACCTGAAGAATCGAACGGAGATATCCGTACAAGACGGTGTACCCCTTTTTCAGCTTTGAGATAACCGTAAGCGTTATGTCCTTTGATTAGCAACGTTACGCTTTTAATTCCAGCTTCATCGCCAGCAAGATAATCCATAACTTCCACTTTGAAGCCACTTTTCTCTGCCCAACGTCTGTACATACGGAGCAACATTTCGCCCCAGTCCTGCGACTCAGTTCCGCCTGCTCCCGGGTGAAGTTCTAAGATAGCATTCAAGCTATCATAAGGTTCATCTAATAGTAACTGCAATTCAAAAGCTTCGATTTTACGAACAAGCTTTTTCACACTTTCGGTTACTTCTTTAGCCAGTGATTCATCATCTTCTTCATCTGCTAATTCTGCCATTAGGCTAGCATCATCATGCTCTTGTTGAAGCTCTAGATAATCATCTACAGCACCTTTAACAGCATTCATTTCAGAAATGACTTCTTGTGCCGATTCGTTATCATCCCAGAACCCGGGTGCAGACATTTTCTCTTCAAAGTTAGCAATCAGCTCACGCTTCAGGTCTAAGTCAAAGAGACCCCCTAAGGTTAGATAATTTGGTAGCCATTTCACGTAAATCATGTTTTATACTCGGATCGATCATTGGTACATTCACCTCTTCATAATGAATAGATATTTTGCTGTGCAAAAATCTTCTTTTATTTAAACCATTAACGCTTTTACTTCCAAGCGTTATAGATAGCGATTCATTGATCCAACAAGAGACACCCACGATAATGGTGAGTGTCTCTTGGGATACAACAAATCTAGATATTTGTATTCAATTGATTATGAATTATTTACGTCTACGACGACGTTCTTCGCGAGAAGGGCGTTTTTCAGCCGTTTCGCCACCACTTGTGCTCATTTTGCTTTCATCTACAACGGCTTCGCGTTCCTGATTACTTGCAATTTGTGCTCTCATCACATAAGTAGCGACTTCTTCTTGAATTTCAGCGATCATTTGGTTAAACATTTCGAAGCCTTCGAACTGGTACTCACGCAAAGGATCTGTACCACCATAAGCACGAAGATGAATACCTTGACGCAATTGTTCCATCGCATCAATATGATCCATCCATTTACGGTCAACTGCACGAAGAACGACTACTTTTTCAAATTCGCGAACCATTTCTTCGCCAATTTCTTTTTCACGTTGCAAGTAACGAAGTTCTACACGCTCGAACAGATAGTTAACCATCTCTTCTTTTTCTTGCTCATGTAGTTCTTGTTCTGTAATAGTACCTTCTTGTAAGAAGTTATTATTGACATAATCTGCAATCGCTTGAAGTTCCCAATTCTCAGGGATATCGTCATTACAATGTACTTCGACGATACGTTCAATACAAGGCTTGATCATTTGCAATACAACTTCACGAATATTATCGGATTCTAATACTTCACGACGTTGTTTGTAAATGATTTCACGTTGCTTGTTCATCACATCATCATACTGCAAAACGATTTTACGCATATCGAAGTTACTACCTTCAACACGTTTTTGAGCGGATTCAACAGCACGTGTAATCATACGACTTTCGATAGGCTGATCTTCTTCAAAGCCTAGTTTCTCCATCATATTCATTACATTATCTGCACCAAAGCGTTTCATCAGCTCATCACCAAGAGAAAGATAGAACTGTGTGGAACCTGGATCACCTTGACGACCGGCACGACCACGAAGCTGATTATCAATACGACGCGACTCATGACGCTCTGTACCGATGATATGAAGTCCACCTGTGTCTTTTACACCTTCACCAAGTAGAATATCTGTACCACGTCCAGCCATATTGGTAGCGATTGTTACTGTACCCGGTTGACCAGAACGTGCAATAATTTCTGCTTCTTCTGCATGGTATTTCGCATTAAGAACCTGATGCTTGATGCCTTTGCGTTTCAACATTTCAGAAAGACGCTCAGAGTTCTCAATCGATACCGTACCAACAAGGATCGGTTGGTTTTTCTCATGACGTACAACGATTTCGTCCACAACAGCGCGGAACTTGCTTTCTTCGCTCTTATAGACAACGTCAGCAAAGTCTTCACGTTGATTCACACGGTTAGTAGGTACTTGAAGTACTTCTAGACCGTAGATCTTTTTGAATTCTTCTTCTTCTGTTTTCGCTGTACCTGTCATACCTGCAAGCTTTTTGTACATACGGAAGTAGTTCTGGAACGTGATTGTAGCCAGCGTCATACTTTCGTTTTGTACTTTTAACGATTCTTTCGATTCGATCGCTTGGTGTAGACCATCACTATAACGACGACCAGCCATTAAGCGACCTGTAAATTCATCAACGATCAATACTTCACCATCAGCGACTACATAATCCACATCACGACGCATGATCGTATTTGCTTTAAGCGCTTGTACTACATGGTGATTGATCGTTACATTTTTATTATCGTACAGGTTTTCAAGTCCGAAGAAGTTCTCAGCCTTTTCTACCCCTTTTTCAGTCAAAGCTACCGATTTCACTTTAATATCCACATTAAAATCATCTTCGATTTTCAATGTTTTAACAAAGCGATCCGCAGCAAAATACAATTCAGTCGATTTCTGTGCTTGTCCTGAAATAATCAATGGTGTACGAGCTTCATCGATCAAGATCGAATCCACTTCATCAATAATACAGAAGTACAATGGACGTTGTACCATTTGCTCTTTGTACAACACCATGTTGTCACGCAAGTAGTCAAATCCAAATTCATTATTTGTACCATAAGTGATATCACAAGCATAAGCCGCTTGCTTCTCGTCATGTTGCATACCGTTCAGGTTAACCCCTACAGTCATGCCTAAGAAGTTATAAATGCGACCCATTTGTAGACTATCACGTTGAGCCAAATAATCATTAACAGTAACCACATGCACACCTTTACTAGCAAGTGCATTTAGATATACAGGAAGTGTCCCTACAAGTGTTTTACCTTCACCTGTTTTCATCTCTGCAATTCTTCCTTCATGCAGAGCGACACCACCGATCAATTGTACGTCAAAATGACGCATGCCTAGCACACGTTTGGAAGCTTCACGTACAGTACAGAATGCTTCTGGCAATAGTTGATCCAGTGTTTCTCCTTTTTCCAGACGTTCGCGGAATTCAGCCGTTTTGGCTTGCACTTCTTCATGAGACAGTGCCTCAAATTCCGGTTCCATTTTATTAATGATCTCGACGGTTTTCAATAGACGTTTAACATCACGTTCATTGGTATCGCCAAAAATTTTCTTTACAAGTCCTAGCATGGTTTACCCCTTTCGCGCAAAACAGAGATAGATTATTGAATAATGCAAATACCGTAACGCTTATGGGGGATTATTCAATAACCTCAGTTGCAATAAATTGTACCAGTTTCAGGGAAAAGCCGCAACAAAACAGCGCATTTCCTATACTTCTTTGACATATGATAAAATTTCAATAGGGCACAAGATCAATATATCCCGTGCCTGACTATATCCATATGATGTTCGTCATCGTTTTTTGAGAGCTTCTTCTACTTATTACGCAAAAGAACACAAAATGTTTCTTAAATCATTCAAGTCTTATTATACCGTACTGTAGAGCGGATTGTACAATTTTTCCACGCAAAAAGAGCCTATCCCGAAGGATAAGCTCTGATTTTATATCAATTAAAAGTTATTCTTGTTCAATAAGTCCGTATTTACCATCATCACGACGATAAACTACGTTTACCTCTTGCGTGTCTACGTTGGAGAATACAAAGAATGTATGTCCAATCATATTCATTTGCAAGATCGCTTCTTCAACGTCCATAGGCTTCAATAAGAAGCGTTTGTTACGGACAACTTCCAATTCATCTAATTCATGTTCAATATCCGCATCCTCAGCAACAGCAAGTGCAGCAGCCGTAGGATCTTCTACGAAGAAGGATTTCAAGCTTCCCTCTTGGCGGAATTTACGATTTAATTTAGTTTTATGTTTGCGAATCTGACGTTCCAGCTTATCCACTACAGAGTCGATTGAAGAATACATATCTTCACTGCGATCTTCTGCACGTAAAATAAGTCCTGGGAGAGGGATAGTAACCTCTACCGTGTGCTGTCCACGATTAACACTAAGTGTAACCGTTCCGTCAGAAACGGGAGGTGAATCAAAATATCTTTCAAGTCTGCCTAACTTTTTGTCCACATAATCTTTCATAGCTTCAGTAACATCGATTTGTTGACCACGTATAGCAAAGTTCATAAGGCACTCCTCCTTTAGGGAATTATAACATAGATGTTAACGGCATGTAAAAAGGATACTGGTGCAAATTAGCAGTGACATTACATTGTCAAATCTAGCCGTCAGAGTACCCGCGTCTGACCTTATATGATAAAGCTGAGTATATAAGGATACTTCTGTCAAACGCTTGCAAAATCCTCAAAACTACTTTCGTCTATAACAGGTATAGCATCGAAAATAGCTCATCTATTATGCCGCCCTTGTTCTCCATTAACCAATCTATTGCCTGTTAAATCGCTTGTTATGTGACAGATCACTGAAAGTTATTGATCAGTAAGTACCTAAGTTATTCATAAGCTTGTCACATCATAGAAAAAGACTCCGGAGTCTCCGGAGCCTTAGCGTAATAGTCAAATGTGTAACCATCAATAATACCTATGTAGGTCGGCAAATGCCAAAAGGATGATTATAATTTGATAACGTTAGCTGCTTGTGGTCCACGTGCGCCTTCAACGATGTCGAATTCTACGGATTGACCTTCTTCTAACGTTTTGAAACCTTCAGTTTGAATCGCAGAAAAGTGTACAAATACGTCTCCGCCTTCATCAGTCTCAATAAAACCATAACCTTTTTCTGCGTTAAACCATTTTACTTTACCATTCATGCAATAACATTCCCTTCGTTATCAAATAAGTAGAGTAAGACATTGCCTACATTTATAAATATACCAAATTTGGTGGGTAAATGTCAATTGGTAAAGTGAATACTTTCATGGTATTTTATTACAATTATATTGTTCCGATTGTTAATTCATTATTTTCACTATTTGAATATACATGGTTGTTTATTATCGGTAAATAGTTCTGTTAATTTAATTCATTTCAGATGGATCTTTAGATTTAATATGAGGAAGAAGTGCAATAAATCTTGATAAGACTAATAATGTCATAATCAAACCAATAAATGCTTCTAACGAAATTGCAATCAAGCTCCATTTATCATAAATCTCAAAGTTAGGTTGGCCAAATGTCGTCATAGTTACAAAACTCATGTAGATCGCTTGCAGAGTATCGTTGTTCAAGTTATTTTCAATCTTGAAAGATTTAAGAAAGTAAAGATAGATATATGAGAACCAACATATAATTTCGAAAAAATTATGAATTAACAATATAACCATTCTTCGATAACTTTTCAAAGCATATGTATTCCCACTATCATTTCCATTTGGTTTATAACCAGCAAATAATGATAAGTTCACTTGATAAAAAAGAATTTCGATTACTCTTAAAGTTCCATAAATTATAAAAATGATTATAAACCATTTAGGATTTCCTAAAAAATAAGAAACTATTAATCCTAAAATCGATAAACCAACATTCCCTAAAACCCAATTTTCTACAAACAAATAATTATTTTTATTATAACTACGCTTAAATAAAAACTTTGCTAATTCAAATAGAGAACAACGATTTAAGAAACTGAAAATATGATAATATATATTAACTATTCGAGAATCTGTATTATTTTCCGGACTGCTCAATTCTCTCACTCATTTCTTTTAAATATTAAAATTAATTAGAAATATCTTTTTCTAATACAACTTTAAAATCAAATAAAAAGAGTACACTCTATCAATAGAATGCACTCTCTTAGCTATTCTCTTTTATCCATTAAGACACTATCTGAACTATATTTAGAATCATAAGCATTACGTTGTGATTTAGCTACACTTCGTTGCGCAAGCCATATGGCTGCTTCTGCTTTTAAATGATTCATACGATCTTGAAGAGCAATATCGTAATTCAAAATATACTCTAAATCATTTTTATCTTCTAACGTAATTGAATGAGTTTCAAAAAAATCAGGCAACATATTGATTAGTTTTTCACGATCCTCTATAAATTGCTCTAATTCTTCATAGGATAGCTCATTTAAGCCCTTCATAATCTTATCAGTAGCACATTTTAAAGTGACAATAGGATTATCCATGCTTAACTTCATTAGATCCTGGCGCCAATTTGTTAGCTTCTACCCATGTCTCACGAAGATCACGTAGGTATCCTAATGCTTCTTCAGCAGGTTCTATTGATTTTTTGATATTGGCTTGAATTAATAAATAATTCATATATTCATAAAGTTTGCCCAAACTCGCTGCAATATCGTAGGAGTGATCCAGAGTTGCTGATAATTCACTAATAATAGCTTGTGCTTTACCAAAGTTAGTATTAGACTTCTGATAATCTTGTTGATTCACTCCATCAATAGCTGCTAATGCAAAACGAATCGCACCATCATATAACATGATCAGAAGTTGACCTGGAGAAGTTTGTACTGCATTTTGACGGTACTTTTCGTAAGGTGAAGAAATCATAGTACACCATCCTTTATAATTTTAAAAATATATAATTACGAACTTAGATAATTGGTTAAACTGCTTGATTGAGAATTCAATTTTGACAGAGCCGATTCCATAGACGTAAATTGTTTGTAATAACGAGTTTCTCGATCATTCAAGCGACTGGTAAGAGCTAGAATTCGATTATTATAATCTGTTAATTCTTTAGCCATAAGGCTTTTATTACTAAATGCTGCTGTAGCATCTGCATTGAATCTTGAAGTTCCCGCTTTCTCTGCCAATTTACCAATGGTATCATTTAACTTATTGTATAGTTGATTAAATACGCCAGTCTTAGCATCAGTTCCTTGCAATGTTGTAATAATTCCTTGCGGATTTTTTTCTACTGCTGCTTTGAGTTTCGTCTCATCTAGATATAATTTACCACCTTCACTATACGTACCTGTTGTAATGCCCATATCAGGTAAGCTTACTCCGCCTATACTCCCTAACGCAGTAGTAATGACGTTACGCATATCTTGCATAGCAGATTTGAGGATATCATCACCCTTCAATAATCCACTCATTGATTTTTCGTTCCATGTTTTCACTTCATCTTCACTAAGTTCTTTTTTTTGCTCTGTTGTAAGAGGAGCAAAATTTCTATATTTAGTTTCTTCTGTTTTTGATTTCATTGTACTAAGCATACTGTTATATGAACTGATAAAAGCCTTTAACGTTTCGATCACTTTGCTCGAATCTGTTTGAGTTGAAATTTTACTTTCTCCATTTGTTCCAGATGTAGCTAAGAAATTCAATTGTACTCCATTAACGGTGTTTACATTACTATCAAATGTAAGTTTGGTTCCATTAATTTCCACTTCAGCTTTTTTAGCAGGAGTAACAACTCCATTAGTTGTATCCATTTTAGACAATTTTGCAAAAGTACTGCTTGGATCCACAACTACGGCTCCACCAAATTCCTTCGAAGTAATTGAGAATTGGCCTGTAATTTCATCGAATGTAGCTGAAACTTTGGCTGCACTATTACTATTAATACTAGAAATCACAACATTAATACTATCTGTACTTCGAAAGGTCATTTCTACATCATTTACTTTCAATTTATATTCAGTAGGAGCAGGATCTGTACTATTAGTAATTTGACTAAGTGTAGTAGAAGTTTTAGCTTTTCCATCTGAAGTTGTAAGACTGGCTCCAGTATTAGTGGCTTTAGAAGCTAGTTGGTTAACTGTAACATTCATTGCTATGCCTGTTGCTCCAGCCGTAGCCGTAGCTGTAACCGCACTTGTATTGCCTGTGACCGTAGCTTTCTGTGCATTTAATGATTCAGAACTTTTATAAAGAGAAAGTTTATTTTGACGGAAATCAACAAGTTTACTATTGATCTCTCGATAAGAATCTCGTTTCCACTCTAGTAATTGTTTATTTTGATTAAGTTTATCTAAAGGAATACGCTGTGCTGACATTAGCTGCTTAACAATACTATCTGTATCAATCCCTGATGCCAGTCCTCCCACACGAATAGAAGAAGATGCTGCGGACATATAAGACATAAATAAACCTCCCTGGTATTACAATTTTTTAAATAATTAAGTACGCTTATCCACCAAAATCCCAGCAATATGCATCATATTAGCTACAAGATCTAACGTTTTTTCTGGAGGTACTTCGCGAATCACTTTACCCGTTTCTTTATCTAATACTTTAACCATGATACTATTGGTTTCTTTATGCATACTTACTTGTAGTGTAGTCTCCGGTCCAGATAAAGCTTTAAAAGCATGATCTAATCTTCGCATTAACTCTTCTTGTCCTACAGGTAACACGACTCCTTCTTTTTCCATCTGCTTCATTTCACTAACATTAGCAGGAACCACATTAGGTTGAGGAGAAGTACTGGCGTTATTCAACGGACTGTAGGTGCCACTAGATGAAAATGAGAATTGAACATTCATTAGCGTTAACCTCCGACAATGATTTATTTAATATATATATCGGTTAAAAACATCATTAGCTTTAGAGCGAATAATACAAATAAATAATTTTATATTAATTACTCAGACTAAATAAACATTTACGATAACATAAATGTTAGATTTAAATTAAAATTAAGTAGATTATACTCTGTGCATAGTTAAATCAACATCTAATTTGTATTTTTTTGAGCATTTTGTACACATAAACTCATTTTCATTTTTTTTCAATGGACTTCTACAATCACAGACCCAACCTATTACTCTGGAAGGTACTCCTACAACTTTTTCATGCTGTTTTATAGATTTAATGACTGCTGCGTGCGCTCCAATAAAGCTGTTTTTCCCTATTTTTAAAAGTTGGTTAATAGATGCAGATAACCCTATCCATATATTTTCTTCTGTTATTACATTGCCTGCTATAGAGCTTCCACCGGCTATAATATTTCTATTACCAATGACAGAAGAATGTCCTATATATACTTGGTTATCAATCTTAGTCTCATTTCCTATAGTCGTAAACTCTCCAAATAAACCTTTATCAATAGACACATTTGATCCTATTTCCACATCATTACCTACTTGAACGCCTCCAACATGAGGTACTACTTTTCTAATACCATCTACTTCTTTTACTTGAAATCCATCTCCACCAATAGTCGTATTAGGCTTGATCGTAACTCGATCTCCTATTATTGTGTTAGGCATTAGAACTACATTATCCATAATTATACAATTATTACCTATAATTACTGAATCATGGATGATAGCTGAAGAAGATATGATAGAAGTGGCTTTAGAGCTTTTTTTAAAATTTTTAAAATAATTTCGTGAAGTATATTCAAAAAAAATAGTATAAAATAATGTTTCTGGATTAATTTCTGTTAATAAATAACTTTTAAAATTGACAGTTTTATCTTTTAAGCTGCTGTGAATAATAGCTGCTCCAACATTAGAATAATTGAATTCTTCTAAATATTTCTCGTTCATAATATAAGTTAATTGATATTGATGATTATCACTTCTAGTACTTAAATTTCCGAACTTTAATATTTCTATATTTTCTCCTACGAGAATACAATCAAATTGATAACTGATTTTTTCTAAATGGACTGGCTGCATTAACAACTCCACAATATTCACCCATTCTTAATCTAATTGTATTAAACAGAATACTTATTTAAAGTTTCTATTATATATTCAACTTGGTTTTGTTCTAATAAAGGATGAACAGGAATAGATACTACTTTCTGCGCCACTAACTCTGTGACAGGCAACTCTGGTATAGTTATATTTTTGTCATTTAAATAATGAACAATATGCTTTTGTTGATGAAGTGGATAAGGATAATAGATGCCCGAACCAATATTATTTTGTGTCAAATATTCGGTTAAATGATCTCTTTGAGTAGTTTGAATCGTAAATTGATGAAAAACATGTTTTGCTTTATTGATAGTAACAGGAAGCTTAATACATTTGTTATCTATATTTTCTAAATATTGAGTGGCATTTTCTACACGTCTTTGATTCATATTATCTATTTTTTTAAGCTGTTCAATACCAATTGCTGCCGCTATATTAGTCATTCTATAGTTATAGCCTAGTACTTCATGAACATACCGGGTATTGGATCCATGATTTATTAGTAACTTGCAATTTTCTATAACAGATGACTGCGTAGAGGTTATTAATCCCCCCTCACCCGTAGACATATTTTTTGTTGGATAAAAACTAAAAGTCCCCGCAATACCAAAACTTCCTACTGGCTTAGAATCATAAGTAGCTCCATGCGACTGAGCACAATCTTCTATAATCGTAATATTATTTTCTTTAGTCAGTTTAATAATTTCGTTCATATCACATGATTGTCCAAATAAATGAACTAACATAAGATATTTTGCCTCAGGATATTTCGCTATCGTTTCTTTCAATGAATCTATTGAGATATTATAAGTCTGCTCATCAATATCTACATAAATAGGTATAGCTCCACAATATAAAATAGCGTTGCTAGTAGCTACAAAAGTAAATGGAGTAGTTAACACAAGATCATCTGGTTGTACACCTGCAACTTGTAACGCAACATGCAGTGCTACCGTTCCATTACATACAGCAGCAGAATAAGGCAGATCAAATTTTTGTGAAAATTTGTTTTCAAATTCGTACACCCATTTTCCTTGAGCCAATTCTCCTGTTTTCATCACTTCTACTACTGCATCTATTTCATTATGATCTATAGATGGTTTGGCAATTGAAATAGGATTCATAATCCCTCTCCTTTATGAAGATTTTAGTTAGATAGTTATTATTTTTTGTTGAATTTCTTTAACTAATTTTAATGCCTTTAGACCATCTTTTCCTTCAACCTCAAGTACAGTATTACCTAAAATCGACTGAATAAAGTTATCTATTTCTATTTGTAATGGCTCATCATTTTTCACTAAGATTTTGGCTGTAATTTGTTCTTGTGTATAATGATGATCTGCATTTGTATCAAATATCTTTTTACCAACTTCTGTTCTACTGGAAAGATATAATTTTCGTTCTAATAGATCTGCTTCAATTAATTTATCTTTTAAAATAATTCTCCAACTACGAATTTTTTGTTCTGTAGCTCGACTTGTTGTAATATTTATCAAGACATTATCATCACTAATTAACTGAACATTAACTAGATCACTTTTATTAGAATGAACTTTAATGCCAGTAGAAGATACAATGTTGAGTTTTCTTTTTAATATATAATAGAGGGCATCTATATCATGTATCATAAGATCAGATACTACATCTACATCATAAATTCTAGGATCAAAAGGACTTTCACGATGAATTTCTACAAAAACTGGACTTTCTTTTTTTAGGATATTTTTGAGTTCTTGAATAACAGGATTAAAACGTTCAATATGTCCAATAGACAATAAAGTATTTTGTTGTTTGGCAATTTCAATCAAATCTTCTGCCTCTTCAATACTATCAGTTATAGGCTTCTCTAGTAGGACATGGATTTGATGACTCAGAAAAAAAGAAGCTATCTCAAAATGAGTACAAGTAGGAGTGGCAATACTAACAGCATTAACTTTTCCAAGTACCTTTTTGTAATCTGCAAAATGTTCAATGGGATACTTTGTCTTCACTTTTTCCGCATTCTTTTCATTTGTTTCAACAAATCCTACCAATTCTACATCCGGATTGTGATAATAGTTTCTCAAATGATGAATACCCATATTTCCCGTTCCAATAACTGCTACCCTAAGTGCCATCTATACTACTTCCTGTCCTATAAATTTTGTCCATCGTATCTCTTATTTCTTTTTAAAATTAAACAGTTGTTATCCACTTAGAAAGAGGATACTTTTCTTTAATTATTGATTGCATTTCTACCATTTTTGGTACATCATTCATTTTTTCAGCTATATTATAACAACGCTCGTATGAACTATATTCTGGCTTTAATTTAATTAGCTTATTATAAAATAATTGAGCATCTTCTAAATAACCAGAACTTATACAAAGATCACCTAATAGTATATTGATGTCAATATTACCTTCATTTTGGTTATAAGCTTTTATTAATACATCGATCGCTGCTTCACTGTATCCTTTTTCAGATAACAATTTTCCAAAACGATATTGAAACTCACTATTCGTTTCTGAAAGTAAATTCGCCATCGTTTGTAACACATCAAATTCTTGTAGATAGATTAATTTATCAAAAATATCGATTAAGATATTTTTAATATTTGCAGATAATTTTTGAGATTCAGTATTTTGATTATCAAATAATAATTTGATTATTTTATATTCTTTTTCACTTACATTAATTATGCTTTTGGCACGTATTAATAGCTCTATATCTTTTTTAATAAAAGCTAAAGTGATTAAATCGATTGCATTCTCTTCTGCAACTTCTTCTACCTCACCCCAATATTTCTGAGCAAGATCATACTGTTTGATATATTGATAAGAAATGGCAGATACATGCTTCTCAGCTACAATGTTTTTATTTTCTATATACTGATGCAGTAATGGATGGCGCAAAGTATATAACAAATCTAATAGTCTTTGTAACTCTTCAACAGATGCCACATTGTATAATAAATTAAAATTATTATAAATATCATCTAACGGAATATTAGCTTTTAAAACAATTTCAAAGTATTTATTTAATGAAGGTACAAAGGCAATATTGAACTGTATCGATTGAACAATCATTTCATAACTTTGTAATAGTTTGCCTTGCATATCATATAGTACAGCCAAATTAAAATAAGCAATATAACTTCCAACGCCTTCATTCACTGTGATTCCATTATCTCCAATAGCTAGACAATGTAGCCATGCTAATTCTGCATCTCGATAATAACCTGCTTTTTTAAATAAATTTCCACGTTCATTCCATATACCTGTATCTTCTGGATATAACTCTACGGCATCTTCTAATACTTTCAATCCATCTTCTATAAATCCTAGTTGATCTAAACATGAAGCCATTTTAGTTAATAGCTCTGGCTGATACATTCTATTTTCACTACCTACAAATGCTTTTTTAAAATATTCGAATGCTTTATCGTATTCTTCAATATTCATATAAAGCTTAGCCATATTATACAAATTGTAACTTGTAGGATTTTCTTTAACTTCTATCTGCATCAAAGGCATATTACGGTTACGTTTATCTTTTTCTTCCATAACTTCATCCGTATATCCTGTATGCTGAACGATTGCGTCTGATTCGCCTCTACTCAGTTCATTTTCCAGTTGATCAATATCAAGATGTTCATGAAGCCTATTTTTATAACGTAATCTTTTTTCATTTTTAAATACACGAATAGAAGAATGCGTCAACACTCTATTATTAGACAATAAATTTTTAATACGCATAATATAGTAATCTTTAAATTCAGCAATATCTTTTTTGAGATCTGATTGCTCTTCCAGGTATTCATCTGCATCTAACACCAGTAAGTAATCTGAAGTCGCTTGATCTAGCGAGTAATTACGAGCCGCCGCAAAATCATTAATCCATTCAAATGAATAAATTTTTGCTTGATACTTTTCTGCGATTTCCAATGTACGATCTGTAGAACCGGTATCTACAATTATAATTTCATCTACTTTACTTTGAACACTATTCAGGCATTTTTCTAATACTTTCTCTTCATTCTTCACAATCATACAAAGTGATATTGTATATGTCATTATCTCTCTCCTAACTATAACTGATACACTATTTATCGGTGATTTAATAATAGAATGTTAGTCATGATTGCATATATGTGCAATTGCTTTATATAAAAAAAGCGATCTCCAGTAATGGAGACCGCTTTGATTGTGAAGATTAACGAAGCAACTGCAACACGCCTT
>NZ_QGAD01000016.1:0-75525 GCF_005233705.1 Paenibacillus sp. CFBP13512 | reverse complement strand
TTTATTTTCTTATTTTAAAGAAATCATTTATTTAAAAAACATTTTTTTTCGTTTCATAGTTACGATGATTAATTGAGTAATGTTCTAACATATTTTTAACGCTAGCCATTTTGACAGGCTTGCTAATGTAGTCGTCCATCCCTGCTGCAAAACAGCGTCCTTTGATTCCTTCCATCACATCGGCAGTCATCGCAATAATAACCGGATTCTCATCTTTTTGCAGATTACGAATCATTTTGGTTGCTTCTAGACCATCAATATTAGGCATCTGAACGTCCATAAAAATATAATCATATTGATGAACCGAAGCCATTCGAATCGCTTCTTCACCATCATCTGCCATATCCGGACTATATCCCAATCGATTCAGCATACTTACCATTAATTTCTGATTGATTGGATGATCATCCACGACCAGAATATTAGGAGCTTCTGTACTACGATTAGACCATAATTGATCTGCACGTTCTTCTAACAATCCTAAAGTGGGATCTTCCATAACATATTCACCGGTACAAATAGTAAAAACAAATACAGCTCCAGAACCTTCTTGAAGCGGTGTATTTTCGAGTCTAATTTCTCCATCCATCATCTGCACTAGATTTTTGCAAATGGCTAATCCGAGTCCTGTTCCACCATACTTACGGGTCATCGACGAATCTAATTGTGAAAACGGTTGGAATAATTGTTCACGCTTTTCTTCAGCGATGCCAATCCCTGTATCTTTTACTTTAAATTCAAGTTCCAATCGTTCAGCAAGCTTGTCTTTGATCGTCACTTCCAAGTACACACCACCTTGCTCAGTGAACTTAATCGCATTGGCGGTTAAGTTGATCAACACTTGGCGTAAGCGAGCCATATCTCCATATAGATACGTTGGAACATCTTCTGTTATTGAATACATAAGTTCTAGATTTTTTTTGCCTGCATCGACAGAAAACAGACTGAACACTTCGGAAATACATGCTTCCAGCGAAAATGGATGTTCTTCCAATTCCATTTTTCCAGATTCCATTTTGGTAAAATCAAGAATATCGTTGATCACCATAACAAGTGTGTCTGCACTACTACGTATGATCGAAGCATATTCTTTCTGCTCTTCTTGCAATTCTGTATCCATAAGCAGATCAATCATGCCAATCACACCATTCATCGGTGTCCGAATTTCATGGCTCATCATCGCTAAAAATTCAGTTTTGGCTTTGGCTGCAATTTCTGCTGCTTCTTTTGCCACTGTTAGTTCTTGATTGATTTTCTCCAGTTCTAATGTTTTCTGTTGTAACAACATCGACTGTGTTTTGTGACGCTTATTGGTCAAATACATACTGACAAATCCTTCAATTTTGGACTTGAGGATTTGTGGAATAAATGGTTTGACCATATAATCAATCGCACCCGCAGAATAACCTGCAAATAAGTGCTCCGATTCTTTACTATTTGCCGATATAAAAATAATTGGAATTTCTTTAGTTTTCTCGCGCGCTTTGATGAGTTTTGCCGTTTCAATCCCGTCCATCCCTGGCATTTGTACATCTAGTACAATCACAGCAAACTCATCTTTGAGCAGACAGCGTAATGCTTCTTCTCCAGATGTTGCTTTAATCAGATTATAACGTTCACTCTCAAGAACGGCTTCCAGAGCGAGCAAATTTTCTGGTCGATCATCTACCAATAAGATATGAATCGGTTCATGAAACCTCATGGAATCCCCCTACAATCTCTAATTAATTTTCCGATATACTTTCTCTACGCGATCCAATAACTCATAACTATCACTGTACTCTGTAAATTGCATAGATTCTTTAGAACCTAAGACTAGGATTCCAAAACGACTCAAACTTTCGTGAAACAATCCGTGGACTTGATCACGTAATTCGTCGTTAAAATATATCATTACATTCCGGCAAAGGATGACATTAAATTCATTAAACGAACGATCTGTCGCTAAGTTATGCTCAGCAAAGATCATATTTTTACGTAAAAAAGGTTGAAAGATCACAGAACTATACTTCGCTGTATAATATTCAGAAAACGAACGCTTCCCGCCCGCTTCTAGATAATTTTTAGTGTAGAGTTGCATACGTTCTATTCCAAATACGCCTTCACGTGCTTGTTGCAACGAGCGATTGTTCATATCTGTTGCATAGATTCTGGCTTTATCTAGCAAACCTTCCTCATGTAATAAGATTGCCATCGAATATACTTCTTCCCCTGTAGAACATCCAGCATGCCATATCCGAATATACGGATAAGTTCGCAATAAAGGAACCACTTTTTCACGGAACATACGAAAAAGAGAAGGATCACGGAACATTTCAGTGACAGGTATCGATAAATTTTGGACTAAACGTTCAAAACAAGCTCGATCATGCAGTACCTTTTCCTGAAGAGCCGAGATCGATTTAAGATTCTCGGCATGTACATGATGCCAGATGCGTCTCGTTAACGAAGCTCTAGCATAATTACGAAAATCATATCCATACAGACGATGTACTCCATCCATCAGTAAATCAACTTCAATATTTTCGCGTTCTGCTAGATTATTGACAATCAATTCATCCGCTTGGGGCGGTTCGGATTGGCTTGCTAATTGGTCACGTTTTGTTGATGTCATTATATTCAGCCCCGATTCAAATTACTTTTATAGGTTGAAGCTCTTTAAGGTATAGTCATTTATAAAATTCGAGTATTAATATCCATTACCCAAATTATTCACTTACGAATACAACCATACACGCATTAATGATAAAAGTTGATCGGTTTGAATTGGTTTTTTCACATAGTCAGAAGCGCCTGCTTCAATACACTTCGCACGATCATCTTTCATAGCTTTGGCAGTCAATGCGATAATCGGCAATTTCTCATAAGCTGGAATCTGACGAATAATACGCATTGCTTCATAACCATCCATCTCAGGCATCATCATATCCATTAATACTAGATCGAAATCTTCATGTTGTAAAATGTCGATGGCTTCTTTTCCATTTTCTGCAAATGTTACATCCATACGATAGCCTTCAAGCACACTGGATAAAGCAAATACGTTACGGACATCATCATCAACCAATAAAATTCGCTTGCCTTCAAATAACGTTTCTTTATTATGAAGTTTTTGCAAAATACGACGTTTGTCTTCTGGCAAATCTGCTTCGACGCGGTGTAAGAATAATGTAGTCTCATCCAGTAAACGTTCTGGAGATTTCACATCTTTGATAATAATCGATTCTGCATATTTGCGTAATTGTGTCTCTTCTTTATTATCGAGTTCTTTACCTGTATAAATAATAATCGGCAGATCACTTAATTGTTGATCGTCTCGAATACGATCTAATAATTCAAACCCTGTCATATCCGTAAGCATCAGATCAAGCACCATACAATCATAACGTTTGCTTCGCAGCTCATGTAATGCTTCTACACCTGTGGATACTGCGGTGATCGCTACATCGTCATGACCGATTAATTCAATAATCGATTTACGCTGATTCTCGTCATCTTCAACAATCAATAACTGCTTAAGACTTTGTGACGTATACGATTCTAGATGTGAAAATGCTTGTTCTAGCGATTCTTTACTGGATGGTTTTTTGAGATAAGCGATAGCCCCCATCATCAGTCCTTGTTTGACATCATCGACAACAGAAATCACATGAACAGGAATATGGCGAGTATGCGCATTGCTTTTCAGTTCACTCAAAATAGACCAGCCATCCATCACAGGAAGCTGAATATCAAGAATAATCGCATCCGGTATATACGTTTTAGCCATATGCATACCGGTATCTCCTTGCATAGCTACCAATGCTTTAAATCCACGACCACGAGCCATTTCTAACAAAATTTTAGCAAAGTTCACGTCATCTTCTATAATTAAAATGACTTTATCATTTTTGTTCAATTGATCTCGATCATCTGCCAAAGGCTGTGGAATAATCATTTTTTCGTCATTACTATCTTTTTTATAAGCCGGGAAATCGGATGAATGACGAAGAACTTGCTCTGAGAAGTCAGCTGGCATATACATTTCATTATTCGAGTAATGGTTGTTAGATTCTTCTGATTGCGCTACTTGTTCATCACTTAAAGCATCTTGTCTAGGCAAATAAAGAGTAAACGCACTGCCTCGATTTTCTTCTGATTGTAGTCCGATTCCTCCACCTAAAAGGCGAGACAACTCACGACTAATTGATAGACCCAGTCCTGTACCTCCATATTTACGACTGGTGGTACCATCGACTTGTTGGAACGCTTCAAAAATAATATCCTGCTTATCTGCCGGAATCCCTATACCACTATCTTCCACTGTAATCGCAATATAATCTTGCTTACGATTGAGATAAGGAGGCACTTGATCGATAGATGGAAGCTCAATATTGACATTGATATAACCTGTATCTGTAAATTTAAATGCATTGGATAACATATTCCGTAGAATTTGCTTCACTCGGTGATCATCGGTCACTACTGCTTCTGGTACTTGATCGCCTATATTGATATTGAGGTCTATTCCTTTTTGGATAGCTACTGGAGCAAAGTTCATATTGACAAACGTTTCAATAGATTTCATCGGAACAGCTTCCAGATTAATATCCATTTTGCCTGCATCGACTTTGGATAAATCTAGAATTTCATCAATCATTTTCAGCAAGTCTGCACCAGACATATAGATTGTACTTGCATACTCTACTTGTTTCTCTGTCAAATTACCGTTTTTATTTTCAGTTAGTAATTGAGATAGAATCAATAGACTATTTAGCGGTGTCCGTAATTCATGAGACATATTCGCAAGGAATTCTGATTTGTATTTACTTGTGACTGATAATTGCATCGCTTGTTGCTCTAATTGATGACGGCTTTGTTCAATTTCTTGATTCTGTTCTTCTACTTGTTGAACTTGTTCTTGCAGTTCGCGTGTCTTCGCAATCAGTTCATTGTTAAAGTGTTCTAACTCTTCTTGCTGACGTTGCAACAAATCTTCTGAGCGTTTGAGTTCTTCTGTCTGCTCTTCTAGATTTTCGTTAGAACGTTTAAGTTCTTCTTGTTGCATCTGTAGTTCTTCTGATTGACTTTGCAATTCTTCAGTCATCGTTTGCGATTCACGTAACAATTCTTCAATATGCAAACGACGATTAATATTGTTAAGGATTACACCTAAGTTGTGCGTTAAAAGAGCTAATAATTGTTTTTGCAATGATGTAAATGTACCTAATGAAGCTAGCTCAATAACCCCTAATAATTCATCATCAAATAAAATAGGATAGATCATTAGACTTTGAGGTTTATGTTGTCCTGTTGCAGAATGAATCGAAATATAATCATCAGGAACTTCATCCAAAATGATTGGATGTTGATCGGATGCACACTGTCCTGCTAGACCTTCGCCTAATACCAGTGAATGCTTCGCTTTTAACATGCCTTCGCCTGCATAGGAAGCTTGTAAAGTTAGAGAGTTAGGATTATTAAGCGGTCGTACATAAAGGGCTCCAAAATGAGCACCAAGCGTTGGAGAGAATTCATTAATAAACGTTTGGGCACTTTGTTCTAGTGTGCTCACACCACGTAATAATTCAGTAATACGTGCACTGTTGGAATTCAACCAAGATTGATCTTGCTGTGCTTGTTGATAACGATGTTCTGCTTCTCGTTGTTGTTCCAAATCTTCTGCCATTTCTTGAAAAACACGGGCTACATCGCCTATCTCATCTTTGGATTGCACTTTGATCCGGCTAATTGCACGTAAACGTCCTTCTGAAAAGCCATTGATCATTAAGGAAACGGTTCCTAGACCTTTGCTAATACTCGGAATAATCCACATCATAATGAGTAGACTCAACAAAATGCCACCCAACATAACATAGGTGGTGGTCTGAATAGAGCTTTGATACGCTTCATTCGCATTTTTGATTTCTTGATCAATCGCTAGATCTTGATAATCTGCTAACTGATTCGCTAAAGCTCCCAAATTGTTTTGCGCAGCGAGTCCTGTGCCTGTACGATAATTGTTTGCTTGAGCAATCTGATTATCTGCTAATAAATTCAACACTTGATCTCCATAAGCATCAAAATCGGTCCATGCATCAGCTACTTCATTTACCATCTGTTTTTCTTCTAACGTCTGTGCACTTTCTTGTAATAAATTCACATTCTTCTGTGCATCATCACTTAACTTTTGAACAGTGGCACGACTTTCGGCTACCGATTCAGAGGAAGCGCTCAATAACTGGTTCGCTAGTGCTTTGGCTATACTGTTCATATCTCCACGCAAGCTGGTAGAATATCTCACTTTGAGATAACGATCTTGGTATACTTTATCTAGCTGTTCATTCATGTAGTTCATTCGATCATAACTGATAAAAGCCAGCGTCATCATTAACATAATGATAACGCTGAATCCTATAACCAGCTTGGTTCTAATTTTCATCCAATGTCCGCTCCTTCACTCAATGAAATCCATACTAAACATTTATCATCATCACGTTCTTGTGAAGATATTTCGTCAAAAAATACTTTTTCGATCTGTTGGGTATTAATATGATGACTGGATTTCAATTCATTGATCAAGAACTCTAACTGTACGTCTTGATCTCCTTCAACCATTTCAAGTAAGCCATCTGTGTAGAGAACAAGATGAGCATCACCTTCATAAGTGAAGCTTTTGGATTCCGCATCAATACGATCAAACAATCCTACAGGGAATGTCGTGGTAGATAATTTGGTCATCTGACCATCATCATGGAAAAAGAGTCCTGGTGGATGCCCTGCATTAACATAATCAACACGTTTGTATTTGGTATCGACTACTAAATAAATCGCTGTGAAGTAATATTGCACTAACTGATTTTCGATATGCAATTGGTTAAAGCGTCGATTCAGCTCTTGAATGACTTTTTCAGGTTCTACATAGGTAGTCACTGTGTCTTTGAGTACTGAAGCGATAAACATGCAGAACAAAGAAGAAGAAATACCATGTCCCATCATATCCAGTAGAATGACTCCATATCGACCTTCGCCTAATGGATACCATGCATAAAGATCTCCTGCTAATTCAAAAGAAGGCTTATATAAAGCTTCAATCTGAATATTGAGATCTTGAATAGGCACGCTTAATACGGCATGTTGCACCTGACTAGCTAATTTCAACTCATCTTGAATACGTTGATCTCGCTCTTTGTGCCAATCTTTCTCATGCTTAAGACGCAAAGCTAAACGAATTCGCGCAAGCAATTCTACTTTATTGATCGGTTTAGTCACATAATCGACTGCTCCAGCATCTAAAGCTTCTGCTAATTTTTTGGAATCGCCTACAGCAGTAACCATAATAATCGGAATATCACGTAATTCATCATATTGTTGTACAATACGGCAAGCTTCAATCCCATCCATTTCAGGCATCATCATATCTAAAAGAATGAGATCAATCTCATTTATTTTCGGTTTATTGACAACTCCCTCATCATTGATTCCCAGATGTCCGAACATTTCGCGTGCTGAAGAGGAAGTCGTGATATTGGTATATTTTTCTCTTTTGAGAATTTCACGAATAATAATTACGTTAGTAGGGTTATCATCAACTATTAATATATGCATAATTTCTCCTTGTCGCTTTATTTCAGCTTTTAGACAAACACTGATCTAGCTTCATAAATAAAGTGCAATCTCTATTATAAATCAAATACTGCTTTTCTCCAAAAGGAACAATATCAAAAATTCGTCAAAAAACCTTCAACTCTACTTTGAAAAGTAAAATTGAAGGTTGATAGTTACTTATTTATATTTTGATACCATTTCTTTATGATTTACGATTGGCAATGACAAGCACTTTGCCCAAATCAAGTTCGCTCTCATAGAAATCAGCCTCTTCTTTCGTAAATCCCATCGATGTGATTTTGGAGCGCAATTCGTCTCCACGTGAACGGAAAAAGTTAGCTACAGAATCGAACATTCCTTCTTCTTTCACACCCACTTCTTTGGCATTAGCTGTTTCAGCAATTTTTTCAGTAATATCTTTTTTATGGGCCAGTACGTAAATTTCTTCAAAGCTATATCCTGTTTTTTGTAAGTTTTTAGCTTCTTCTACAGCCTGTACACCATTTTCAACTACTTTGGCATAAGCTTTGGAATTTGTTGAATTTGTAGAACTCATCATTCGCCACTCTCCTCAGTATACTTATGATTGAATAGTATTAACCTTACTGAACATCAAATGAAACATACAAACAAGTACTTATTCCGAAGTTGCATCAAATATATCTACGCTACGAAGAGCGCCTGTTTGCGAATCCGTGAACACTTTAAGAGCAGATAATCCATTGGTATAACCTTCTCCATCTTCCGCTGAAAAGTCAGGCTTGCCCAGTGCTTTTCTGATTTCGTCTCTACCTAGCGTTATCTTCTGACCATCCAGTGTGATTGTGCCGACTTTGGCTGGCACGCTGATATAAGTGATCCACTGATCTTGAAAACCAATATTTACATCTTGATATTGATATTCTTGATCGCCTAACTCATTTTCAACAATATGGGATGGTTTTCCTTTGATTCGCAGAACATCTTCTCTAGTATCTGCCAAAGAAATTCCATTCAACTGGCTATATTGTTCGTCATAAACAGAGTCAGTCGTTGAATACACCGCAGTCGAAGCTGTTAACTTAGGTGTTGCTACTTCAGTATGAAATACTGGTGTTGCTTCGTAATCAGCAGATTGTACAGTTGTAACTGCCTGTACTGGAGTAGCATCGGATACTTGAGCAGAACCGGAGTAAGGGGACAATATTCCAGCAAGTAACATCATGAGAGTAATCATCGTCTCACCCTTTCTTACGGTATAAACTCTTGATACATGTTTAGTGGTTATACCTTAATTATTATCTGTCAACGTGTCTGGATGTGATTTATTTACGGTATCTTTGCCATACAGTAGCCGCTGTATCTACCCATTTCATCCAGTTGGTAGCATTTGCGTGGCTATATGTAGCTGAGTATGACTGCAATGTACGTTGTTGCGGTGTAGAAGCAGTCGCTTTATTGTTGACACCTGTTGGATTAGAAGCAACCGGCTTCGGTTTACTTTCACCAATATGTTTAACTTTCTCGATCACTCGTAAAGACAAGTCTTTTGAAGATAAAGTTACATCGTTTAAGATTTCACCCAAGTTTTTAACAGTTTCCATTAACGGATCAACTTGTTTTAACTTGTGCTCTACATCGACTGTAATATCATTAACGTTACGAATCGTTTGTTTCACTTCATACGTTAATTCCTCAATTGTTTTTTGTACGTCTACCAAAGTAGAAGATACATTGTCTAACGATTTTGCAGCAGATTGAAGCACTTTAATAAGGAAAATAACGAGTGCTACAAATGCTAATGCGATAACGGCTACACTAATTTCAATAATCATGGCATTCCCTCTCTTTTCTTCTCAATATGATTTGGTGTTACAAGGTGTTCTGGTAAAAATAGTATCTGTCAACATTTCAAGATGTTACTCAATAACTACCCCTCAGTTTTACCACCGAAACATGAGAGCGTTATGAGCATCAAGATACGATTGCTTAAACAATGTAAATTGTTTCAAGCTAAAGTTTGTCGGTTAAGATACAACTACCAACGACATCACAACATTGAGTCATCTCAGAGTAAACATACATATATACTCAATGGACGTCGTCTTACGATTTATTTAAATCGTTATTTTATTATACTTAATATTTGAAAAGGAATGGTGATTACTTATGTTGAAATGGTCCGTTATCTTACTTATCATCGCATTAGTAGCAGGTATTTTCGGATTCTTCGGAATTGTTGAAGCTGCTGCTTCTATTGCTAAAGTGTTGTTCTTTATTTTCTTGGTATTGTTCGTGATCAGCTTGTTCACAGGCAGAAAACGAAGCTTCTAACATCATTGTAGAGGCTTAACTGAATACGATGATGTACCAAAAAACGCTTATCTCCTAGAGAGATAAGCGTTTTTTTATCTTTTATCCAAACTATATTCTGTATACCTTATATGTAAGTGCCCGTAGCGATTATCGCAGTAATAACTTGGGCAGACTCAGCAAGTTTAACTTGAATGATACTTGAATATGATCTTGTGCAAATTCCATTTGATTCACATTGACGATAGCTGGGAAGTATTTGGTCAATGATATGGTAATCGGTTCGATCCAAGCTCCACTAAAATCTCCATGTCGAACATGAGTGGCTTGATGATCTAGAACTAAGCGATTTTCTTCACGTTTGATATGAAAGTCTAGCAAGGCTCCAAAAGGAATTCCCCAATATGTCCCTCTTAGATCAGCAGTGACGTTCTGGTTATGCAATGTAAATTGTGCACCGGTCAGTTTGAGTCCCAAAGGAAATTCATGTTGGCGATCTAGCAATTCTTGCTTTGCCAATTGATTGAATTCATCTTGTGAAATAGTGGTTTCTAGCTTTTTTGTTTCGACCATACTGATGATTTTGGCTGTGGTATCTACATCCGTATACTCCAAATTCAATGGACGCTCAGGTGCCGCAATCCAGTATAACGTTCCTGCTCCAATGATTAGTAATGCTATAATTCCACTTAATGTGCAAATGATCCACAAACGGATAAGAACCGCTTTAGAACGTGTAACGGACATATAAGCTACCCCTTTATCCAATATAATGGTGTGATTCTGGTAGGATATACTTATTTTATATTTTTGGGTTCCACATGAACATGAACATAGCGAATATTATGAACCTGTTCCATTTTGGCTTCAATTTCATCGGTAATATCATGACTTTCAATAATGGTCAAGTCCGGTTGTACCTCAATAACGACATCAAGCAACGTCTGACTTCCATTTACACGAGCTTTGATATCTTTGATATGTTCTACCCCGTCGATTGATTCAATCGTTTGACGTAAACCGGGCAATTCTTTTTCATCAAAGCCATCTGTTAAACGGTGCATCGATTCACTTAGAATTTCCCATGCCGTTTTGCAAATAATCAATCCTACTGCCAGAGCAGCCACAATATCTAACCACGGCATCCCAAATTGTGACCCAATAATTCCTACTGCTGCTCCTATACTGACCAGAGCATCGGATAGATTGTCTTTAGCCGCCGCTTTGAGCGCTTGACTGCCTGTCTGCCGGGAAAGCTTGATATTGTAACGATACACAAAATACATCACTACAGCACATAGTACAGCGACTCCTGCTGTCCATAATGCAGGGGATTCTTCCCGACCTGCAAATAAAGATTGTACTCCATCTACTAACACCTGCACTCCAACCATCGCCATAATAAATGAAGCGATCAGCGCGGCTACTGTTTCTGCACGAAAATGTCCATACGCATGATCAGAATCAGGCGGTTTTCTCGAAATCTTCAGCCCGATCAGTACAGCTAATGAAGCTACAATATCAGTTAAATTGTTAAGACCATCTGCTTTGAGTGCGCTGGATAGAAAAAGATAGCCAATGGTCAATTTGAAAGAGGATAAGATGAGATAACTGATAATGCTAACCCATGCTCCGCGTTCCCCTGCTTTAATATTCTGATATACATCAACCATTTTGTTCCCCCTGCTATAAAAGTAAGCATTTGAAAATGCTGAGATTACACTGATCACAAATTTTACCTAGCTAGCCACAATGAGCGTCCGTTCATCTTATCAAATGAATGTATAGTGGGTCTAGAGAAACGTTGTAGGTTAGATCAAACGTTGTGAGACCAAGCAAATGTTGTATGACTAACGAAACCTTGTAATGATTGTCCAACATTTTTGCCCACAGGAAAAATAAGCCGAATCATTTCGCATCTTTATCTACCTTTGCGAAATCATTCTGCTCTGGGCACAAATAAAAAACGGCTCTCCGTAAAGAGCCGCTGTTTCACTCTAATCTTATATTTACACTTGTACTGGATACATGCGTTCGCGCATTTCTTTAACTTCTTTATTTTCCAAATATTCATCATAGCTCATCATACGATCAATCAGACCTGTTGGTGTGATCTCAATAATACGATTTGCAATCGTTTGGATAAACTGATGGTCATGAGAAGTAAGCATAATCGTACCATCAAAATCAGTCAAACCATTGTTCAATGCTGTAATAGATTCCAAGTCCAAGTGATTGGTAGGCTCGTCTAATAGTAGAACGTTACCGCCCATCAACATCATACGAGATAGCATACAACGTACTTTTTCTCCTCCAGACAAGACGTTTGCTTTTTTAAGCGCTTCGTCGCCTGAGAACAACATACGTCCTAAGAATCCACGTAGGAAAGATTCGTCTGGATCTTTAGAATACTGACGCAACCAGTCTACAAGTGAATCTTCTACACCATCAAAGTAAGATGAGTTATCATTCGGGAAATACGCTTGAGACGTTGTAATTCCCCATTGGAATGTACCAGCATCTGGCTCGATTTCGCCCATTAACAATTGGAATAATGTTGTTTTTGGCAATCCGTTTGGACCTACCAAAGCAATTTTATCACCTTTGTTTACAGTGAAAGTCAAGTTGTCGATGATTTTTTCACCATCGATTGATTTCGTCAAACCGTCAACTAACAATAACTGTTTACCTGCTTCACGTTCACCTTTGAAGTTGATAAATGGATATTTACGGTTCGATGGACGAATATCATCCAAAGTGATTTTATCAAGCATTTTTTTACGAGAAGTCGCTTGTTTGGACTTCGATTTGTTCGCACTAAAGCGCAAAATAAAGGCTTGTAGTTCTTTAACTTTGTCTTCTTTTTTCTTATTCTGTTCACGACCCAATTGTAGCGCAAGCTGACTGGATTCGTACCAGAAGTCATAGTTACCTACATACATTTGGATTTTACCAAAGTCGATATCGGCAATATGCGTACATACAGTATTCAAGAAGTGACGATCATGACTGACTACGATAACAGTACCATCATAATCGGCCAAGAAATTTTCTAACCAGTGAATCGATTCGATATCCAAATGGTTGGTAGGCTCATCCAGTAACAGGATATTCGGATGACCGAACAATGCTTGCGCCAGCAATACGCGAACTTTCTCGTTACCGCCAAGCTCTTTCATTAATTTGGATTGCATTTCAGTGTTGATATCCAGACCGTTTAGCATTTCTGCTGCTTCAGATTCTGCTTCCCAACCGTTCATTTCAGCGAATTCAGCTTCCAATTCGCCTGCACGCATACCATCTTCATCTGTGAAATCAGCTTTGGCATACAATGCATCTTTTTCTTTCATAATATCGTACAGACGCTTGTGACCCATCATTACAGTCTCTAGCACCGGAAATTCATCATACTCAGATTGGTTCTGTTTTAGAATAGCTAAACGTTCGCCCGGTGTAATATGGATTTCGCCTTGGTTAGGCTCAATCTCACCAGAAAGAATTTTTAAAAATGTAGACTTACCTGCACCATTCGCACCGATTAGACCATAGCAGTTACCCGGCGTGAACTTGATATTTACATCTTCAAAAAGCGCGCGCTTACCATAGCGAAGCGTGACACCTGTTGTATTGATCATGTATTCATTACCATCCTTATCGTTAGTGAAGTATTTGTTGTAGAACATGTTGACCTTCATGAAAATAAGCATCGCTGTTTTCATAAAATTGCCGATGGCAATAGTATACCACACAACACCATCTAATCGAACAGCAGTATTGAGGAAACTGGAAAAAAATATGATCAACATTTTGGGATTGGATATATGATTTGAAATATCAAGTAAAGATAAGTTGCGATCTAGCAAAGTAAAAAACCGTTTAACTTTGGGTACGTTAAACGGTTGAATGTGTAGATTTAGCGTATTGAAATAGATCCATGTATCATTTAGTACTATCAGCATTCCCATGAACGATTAAAGTCTCACCGTGAGCTAGAACACGAATACGCTCTTCAGCAATCTCAAGACGTTGGCGTTCCGCTTCTAAGCGATCCAATGCTTCACGGGCAGTATCGTCAGCAAGGCGGAATGTACCATAGTGCATCGGAATCATCGTCTCTGCATTCACGTCGCAAAAGGCGCGAAGCGCTTCTTCAGGAGTGGTATGTTGCGAACTCATAAACCATTCCGGTTCATACGCTCCAATCGGCATCAACGTGATATGAATCTTGTATCGTTTACCAATTTCAGTGAAGCCCGGGAAATAACCGCTATCTCCAGCAAAATAGATCGTTGGTGGTACTTTTTCTTCAGTGGAATGATCTGTTGGATGTTCTACCTCTTGTAACGTAACAGGATGATGAACAGGTTCGATAATATAACCGCCCCAATGTGATGTGTTGGTATCTAATAAGGTACGCCGACTCCAGTGTTGAGTAGGCACAAAAGTAATATGGATATCGCCTACTTTGAATGTTTCCCACCACTGCATTTCATGACAACGTGCAAATCCTTTACGTTTCATTTTGGCTTTGAGTCCTTGGGGAACAATAATAATCGTCGAACTACGGTAAAGCTGACGAATCGAACTGATATGCATATGATCGTAATGAGCATGAGACAGTAGAATAACATCAATAGGAGGCACATCTACAATCGGGATGCCCGGCTGTCCTATCCTTTTTTGAAAACCCATTCGGCTTGCCCATACCGGATCTGTGACGATATTCAATCCTTCATATTGGATAAAAAAGGTTGAATGCCCTACCCATGTAATCGAAGCATCTTCACGATTATTATGTAAATAATCGATCTCAGGGGGTTGATTAGGAACGATATAAGAATGATCTTTATTTTTGAGTCGTCGTTCTTCACGCCATTGCCGTAATTGCTTAAGCGTCTTATCTGTACTTATATTATCCATATTGTTATAACGAATTTTCGGCATGTGCTACTCACTCTCCTCAACGCTTTTCTTCTTCCATTATTACCCTATTTTCAAAAAAGCGTATCAATCTACGTCTGTTCAGTAATAGATAGAATAGACGAAATAAGCGCATCAGAGAACGATTCTTTTACAAACCTACACCTATCGGAATGAGATGTAATCCTGCTTCAGCATCATGCCGTACAAGCACTTCTACTCCATAGATATCCCGAATAAGATCGTGAGTAATCATATCGCTAGGTACTCCGCTAGAAATTACACTGTATACCCTTTTTCCATAATTTAATAAATTCATAATTTTAGTATTTTTTTCCTGTATAATGCAATGCTAGATAGTAGAGATATGTAGCTTATACTATTTCAGTTTGTGACTAATTTTTGAAGGGAACCTCTTTTCGCTGGAACATTCCGCAACTTATCTACATATTTTTGGGGAGCATATTTTCTACCTATGATGTTCAATATTTTGCTAGCAATGCCGTTGGAAATATTACTAAGTTATTATTTTCACTAGGATAGGTTAAAAAATATATTCTTCTATAATGATTAAACAAACGGGCTTTTAAGTAGCCCGGCTGTTTAAAATCAAATTAATTATTTTTATTCGGACTCCAATACTGAGCTAGAATATTTAATGCTTGCGGTTGTTTTTCATCGATGGCCTGTGACCAGCTCATTCCACTTTCTTTGGAGAAAGAAGCCATAGCATCAATTAATTGAGAAACTTGCGTATTTCTTAATACATAACCATCTTTACTAACAAACTCTTCTACTTGCAATGCTTCTATAGTATCCCATCCCGAAATAGTCAAGCGATCTTCACTTTTATACAATTCTAATTGAAGATTGTCTGATTGACTTGCTAAGAAAATATCCGAGTAATTAACATCCAACTCTACAATGTCTTTATTTCCGGTTATCGAATCACTTTCAAAAATAGTATCATGTCCTGAATTATAAGAGAAAATATAGGTGTCATTACCTGATCCTCCATACAGCTGATCATCACCGAGTCCACCATCTATTCTGTCATTGCCTGCATTTCCGAACAATTGGTCATTGCCTTCCAAACCGTACATATAGTCATTCAATTCGTTTCGACCATACAATATTTCTCCGAGATTGGTTCCACGAGTAATAACATGCTCCTCGATTTTTTGTTTATCCCAAATTATACCATTTTCGAATACTACCTGTTCTATTTGATAAGCATATTTACCTTCTGTGTCTTGATCAAAGTACGAACCTACTTTAATTTGATCAGTTGCATCTTTGAAGCGGAATACAAGACTACCATTATCTTGAAGCACTTCAATTTCATCCGGATCAGCTAAAATTCGAATCGTATCTATATCTTCTGCAAGACTGTTACCATCATAAATTAAATCTTGACCATATCCTCTGCCGAATACATAAGTGTCACTTCCACGATTACCATACAGTTGATCATTTCCAGCGCCACCATCGAGTCTATCGCTATTCAAGCTTCCGTAAATATAATCGTTGCCAGCCATTCCTTCAATATTATTATCTAAACCGCTACGGGCGTACAGATAATCGTCATTATCACTTCCACGTGTAATGACTTTTTGCTCAAGTTGAGCCTGATTCCAGACCGTACCATCAGAAAAATTAACTTTTTCAATTTTATGAAGATATTGACCATTAGCATCCGAATTGAAATACGATCCCACTTTAATCCAGTCCGAGGAATCTTTAATGTGTACAGTAAGACTGCCGTTATCATATAAAACTTCAATCTCTTCTGGCTTTACAAGCAGTTGCAACGTATCTACAGCTTTCCCATCGCTATTGCTTTCGAATAGAAGATCTTGGCCATATCCTCTGCCAAATACATACGTATCTTTATTAGCTCCGCCATATAGCTGATCTGAACCAACTCCGCCATCCAATATATCTTGACCGACATTTCCATACAATTGATCATTTCCTCCAAAACCATATATCCAGTTGTTGAGGTCTCCTCTACCGTACAAAATATCCGCTTCACTTGTTCCTTGAGTAGTAATATTTTCTTCTAATTTGACTTGATCCCAAACAGTTCCATCAGCAAAGGTCAATCTTTCTATTTTGTTTTGATAGATCCATTGATCATTTTGATAAAAATAAGAACCAATAGTTAATTGATCATTCGTTCCTTTGATTTTAAGAATAAGACTACCATTATCTTGTAAAATTTCAAGTTCAGAAGGATTAATCAATAATTGAACGGTATCAATATCATCTGATTGATTACTTCCATCATAAATAAAATCTTGACCATATCCTTTACCGAAAATATACGTATCACTACCCTGACCACCATATATTTCATCGTCTCCAGAGCCTCCATCCAAAATATCGGCACCGTTTTGACCATATAGGATATCGTGATCCAGACCTCCAATCAAAGTATCATTGCCATTCCCACCATAAAACTGATCAGCGCCCGCTTTTCCATTAAGAATATCATCTCCATCTCCACCAACAAGTACATCGTCGATTTTGATTAACTCTTGAATTTGATTCCAGTCCCATACTGTCCCATCTTCAAATACGATCTGATCAATCGGATGCTTATATAAAGTATTATCAGTTTCTTTGAAATAAGAATCTATTCGTAATGTATCGAAAGTATCTTTAATTTGAATGATGAGATCATTTGATTCTCTAATTAAATCAATGTCAGTCGTCTGCAAAGACAATTTGATTATATTTAATTTGTTTGTAGAAGAATCAGATTCAAAGATTGTATCTTGACCATATCCTCTAGCAAATATGTAAGTGTCATCGCCATCGCCGCCATAAAGACGATCATTTCCGACACCTCCATCAAGCAAATCATTGCCGTGACCACCATACAATGCATCATTGCCAATACTACCATACAGCCCATCTGCACCTTCCAATCCAAACATCTGGTTATTCAAATCATTTATTGCACGTAATGTATCCGCGTCATTGGTTCCCTGAATAATACTTTTTTCTTCCAGTTGTTTTTGATTCCAAACTGTTCCATCGGCAAAAACAACCTTCTCTATCTTGCCTTGATACGTTCCATCCCAATTTTGACCAAAATACCAGCCAATTGATAACTGATCATCAGTGCCTTTGATTTTCAAAATTAAGTCGTATTCTTTCTGAAACACTTCAATTTCATCAGGATTTACCAACATGTTGATTGTATCAATATCTGCTGGCTGGCTATTTCCTTCAACAATCACATCATGTCCATAACCCTTTCCAAAGATATACGTGTCACTGCCTTGATCACCATATAATCTGTCATCTCCAGCACCTCCATCCAATATGTCATCGCCGCTATTTCCAAATAATTGATCATTTCCAGATAAGCCATATATATGATCATTGAATCCTTCAATACCATACAAATAATCATCATCCTGTGTTCCACGAGTAACGACATGTTCCTCTAACTTGGATTGATCCCAATTAGTTCCATCTTCAAATATAATGCGTTCAATCTTGTGTATATATACACCCTGTTCATTTTGCTCAAAGTAAGAACGAATGTTAATCTGATCCGCTGTATCTTTTATTTGGATAATGAGATCACCATATTTTTGAAACACCTCAATATCGGAAGCATTCGCCAATATTTTCAGAGTATCTATATCACCTAGCTGCTTATCATTTTCAAAAATCAGATCCTGTCCATAACCTCTACCAAAAATGTAAGTATCACTTCCAGATCCACCATATAATTGATCAGTCCCTGCACCTCCATCAAGCCAATCAGAACCGTTCTCTCCAGCTAAAATATCATCGCCTGATCCTCCATACAATTGATCATTTCCCAATCCGCCATCCAGAACATCATTACCTTCCGTTCCTTGTAATACATCATCATTTTTTGGGGGAAACTCAATCTGGCTTTGATTCCATATAGTACCATCAGCAAAAATGATCTGGTCAATTTTATGTGAGTACTGATCCTCTATAAAATAAGAATCAATACGTAATATATCCTTAGTGTCTTTTATAGTAATGACAAGATCATTTGAATTGCGCGAAACTTCAATATCTGAAGGATTGACAAACAGTTTTACAGTATCAATCTTACCTGTAGAATCGCCTGATTCGAATATAGTATCATTACCATAGCCACGGGCAAAAATATACGTATCATTTCCAGAACCACCATAAAGATAATCATTGCCTATTCCGCCATCCAGAATATCGTCGTCTGCTCCTCCTTCTAAAATATCATCTCCACTTTCTCCGCTAAGATTATCTTTGCCACTATTTCCAGATAATCTATCATTTCCATTACCTCCATAAAGATAATCATTACCTATTCCGCCGTCAATTTTATCGTTCGCATTTCCGCCAAATAATAACACATCATAATTAACCGCAGACTCAATTTGATTTTGATTCCATATAGTCCCATTTGCAAAAACAATTCGTTCAATTTTATGAGAATACTTATCTTTAGTAAAGTAAGAGGAAATATGCAATATATCTTCAGTATCTTTTATATGAATTATTAGATTATCTGTTTCACGCGTCAATTCAATATCAGCAGGATTTACAGATAATTTTATGGTGTCTGTCTTAGCTGGATCATCATCCGATTCGGATATCACATCTTTCCCATAACCTCTAGCAAAAATATAGGTGTCATTTCCATTTCCACCTATTAGAGTATCATTACCTGATCCACCATCCAGAATATCATCTCCCAATCCACCATACAGAGAGTCATTATCAGCTCCGCCATACAACTTATCTGCACCGGAATTTCCAATCAGACTATCATTTCCTTGCTGACCGTATATTTTATCATCGCCTGCGTAACCGTATAATTCATCATTTTCAGATGTTCCTAAAATAATCACTTGTCGCTCAATTTCATTCTGATCCCAGACTGTACCATCTATAAATATTACTCTTTCAATAATATTACGCTGTGATGAGTCCAAACTGAAATAATTCCCAATTTCAATTTGGTCATTTGTATTCTTGATTCGAAGAGCTATGCCGTTCATACTATCTAATACTTCGATATCTTCCGGATTCACTAGCATTTGAATAGTATCAATATCGGCATCATTATCAAAAATAATATCTTTACCGTATCCTCTACCAAATACATACGTATCAGAACCTGCATACTTACTATCGTAAGCACCCAAACCTTCTAAATTACCGTACAGATTATCATTCCCAGATCCGCCATCTAATATATCATTCCCGGATCCGCCATATAGAAAGTCATTATCAGCTCCGCCATACATTTGATCATTTCCGTCTTCACCTAGCAAAATATCATTCCCAGAGTTACCAAATAAAGTATCATTACCTTTTTTTCCACTCAATAGATCGTTTCCATTTAGTCCTCGAATAGTGTTATTGATTTGATCGACTCCGGATATAGTATCGTCCATATAGGTTCCCCATGTAGTAATAACTTGAGAAAGTAAATCTTCTTGATTCCATATCGTTCCATCTATGAAAGTTATTTTTTCTACTGCATTCTGATAGTAAACTCCTTCGAATGTGTATGGATAAAAATAACCAGATAAGCTAATTTGATCTCCTGTATCTAAAATTCTAAAAATCAAATCTCCTTTTTGCTGTATGATTTCAATATCTTCCGGATCAACTAACAGCTTCAAAGTATCCATATAACGAACGTTATCATAATCGTAAATAATGTCCTGTCCGTAGCCTCGACCGAATACATATGTATCCGCTCCACCCTCATTACCTTCTTTTAAAGAACCATTTCCAAATAATTTATCGTTGCCAGATCCACCATCTAATACATCATCTCCAGCGTAACCATATAATGTGTCATCTCCAGAACCACCGGACAACTCATCATTTTTCTCTTGACCCTTCAAAATATCGTTACCATTGTAACCATAAATATAATTTTGAGCTTGAATACCACCTTGTAAACTATTGTTCTCAGAATCTCCAAATACATTTAAATGTTTCATGAGACTTTCTCGATTCCAAATAATTCCGTCTACAAAAGTAACACGCTCAATAGTATTTTGGTATACTGTATTTCCTATTTTAGAAGAAGAAAAATATTCCGGTATACTAATTTGGTCTTCAGTGTCTTTGATTCTAAGAATTAAATCGTCATAACTTTTTAACACTTCAGCTTCAGAAGAGTTTACTAACATTTTGATGGTATCGACAAATGAAGTTGCATCGTAATCATATATTTGATCTTGACCATACCCACGACCGAATACATACGTATCTTCTCCTGAACCGAGACCTTCATCTGTATAATCTCCATATATTTTGTCGTTCCCGGATCCCCCATCCAATGTATCATTGCCGGCTTTACCATATAATCTATCATTGCCAGATCCACCATACAGATGATCATCTTTGTTATCGCCTAACAAAATGTCGTCATTACTATAACCATACAAATAGTTTTGACTACCAGTAACACCTATTAAATAATCGCCGGAATTACTTCCTTCTTGAATTAAATGATTTTTTAAATTAGTTTGATTCCAAACGGTTCCATCAAGAAAAACAACCTTTTCAATAGATCCTTGATAATTATTGGATTCGATGAAATAATTTTGCACACTAATTTGCTCTTTTGTATCTTTGATTCGAAAAACCAAATCGCCAAATTGTTTTAAAATTTCAACTTCATCAGGATTCAACATTAATTTAAGAGTATCGGTATAGTCAGACCCATCATAATCATAAATAGTATCTTCACCATATCCTCGACCAAATATGTAGGTATCTGCACCGTTATACCTTTTAGAATTGTCAGACAAATCATTTGAATTTCCATATAATATGTCGTTTCCGATACCACCATCCAAAATATCGTTTCCGGCACCGCCAATAAGGCGATCATCACCAGCTTTACCTAATATCCAATCATCACCTTCATTTCCATACAATAAGTCATTATTATCTGTTCCATTTAACTGATCATTCTCATTGGAACCTTCAAAAAATTTTGTATTCGAATAAGGAACTTCTTTATAAGCTCGATTCGTAATATCTGAAGAATTCCAAATTGAACCATCATGAAATTTAAGTGAATAATTAAATTGTTTATCTTTAGCGAAATAGTTTGAAATTATCAGCTTATCATTGGAATTGAGTGAAATCACCAAATTATCGTCGTTGATTAATTTTACATCGCTTATAGTTATTTCATCTGAGAACTCTATTATATTTTCAGTATTTTCACTAAACCAAATATAATCGGTTCCATATCCATATCCAAAACGAATCGTATTATGGCTGGAAGATTCCAAAATAATAACATCGTTTCCATTACCACCATCAATCGTATTCTGTCCGCTTCCAGCTCCAAGAGTATCATTTCCTTTTCCACCGATTAAAGTATCGTTACCAGCACTGCCATAAAGAAAATCATTGCCTGCGCCTCCATCGAGCCAATCATTCCCTATGCCTCCATTTAATGTATCATCACCCGCAAAACCTTTAATTTCATCTCCGTTGTCAGTACCATAGAGTGTATCATCAGATTCTGTACCTAATATAGCGGTATTAAACAGACTGGCAACATATGCTGTATCCCATACTTTACCGTTACCAAAAACAATCTTTTCAATAGTATTGGTATTATTCTTAAAATAGTTAACTATTGAAGTACTACCAGTCTCTCCCTTAATTTGAATAATCAAATCATTCTCCTGCTTGGTTAAACTTACTTGATCGGGAGAGATCATGTTATTGATCTGTACGATATCTATATTGACAGTTGCATTGTCATTCTCATAAATTTTATTACTATTGCTTCCTTTATGAACAAGATAAATATCATTGCCTGCGCCTCCAAATAAGGCGTTATTTCCTGCCTGTCCATCCAAAATATCGTCGCCCGATCCACCTAGCAACGTTTCATCTTTATCTGTTCCGTTCAAATTGTCGTTTTTATCTGTTCCATTCATGACTTTTCGATAATTGGATTCAACAATTAAAGCCTCTTCTATACTCTTATGCGAGAAGTAGTCTACAAATTTATCTAAGCCAATGCTTCCAGGCTTATAGAGGTTTTTTACCGTTCTAATAAATTCACCCAATGTAACTAACTGACTACTTGCATCAAGTTGGTCTTGTACCATTTGCAAATCAGCCTGTAAAGCTCCCGTAGTGTTATCCCAGCTAAAATCGATTTGGTTGTACAGATTACTGAGATGAGATTTTGCCATAAGCTGTGCATAAATATGTTCCGTTATTTCTTTGTAGTTTTCTTCAATGACAGCAGCGTTCGCAGTCGAAGAAATATTTCCCTTGGAATTAATGCCATAAAACCGCTCTAGTGCAATAAGTTTTTGGGCATCGATTCCTTGTCCGCGACTTGTAGGATCTATATTTTCTACTTCTGTCCATTTATAAATAATTTTTTGAATAAGTTGTTCACGAGCAGAAATATCGTCATTAGTAATGAAGTCTTGTACCCAATCTTGCAAATGAAGGCTGGAATCTTTCAATATAGCTTGATGCAACGAATGAACATTTCCAATTCCTGCAATGTCGGGCAACATTTCAATTTCTTCTGTTTCGTTTAACAAGGAGACTGGAATTGTATCCGAGAGATCCAGATCAAATTGAAACTCTGCCAATTTGGGCTGACTAGTATTGTTGCTCAATGTATAATTAGATGTCCTTAACTCCTTGTTACCAGCATCTTTTTCATCACCTATAGCTTCGCCATAATCAAGACTTAAAGAAGTAATGCCCGATTCGGTTAGACTGGATAATTCACCCTCATCTACAACCCCATCTGAATCTATATCTTTCCAGATTTTAAGTTCATTAAATGCTGCATCTTGTTGATTGATATTACCATCACTGTTAGTATCAAGATCAATTAATGCTTCAAAACCTGTAGTGGCTTGATTTCCATTTCGTAGTCTAGTTCTCTCTCCAAACAGTTCGGTTCCGTTGTTAATTTGTCCGTCACCATTTAAGTCACGTACAAGCAAGCCATCTTCGTTATTAACCCAACCTGTTTTTTCGGAAAATCCATCACCGTCATAATCGAAATATATACCTTCATCGACTGAGGATGTCGAAATACCATCTCCGTTTAGATCTAGTACTAGAGGATCCATTATTGCTGCTTTACTACCTGTGATAATAGTAGTTTTAAACGGCTTTTTAAATGTATTAGAGGCAATATTTGTAAAGTCATATGATTCAATCTCTCCATTATTGATAAATAATAGCCGCTCAACATGTCTGTCTTGTCCGTTACTCAACTCCCAGCTTTTAATTGTAATTTTATCAATGTTTTTGTAAGTATTGCCATGCTTTTTGGGGAAGTAAATCATAATATTTATTCCCTTAAGTCCATATTTACCAGATGAACTTATAGGAGTCACAAAAAATTTAAATCTGGCTTCTTTTATTGTATATCCATAAATTTTTAAAGTGTCATTAAAGTTTCTGCCATATTCAACAATTGTATCAAAACCATCTCCCTTATGAAAAATATATGTATCATTTCCTAGTCCTCCCTCTAAAATATCAGCTCCAGTACCTCCATCCAGTACATCATCCCCTTCACCACCAGACATTTGATCATTCCCAGATCCACCGCTTAATACATCTACTCCTATTTCTCCATTAAGAAAATCATCGTCCGCGGCTCCAGTAATCTCATCATTTCCATTCCCACCATACACTGTGTCTGATCCATCATTTCCTTGTATTCGATCATCTCCATCGTTACCATATATAATGTCATCACCATCATATCCAATTATCATTTCCGAAGTGTTTCTACCATTCAATACATCATTATTATTGTCATATCCATATACTTCATCATTAGAGAATATTCCTGATTTATTCATATAATGTCCAAATGAATTAAAATTATTATGAATAAAAACAGGACCTACTATTGATTGAGTTGAATACTTTTCGCCTTTTGTATAAGAATGAGGTAAAACTGTATGCTTACCAAAGTGTATTCCTAAACTAGCATCCTTACCATTTAGTACATCTCCTGAAGTAGAGTAGTGAAAGACAGGGTAGTCTTCTCTAGCTCGAGAAAACATTGGGCGTTCACCATCTGCATTCCAAGCCCCAGCAGAATTAAAAACTACAGCCTTACCGATTTGATTCAAAGGGATTACAGATTTTCCATTTTCACTAATATCGCCTTCAATAGCAGAAACTAAGGTTTGTTGAGCAATTTTTCCACCTAACGAATGTCCAGCAAAATTATATTTATATCCTAAATAATCTGCTGGCATTTGTTTAATTACTTCTTTGACCCATTCTTTCGCTGCTTTAGCCTGGGTCGTATTCCAACTCAAATCTGTATTTTCTAAGGACCAATCTGATAAACTATTTGAACCTCGAAAAGCAAAAATAACTTCTTTGCTTTTCGTATTGACATAAGCACGGCTAAAGAATCCTTTTCCAATTGCTTTTTGTTTAAGCGCTATCCATCCCCTCGTATTATCTTCACTTTCAAAGTTTTTTGTAATAATAACTACCGCTGGAACTTCGTCCTCATAACAATTCTGAGCAAGCTTTAAATATTCTAAATCACTAGCCATTGTAATTCCTCCTAAAATAATTTAGTTTTCACCAAATGATATTTGTCTTTCTTTTATAATCGTATTACTAGTCAATGTTGAACCTTTCTCATTGTCTAAAACAGATGATGGGAAAACTAATTTCTCAAATTCTCTTTGAAATTTATTTAGGTCTGCATAATACTTTTTATCATAAAAATGTATATTCATTGACAAACTTTTAATTTTTTTGTTCTTTAATTCGCTTACCAATTCATTTATTAAATGATTGTATTTTGGAATTTCTTGTTTGTTTACTAGATAAGCTATTTGAATATCTACTTTAGACAATTGTGGGTGTTTGATTTGTGCTTCTTCAAAATCTTCTGTTATGTTTCCGTATTCTCCAAGTAGGTAACTTCTTCTAATAATAAATGCAAAACCTGGTGATTTAATATAATCATCAAGAATTGGTTGAATAATTTCTACTGATTGTGTGTACCATTTAGAACTTAAATAGGTGTCCTCATAATTCTCGGTACTGCGAATACCTCTTGAAACATTAAATTTAATAGACGGTTTTTCATCAGCTGATGCAGTAAGAAAATACTTTTGCATTAAAAATTCTTTTCTAATAGTTTTAACCGTAAATTCTTCTTTATATTTTGTTGTTAAATATTGATCTGTTTCTTGTATAGCTTTTTTCAACTGAAAATTTTGAATTAACTGATATGCAACTACACTAAGAGCAATACAGCAAAAAATTGCAGCCATTAAAAAGATCCTTTTTCTCACAATTATTCTCACTTCCCTTCTCAGCAAATAATTCAAATACTAATCGTTGTCAACAAACTCTCATATTCTCCCAGCCGCACATAAATTCTTGCTTTTGTATACTTCATCAGACTCGATGAAGAGAATGATTTTATACTCTCTCCCAATGGAATACCGTTATCGGAAAGTTTGGCTCCAATATTATATACATAATCCGTTGTATCTCCCTGTTCATTAACAAGTTCGATTTTTACACTGTAGTCATCAATAACATGATTGAACTCAAATCCTTTACTTAGATCAGCATAAACGCTGTATTGAACACTTACCCCAGACGTGATGTTGGCTGAAATTCGCTTAATATCCAGTTTGTATGGGCCAATATGCAGATCGCTGTTCGATGTACTATTCGTTGTATTTACCGTATCAGGTATAGCAAACGTGGCTGCTTTTATATAAGCAGAAGCACTTCCGCTACTCGTCATCAATGAATTATCAGATACAGCTTGCCCAATAATTATTTTTACATTGCTGTTAAAAACTCCTTTGGGCAGAACAGAAGTGGCAGAGAGCAATGTTTTACTTTGATAGGCAGCACGCGTATCCGGACTTTTGATTTCAAGCGGATAGTAAATATCGTCTGTAGTCACAAGATACGCCACTAGTTTGCCTAACGCGGTACTTCTTTTATCTTGATTTCTTTGTACCATTTGAATCTCGATTAGATCCTCATCTTCACTTGAATATACAACCGTTTGCTGAAACTTTACCTCTGACTGATTGCCAGTTGTTTCGATTAGATAAGGTTTTCCTTTACCATATGTCTCAATTGGTAATATATTACTGACATCTATCTGTAAACCAATATCCTTTTCACTGTCTCCGGCTTCTTGCAGATAAAGATCAATTTGTTTGATCTTCGATGAATAAGGAACCTCTGCTATAATTTGATACGATAAAGTATCTTCATTTAGTGAAACAACATTGTTTGCATTTATAATTTTGGCTTCAAGCTTTGTTTGTTTATTGACGCGATATACAGCGTTGAATTCAGGCAAGGTTAATGAATCCTCTCCTGAACTCGTAATTTCTACATCTGTTACTAGCAAGTCTTTATCGCTCATCGGCAAACGATAAGTGCCTTTGACTTTTCCAAGATAATCTCCTTGTTCTGTTTTGAGATCAAATACAGATGATGGACTCACTTTGATTTCATCTAAATTATTCAAGGAAAATTGTGCAATTGGAATTACAAATTCTTCTTTACTGCTGAATGTTTTCTGTTTTAGCTGTATATAGGAGGTTTTGATCTCCAATTGAGAAGGAACTGAAATACTGAATTTGATTGTGGTTGTAGCCTGCGGATCCAGTTCAACTTGTTCATTCGTTAAAATCTCACCTTTGTAACTGCCAATACTAGGAATATCCAGACTGGTTGCATACGTTGGCAATGTGTACGATAAATCGCTTGTATTTTTGATTAAGTATGTTCCATTTATTAATTGTTTTTTGCCACTTTTTGATTCATTTACGGTTTGCAATTGAATCAATAACGATGTTCCATCTTCTTTGGTATATTGAACACCTTTAAGATTTGAGGCATTCAATCCTGTAGTTGATTGCTCGTCTTTGTGGAATGCTGTAACAGGATAATAGACTGGAGATTTTTCATCACTTGATAAGACCTCTGCCAGTATAACCTTAAAAGAATAAGTCCCTTGTAATTTAGGTACATCCCCTGCAAGCTCGACATTTAATGTTTCACCAGGAAGGATTTTTGTTTTCTCATCATTGACTTTGAAGTCTACTTTATAACGCTTTGAACCGATTACATAAAAACCTGTTAAAGTTGGTAGATTTACTGATGTATCATTTTCATTTTTTAAATGCAATTTCATAGCTATGGAATCCTGGCTATTTTTACGCATGACGTATAAAGGCTCGGTAGCATCTACTTGAATAGAACTATCATTCAACAAAATGCTTTCTTGCAATTGTTTTGAAACTGCGATTTCTTGCCAGTTGGTGGGTGAATCTATATTAAATACATACTCAACAGCATAGATGGACTTGTCATCTTCTTTGATTTCACTGGCTATAACCAATTGCATTTTTTGACCTATTTTGCCTTTAGGTATTGCAGTATACAATTTAACTTGTTTATTTTCATTAGAATCAATACTTACGTTTTGCTCATCACTGCTGATTGTTAATTTATAACGCGAACCCGAATCTGTTTTCAAAAAGTAGCTATATTCCGGCATTGTCACCGTCGAATCATCTTGATTATATATATTAAAATCAAGAGTTATATAATCTTTTTTCGACTCTTTACTCCAATATACATTTCCTGTATGGAGCAAGGTTTCAATCCCGTTCATATTCGCCAGCTTTTGAATATGTAAAGGCGTTGTTTCTTGATAGGAAGCAGGAATTTTTAGTGTACCTATCTTCTTTTTAAAATTATCGTATTTTATATTCCATTCTGTTATTTCAAATTTCATGTTGGGCAACGTTGCTTTTCCTTTAATTAATCCATAGTAAACAACTTCGGTAGACGATCTTGGTGTGATAATCGTTTTTGTTTTCTCATCAAGCAATTTTGATGGTAATGTGACTCCCTGGGCTGTTGTGATTTTGACACTGTATCTTGCCAGATTACTGTCTAGATTACTGTTATTGGTCAATTTCAATTTGAATGAAACAACTGATTGATCACCCCATTTTTCCAGATGGGGTTCAATGATTTCAAGTATATTTCCATTACTTTTGATTTGACCGATTGCTTTTGATGTTTTGATTGAATACGCATATGCTTCAGATGGAAGCAGGGTAGGTATACTGCTGGATAACAAAAGCAGTATAAGTACCAACTTCATTATTTTATTTATATTCATATTTATTCCCTCACTTTTAACGTAACTTGAAACTTTCTTCTGTAGCTTTGGCAATCGGAGAAAGGAAGAATTCAATAATTCTTCGTTGGTCTGTCTTCACTTCTGCTGTCAATGACATTCCGGGAGTAAGATGAATGGGCAACCCTCTGGAGGAATCCATTGAATCAATACTTACAGCAGCTTTATAAATAGGACCCAGTTTCTCATCATCGAAAGCATCCGGACTAATATGTTCTATTTCCCCATATAGATATCCGTATTTCTGAAATGGAAAAGTATCGACTTTTAAAAATACTTGCTGTCCTTTTTTTATAAACCCAATATCCTGATTAGAGATGGTAGCTTCTACAACTAATGGTGTATCTGTCGGTACAACAGATATAAAAGACTGTGCTGGAGATACGACACCACCTACTGTTAAGGATGAGATGCCGTGTATCGTTCCATTTACTGGAGATTTTAATTGCTGCAAATTATATCTTTTTTGCGCTTTAGTTAATTCAGTCGTCAGATTTACAATGTTCTTTTCCGCTTCAACCATTAAATCCAAAAGGTCTTTTTTTCTTTTTTCTGTAAGAATAGTTATATTTTTTTCGGCTTCAGATATGGCATCTTCTGCTTGTTGAATTGTTGTTCGTTGTTCAGATATGTTCTGTTCGGATTTGTAGGAACTCATGTCTTGTTCAAGCAAGCTATTCAAATCTGTTTGTTCTTGTCCCTCTGTATTATCAGCTTGCTTCACTTCTTCAAGTTCACTATTTTTTTGCAATGTTTCTAAAGAAGATTTAGCATTGCTAAGGTCTTTCTCTCTCTGTGCAACAACAAGTTCAGCCGCTTGGTAACTGCTATAGTATTCTTGCTCTCTAGCCTGTCGTAATCTTTTTTGCATATCAACAACGGAATTCATTTCAGGCGATTGTGCTAATTCGTTACTTGGTTCATAAGTTACACCATTAAGTTCGGCTTGTAGCATTTCTCTTTCGATCATTGCAATCGTTCTCTCTTTTTTGATACCATCCAGATCAGCTTTGGTAGACGTAGAATCAAACGCAACCAGCAATTGACCTTTTTTTACCTGTTCTCCTTCTTTGACATAGATAGCTTTAATTGAGGATTCTTCCATTGGCTGTAATACATTGGTTCTTCCATCCGCTATGACTTTTCCTCTGGCGGAAGCTACAACATCAACTTTACCCAAATAAGACCATATTACAGTTGCTGCCATAATTAATAAAATAGTCCATATCAACCACCTTCCAAGTGGTTTTGGAGGCGTTTGTTCCAACTCCATAGCATCTGGCAAAAATTCATAATCCAATTTATCTTTCTTTGTAAATAACATGACTAATCCCTTTCTTGCTGGGAATATAGATAACGATATAATCCCTGTGCCTGCATTAGTTGCTGGTGGCTACCAGACTCGACAAGTTCGCCTTTATCCAGTACTACAATTTTGTTGGCAGACATAATCGTTGATAGACGATGAGCGATAATGATTACTGTTCTGCCCTTACAAATATGCTTTAAGTTGCTTTGTATTATTCTTTCCGATTCATAGTCGAGTGCAGATGTAGCCTCATCAAATATCAAAATACGAGGATTTGACAGTAGTGCACGCGCAATAGCAACACGCTGTTTTTGACCTCCTGATAAAGAAGTGCCTCGTTCGCCGACTACCGCATCGTATCCTTCCATTAGCTCGGAAATGAACTCATGCGCTCCTGCGAGTTTTGCAACATTTACGATTTGCTCAATAGTTGCTGCTGGATGATGGATCGCAATATTTTCTCGAATAGTTCCACTAAACAAATAGTTCTCTTGTAATACTACACCCACTTGTCGGCGTAGCCATGATGGATCTGCCATAGATAGATCAACTCCATCAATCAATATGCGTCCTGATTCAGGAACATACAAACGTTGTATTAATTTGGACAATGTACTTTTCCCGGATCCACTTCTACCTACCACTCCGATAATATTTCCTGCATCCATATCCAATGAAAGGTTACGCAAAATTTCGGGACCGTTAGCTTGATATCTAAAAGTCACTTTTTCAAATTTGATTTGCCCATTAATGCGAGGCAATGTAGCTTTTGTTGTAGACATGCTCGGTTCAGGCTGAATAGAAAAAATATCCTTTAACTTACTTATTGAAACACCTGTTTGTTGAAAGTCCTGCCACATTTGAACAAGGCGCATAACTGGATCACTTACACGACCAGCTAACATTTGAAAGGCGATCAATTGCCCTACTGACATACTACCTTGTAATACAAGATGTGTACCATACCATAATATAGCAAGAGTACTCATTTTTTGAATAAGTTGTCCTATAGATCCTGCTGTACCAGATAAAATAGCTAGTTTGAAATTCGATTTTATGTAGCTCGATTGAAGGTTTTCCCACTTTTTTTGAGCTAAAGGTTCCAATGCGAAAGATTTAAGCGTTTGTATTCCTGAAACAGCTTCTACGAGATAAGACTGCGAATCTGATCCCTTTTGAAATTTTTCTTCCAATCTGTGCTTGATTAACGGAATAAAGATAAGCGAAAGAAGAATAAATAGAGGAATAGAAGCTACAACTACCATAGTCAGCGAAGTACTGTAGTATAGCATAACGACAATATAAACAACCATAAAAAAAAGATCTAATACTGCTGTCAACGGCGTTCCAGTAAGAAACTGTCTAATGTTCTCAAGCTCACGAATCCTAGCAATGATATCACCTGTTCGCCGATTTTCGAAGTATGCCAGTGGAAGTCGAAACAAATGGTTGAACAATTTTACACCCAATGTAATATCAATTCTGCTTGTAGTATGGGTAAATACATAATTTCTCGCCAAATTAATAACGAATTCAAATAGCATAATCAAAATCAAACCGATAACCAACACATTGAGTGTTGCGATTCCTTGGTGAACAAGTACTTTGTCAATAATAACCTGCGTAAATAATGGCGCAATCAATCCGAACAAATTCAATAAAAATGATGCAATCAATATTTCGATAATAAGTTTTTTGTACTTCCATAAAGCAGGTATAAACCATTTGATGCCAAATTCTGTTTTCTGTGGATCAGTTTGTTCTTTTGGAGCAAAGAGGATTACCTTTCCAGTCCATACATTCATAAGCTCTTGATCTGTAACTGGAGTTGGTTTAGATTGTAGCGGATCAAAGATTAAAAATTTTTTACCGTCTTCACTGGCTTGAGCCAATACAATAAATCCATTTTCTTTCGTAGATAATATTGCTGGTAAGCGAAGTTTTGATAAACGTGGAAGTTTTAAAGAAGCAATCCGACAGCGCAAACCCAATTGTTTGGAAATTTTTTGAATATCCATAAAGGATGTTTCGTTCTCATGAATTGCAAATGCATGTTTGATTTGTTGAGCATCTGCTGCGATGCCATGAAAATTTGCAATAATCAGCAAACATTGAAGACCCGAGTCTGTTTCGACCTTTGTTTTCTCTTTTTGTATATCTTTGTGCAATTGTGTATTTGATACCATTTTATACATCCTTACCCCTTTATTGTATAAGCGTATGTTAGCATATGAATTATTGACTGTAAATAAATTTAATTACTAATGAGTAATATTAAAATCTAAAAATATAACTTAAAGCCTGCCCATTATTAAAAATGGGCAGGCTTTCGGGAAAAATAAATTACTTAATGATAAGCAGCTACTATTTAAGCAAGACTACAGTATAAGAACTCGTTATCAGCTTGCCATAATGAGTGAGGTTAATGTTGACATAATTGTTCTTAAACTTTCCTATAGTTTTGAATATACGGTTTACAATGACTCCGTCGATATTCAAATCAATCTGGAATCCAGCTATACCCTGAATAAGGTCTATGATAAAGCGCTCAATCCAGCGACTTTTCAGAATTTTGTCGGTAACTTATATAATCGCTATATTTTTTTATTATAGACGGATACAAGATAATTGAATATTAGTAAGAGCTACACCTTTTTCACCATTGCAACCGCCCTACTATATCTCGCATTACATGCTTTGTTCTGTCATTCTAATGTGACCGTAATCAGACTAAATACTAATCTCTTTTCGGCACCTTCCGACTCTTTTGGCTTAAACCTGATATTTGTGCAAATAAAATATTCTTCCACTATTACCCTATTTTCAAAAAAGCGTATCAATCTACGTCTGTTCAGTAATAGATAGAATAGACCAAATAAGCGCATCAGAGAACGATTCTTTTACAGACCTACACCTATTGGAATGAGATGTAATCCTGCTTCAGCATCATGCCGTACAAGCACTTCTACTCCATAGATATCCCGAATAAGATCATGAGTAATCATATCGCCCGGTACTCCGCTGGCTATAATCGCACCTGCTTTCATCGCAATCAGATGATGACTGTAACGAATCGCTTGATTGATATCATGAAGCACCATCACAATAGTCAGTTGATGTTCTTCATTTAAGCGATGAATCAATTCCATGATTTCCAACTGATAATACATATCTAGATATGTGGTTGGTTCATCCAGAAAAAGAATCGGTGTGCGCTGCGCAAGTGCCATAGCAATCCAGACCCGTTGCTGTTCTCCACCAGACAATTGATCCAATGTGCTGAATCTTTTTTCGTGTAAATTAGTACAATCTAACGCCCACTCTATCGCTTGCTCATCTTCTGCTTGTAGTGAACTAAATAGTGTACGGTGCGGTAATCGACCAAAGCTAACTAATTTTTCAATCGTTAGATCCGCAGGTGCTTCATTTTGCTGATGCACAACCGCTAATTTGCGTGCTAATTCTTTCGGTTTGTATTGAGCAATGGTTTTGCCATCTAATATCACCTGTCCAAGACGAGGTACCGCATTATTAGACATCACATGCAGTAAGGTGGACTTGCCGCATCCATTGGGACCGATAATTGTTGTAATTTTCCCTGGCTGAATCTGTGCATTGACTTGATGAAGACGATCAATACGACGATCATATGAAAAAGTAATATCGTTAACGTCCATAGATACGGTCACTCCTTGTAATGAGGAAAATAAGAAAAGGCCCACCAATAACCGCCATAATAATCGAAGCTGGAATTTCATTAGGAGCCAGTACCGTTCTTCCAAGCGTATCAGCAAGCAACAATAATAAAGCTCCTGCGACTGCGGAAAAAGGAATTAGCCACTTATGATCCGATCCAACAAGTTGGCGTGCAATATGAGGGATCAATAATCCGATAAATACAATCACTCCTGCGATTGCAGTAGCTGTAGCCGCCAAAATAACCGCAATCACAGAGATCAACAATCGAGCACGGGTAACATGGAGACCTAGATTTTTCGCTGTTTTTTCTTGTAAGGCTAGAAAGTTACACCATGAATACACTAACATGGCAAGAATTAATCCTATTCCACCATATATTAAAATGATCTCTACATCGACCCACTTTTTCATAGCTAATGTTGAAGTGGTGACTTGGTTAATACTGGTGACTGCATAACTTCCTCGATAATTAAAAGATTGCCCCAGCCCTGAAAAAATAGCGTTCACTGCAACACCGATTAAGATCAATCGAATCGGATGCAGTCCCGATTTCCATGAAAACCCGTATACCATGAAGCAAGCCAAAGCCCCACCAAAAAACGAAAATAAAGGCATCCAAAAATATAAGGTTGGAAATAGAGTCACTGCAATAAGTGAAACTAATGCGGCTCCAGAAGATATGCCAATCACTCCTGAATCGGCTAATGGATTCTTCATCACTGCTTGCAATAATACACCAGCTACGGCTAGTGCTGCGCCTGCCATCATGGCTACAATAATACGAGGCAATCGTAAGTCTCGTACAACATTGACCTGATTATCATTGCCTGTCCATAATCCTTGTATCAGTTGCCATATCCCTACTTTGAGACTGCCCGTCATCGCTGAATACAGAACAACTCCGATCAGTAGCGCACAGACAACTATAAAGCTCCATAGTCGCTTACGATTCTGATGAGTATATGCAGTCTGCTCACTTTTAGAAGAAGATGGATTTGAATATTCTGTAGATGGTTTAGCTATCATTTATAACATCCTTCTTGTCATAGATTAGGAAGAGGGATACATCATTTGCAGTAATTCATCTAATGCTTGAGGAGCGGACAGGCTAGCTGTAGTTCCAAACAAAGGTTCTGGCAGATCATAGACTTGTCCTGTTTTAACCGCATTAAAATGTTTCCAAATATCATTCGTTTTGAAATCTTCATCGAACATTTTTACCACTTCTTCAGGCATCCCATGAGCCGCTCGCAAAATAATATCTGGATTCGACTTTTGCAAATATTCTGTATTGGACGCTAAGTATTCAACACTTTCTCCTTGGACTACATTGGTTCCACCTGCAATCTTCACAAGATCACCGATATACGAATGTTCAGTAGCCACAAGATAACTTCCCGGCACACCTAGCAAAATCAATACTTTAGGAGAAGGTTTGTCTGCTACAGTCTTTTTCACTTCAGCTACTTTGGTCTTTAATGTATCTGTGATTTCTTTTGCTTTGGTTGTGCGATCAAATTGCGTTCCCATTTTCAAAATTTCGTTTTCCATTTTTTCCAGACTTTCAAAATCCAAAAATTCAGCATTCATATTCAAATCTTTGAATTTGGGTTCCAGATCATATTGTAGCGTTGTGACCGACAATACATCTGTAGGTTGTAAAGATAATACTTTCTCCATATCAGGGCTCATCGGGTTACCCACATCAGGAATATCTTTATATTGTGGAGGTAATGTCTTGGTACTGGTTGGTTTGCCGACTAATGGAAGATCCAGTGCAGCAGTAATCTCAGTAATAGCTACAGTTGTTGCTACAATCCGTGCAGACGAAGCGGTATTCGTAGACGTATCGTGGGTAGCTGTAGATGGCCCTGCTTGAGCGCCTGTCGAACATCCTGCTAATACAAGAACAAGCATCCATAACCAAGCTAAACGTTTCACTTATTTCCCCTCTTTCTATGGTTACTGCCTTAAATGCCTACAAGTCCTGGCACAATTGCGCCAAGACTCACAGACTTTGTTGCTTATCTTTATGAATTTACTGCTCTTTTTTACTGGACAGATCAAATTGGAATTGTACGCTATACCAGTGATCATACGCCACACCACCGATAACTAAGCCCGGTACAATGACATGGGTGTATGCACTGATTTTTTGAGATAAATCATTCACTTCAAATTGCACCACACGCTGATCACCCGATGTTGAGATCACTTCTACATCTTGCAAAGTGCCATTTTGCTTCACTTGTAGAACAGGCATCCAGCTACTTTTATCCAGTGTAATTTGCGCAAATGTTTTACCTTCTTTTTGGATCAAAGTCGCTTGTTTGTTCACATAGTCATTCATAACGGATAATTCGTTGCTTTGATCTTTGTATACTTTATAAGCTATTTTGTATTTTTGTTCTGTTAATTCTGCTGGTTGTGTTTCTTGAACAGGTGCGGTTACTGTGGGCTCCATTCCCTTTCCTTTGAGCGTATTGCGATCAAAGAGGATTTGCCCGCCCATTTTCTCATCGTTCAAATAACGATCCGGCATAGACACTTGACTGAAAATACTTAACTTCTGTTCCAAGTCAGGCACTTCAAAGGTAACGGTACGTGCGTTACTTGTTGTTGTATTGGCTACAATCGTTGGATCGGTATATTTCCCTTCAAAATCAGTCTGGAATGTAGGTACAGCCTGACTATTTTCGATTGTAATTGTAGCGTAGACTTTGCCATTTTTTGCAGTCAGATGTGCAGTCTGATCTACATAATCAGCAAGAATCGAATCCTGTTCACTACCATTTTGTAAAATACGATATTGAGCGGTATACTCACCATCTTCGATAGTATTGGTTCCTTTTTCTACTGTGGTTGTCGTCTCGGTTGTATCTTTGGTGACCTTAGCCGTATCAAATTTAAATTCAAAATCATAGACTGTCTCATTGTTACTATCAGTAGGAGTACTTGCTATACTAACTCCACTGTTTGTCACTAACTGTGCAGCAATATTCTTTTTGAAATCAGCTACACTAAAACGCACCGTTTTGGTATTCGCTTGTTCATCTGTTGCTGTTACTTCTGCATCGGTATAGATGCCGTTGTTGCTAACACGTAATGCTTTGACTTCTTTGGCATCTTGAAGAGTTACGACCACATAACGTTGATCTCCTTCAACCACGAATTGCGCTGGCTGATCTTTGGATATATAACGTTGTACAGGAGATACTGCATCCGAAGATGAGTTAGGTACAAGCACCTGGAATGGCATATTGTACTTCCCGTTGCTTAATTTATCGTAATCAAGCGGGATCACAGGTGTAGATGTCGCCGAAGCTTTCGGTTCTTCATACGGCCCCAGTGAACCGAATTTAAAATCGACATTGTACGTATGATCGTATACCCCTAAACCTGCAACTTCACCTAATGGAATCACTACATGGGTATTGACTACGATTGTCTCTGACAAGTCTTTAACAGCAAATTGAACAACACGTTGATTGCCACTGGTCGAAATGACTTGTGCATCGCTACCGCCTACTTTAAATGTTTTGATCCAATCGCTTTCTTTTAAAGTAATCTGGACATACAGCTTGCCTGAACGCTTGATCACTGTAGCTGGTTTGAGTGTATATTCATCCATTACAGATAACGTTTTTTCTTTAAACTTATAAGCGGTAAAACCAGCACTATATTTCCCGTCTGCCATTTCATTCGGGTTGGTTGGTACTGTTGGTGTAGTTGGCTCTTCTGGTGTAGTCGGAACCAACGTCATATTCGCAAGATCGAACTTGAGGCGAATCGGATAATCGGCTTCGTATACAGAACCTGCATATGATGTTTTGATATGCACTTGAGCATTCAATGGACGACTCGGATCGGTCACAGGGAATGTAACGACTCTTGTATTTGCTGTTGTGTCTTCGCTGATCACCTCGGTATCCGTCAGTGTGCCATTTTGCTCTGTTTTAAACGTAGTAATCACCGAGCTATCTTTGATCACATTGAGAGATGCCTGATATTTACCATCGACTGCGGTCAACGTGACTTTGGAATCAAAATAACTACCCATTGTCGATACAGCATCTGTGGTGGATTTTAATGTAGACATCGGGATCGTGTAGGTTCCATTGTCGATGACCACAGGTGTTGGTACTGTTGGTGTTGTCGGTTCTGGCAATTGAGTACTATCAAATTTGAATTGAATCGTATAGTAATGATCATAATCAGGCACAACTTCAGGTGGGATCACCACATGAGTATAGGCGTTTAACACAGGATTCGTTTTGGATAAATGACTGGCTTCAAATTGAATGACTCTTGTGTTCGCTGCTGAATCAGTCGAAATGACCGTGACATCGGTATAATTCTTGCCACCATTGCCATCGACTTGTAACGATTTGATCCAAGCACTATTTTTCAGTGTGAGTTGGATATACTTTTTCTCATTTTTGGTAATCAATGTAGCTGGTTTTGTCACATATCCATCCATTACCGATATTTCGCTACTGTTATCTTTAAATACTTGATAATTCAGTGTCGTTGAACTATCCGGTATAGGTGTGATCACTGGGGCAATCTTCGTTGTATCCCATTTGAATCGAATAGGATAATCCGATTCGTATACTGAACCTGCATACGATGTTTTGATATGCACTTTAGCGTTCACTATACTTTCTAGATTAGCGATAGGGAATGTAACTACTCTTGTATTCGCTGTTTTATCTGCACTTACTATACTTGTTTCGGTGAACACTCCATTTTGCTCTGTTTGGAGTGATGTGATCACAGAACTATCTTTGATAATATTCAAAATCACTTCGTACTTACCGTTTTTGGAGACTAATATAGCCGGACTACCAAAATAATTAGCCATAGAAGACGCATCATCTGTTTTTTCTTTTAGCGTCGCAAAAGTCAGACTATATTGCCCATCTGCTAACGATAATGGAATCGAAGCTGGGTCAAAGCTCAATTGAACCGTATGCCATTCATCATAAGCACCCATATTCGGAATCGTGCCCGCTGGAATCACCACATGCACTTTGGCATTGATCACAGGATTGGTTTTGGATAATGAATTGGCTGCAAATTGTATCAATCTTGTATTCGTTACTGTGTCTGAAGAAATGAGATCAACATCCGTATAGTTGCTGTCTTTATCTACATCCGTCTGTAAAGCTTGAATCCAATTGCTATTTTTCAACGTCAGTTGAACATATTTTTGGGAGCCATTTGTGATTAGTTTAGCTGGTTTTTGCAAATAGCTATCCATCATTGATGTTGTAGCTGTTCCATCTTTTAATACCGTATATGCAATAGCAGTCTCCGTTCCTGTAGCCGGTTCAACCGGGATCACAGGCGGTGTCTTGTCTATAACTTTCAAAGTGGAAGGATTCAGAGTGAGACGTTCATTGTTAGACATTTCGTTAAATGTGTAGTTAATATTGATTTCTTTGGTTAGATCGTATACGTCAAATGCAACTGTACCTTTTGTTGTACTTCCAGATGCTAATGTGATCTGAGCATCATGGGTTTGCTCATTTTGAGTGGCTTTGAATTGGGTAAATAGATAGGCATTATTACTCTCGAAGGAGAAATGATAATGGCCGTTGTCTATCGTTAATTGACCCGGATTGGTCGCATTTTCTGAAGATTTGAATACATTGGATGCTACTACTTTTCCAGAAGCATTCGTACGCATCACTTGATATGCAATCGTATATTCGCCATCTGCATACGTATCATAGGTAGCAGACGTCACTGAAGGATCATGAGATTGTACAGTAAATAATGGTTTTGCTGTTTCTGTTGTAGGGGTTGTTGCCTGAGTTGTAGTCGTGGACGTTGTGTCTGAAGAAGAATACGTATCGCCAGTTACACTTGATCCTGTTGCACTGCTTGATGATGAAGAATCTGTCTCTTCTGCAAATACAGCTGATAACGTCGGAGATACCAACGATAACATCATCAAAAATACAGTACATACGATCAAATAAGTTCTAAATTGCCTTTTCAATGTATATGATCCCCCTGTTAATAAAATAGACTTCTCTGGAACAAGATTGTCCCAGAGAAGCAATATCCTTTTTTTCTATACATGATTCGTTAAAATGAATACTTATACGCTATCTTCATCAAACAAGTATTGAACGGTATACGTATGGTCATACGCAACACCTGCAACAGATGCTGGAACGACTACATGAATTTGTGCGTTCAATTTAGTAGATAAATTGCTCACCGGGAATTCAAATGTTTTGGTATCGCCACTTGTTGTTGTCGTAGCTTCAACATACGTACCATTTTGCTGTGTTTTGAACGATTTGATCCAGTCTTTGTGCTTCAATGTGACTTTGACTTTAGCTACGCCATTTTTGACAATCAAAGTCGCTGGTTTGACAGAGTATTCACCATTATCCATATAAGAAGCATTGTTCGTTCCATCCGCATATACGGTGTAATCAATACCATACGTACCATCTGGAATCGCTGCATGTGCCGATTTAGCAGATAACGGAGCTAGTACTGCGAATACTAGAGCCACCATCATTACCATCGTGATTACTTTTTTCAAAGAAAACTTCTCGACTGTATTTATCATCATATTCATAGTTCCATCCTCTTTTCTATCCATAATGTGATGTGAAAATAAATCCATATTTCGAACTATTCATGTTCATCTATACTTATCTACTGCACCTCATATGCCAATAGAATAGTATAGCGTGACGCATTAGATGCTGTCTGTGTCGAATTGCAGTTGTACGTTATATTTACCTGTGTAATTAATCACAGGAATTTTGATTTCTGCATAAGCATTCACTTTGCTGTCCAAGTCAGCTACAGGGAACTCCACTACTCTTGTGTTCGCAGACGTATTCGTGCTTACTACAGTAGCGTCTACCAATTGACCATTTTGTTCTACTTTAAAAGCTGTAATTAAGTTACTGCTTGTGATGGTCAAACGCGCTGTATTCACACCATTAACAACAGTGACTGTAGCAGGCTTCACTACATAGCTATCCAGACGAGACGTATTTTCTGTACCATCTGCTAATACTTTGTAATCTACGCTGTACGTGCCATTGGCTAGAGCTGCATGTGCCGATTTAGCAGATGATGGAGCCAATACTGCGAATACCAAAGCCGCCAAGATGATCATCATAAATACCTTTTTAAAATCCATTTTTTCCATACGGTTCATAACTGCGTTCATTCTTCAACACTCTCCTATAGGTTTAATTTTATTTTTTGATCGCTTTCAGACTTTTTTGATCTAAAGCTAAGCGAATCGTATAGTCGTGATCATAGTTGTACGAACTCACTGTTACATGAATTTTAGATACAATTGGATTTTTGATATCTGCAATCGGAAATTGCACAATCCGTGTATCTTTTTTACTGTTACTTTGAATGACTTTCGTATCCATTATTTTACCTTTGTATTTCACTTTGAATTGCGTTGTCCACTCACTATGATTGAGCTGCACCTGCATCGTTATTTTCCCATTTTTAACATATAACTTGGCAGGTTTTTCAAAGTAATCATTTGCCATCGACACCGAGTTATTCTCCGCCTTTAACACATCATACTTGAGGGTATATGTACCATTCGCCAGTCCTGAAGAAGAAGCTGCTTGTGTGATTGATACAGGCTTCATCCCTATCATAAACAGACTCACCATCAAGATTGAAAGTACAAGTACGGAATATCGTTTATACATATGGACAGCATTCCTCCTAATTATTTTAAATTTAATTGATTATCATTCTCAATTGAGAATTAAAAAAGAAGCTCGCTATGAGCTGTCGTCTCTCTCCTTTCACGATACAGAATCGCAAAACAAAGTGGATACAACTCCGATATTAGAGCAACCTTCCAGTGCTTGTCAATACGTTAATATCATCATGAAATCTGTGATATATGAATTTTAAGTATCTATTTTCAAAAAGCTTTTCCTATATATGCGATCAAATCAAGTCTGTATTTCATTTCAAAAATGTGGAAAAAAATTATATTTTACGTTGACAAGTTAATTGATATTCATTATCATTTAGTTAAAGTTTAATTGAAAATGATTATCATTTGCAGTGCGAATGGTAATTAGGAGGATACTCATGAAATCATCTTTACTCTGGTCATCTGCTGTTCTTCTACTCGCAGTAACCGGGTGTAGTTCATCTGCATCAACAAATGTCGCTACTCCTTCTGCTATTGCCGCTACTACACAGACGACTCAATTTACTATAACTGACTTTGCTCAACGACAGATTCCATTTGCTCAGTCACCACAACGTATTATTGCACTTAGTAATGGGGATATGGATATTATCTATGCGTTAGGTGGTCAAGTGGTCGGTCGACCCAATTCCAATGGCCCTGCGGTTGTTCCTGCTGCTGAAGAAGTCGAACAAATTGGTTCCACTCATGAAGTCGATCTGGAAAAGATTACTTTTTTACAACCTGATGTAGTTCTTGGAAATCATCCAATGAATGAAAAAGATATTCCTGCCATCGAAGGAATCGGTTCTAAGCTTATCTTAACAGGTGCTAACTCGATTCAAGACATTCAATCCCAAATTACATTGTTTGGACAACTATTACAACAAGAAGCAAAAGCCAAACAGCTCAACCAACAGATACAAGATCATATCCAAACATTAAGTCAGTCCGCTTCTACCACTGCTAAGCCTAAAGTATTGCTGGTCTATGGAGCACCTGGAACCTATATGGCGGCTCTACCCAATTCATTAAGTGGAAATATTCTTGAAGTGGCAGGCGGGAGCAATATTGCAGCCGATCTACCCGGTCTACAAAATTTCCCGCAATATGCACAGTTGAATACCGAACAGGTCGTTCAAAGTAATCCTGACTACATTATGATTATGACGCATGGGAATACAGATGAAGTTAAAGCAGGCTTTTTGAAAGAAATGCAAAACAATCCGGCATGGAGCAGTATCAAAGCTGTACAGAACAATCAGGTTGAAGTGCTTCCCTCTCATCTATTCGGGACAAATCCTGGAACCAAAGTAACACAAGCGCTGGATTTGATTCATCAAGCTTTGTATCCGGTATCTCCATAAGATGAACAAACAGCAACGTAATCGCAGGCGATGGCTTGTCGCTATCCTTTTGCCTATCTTATCGCTGATCGCTTGTCTGTACGGTGTCTTATATGGATCGATCTCTATTCCACTGCGTGAAGTAATGCCTATCTTATGGGGGCATGAACCATCGGCTTATCGCACCATCTTAATGGATCTACGTGTACCACGTGTCATCATTGGTTGGTTAGTCGGAGCTTGCCTGGCTACTGCTGGAGCACTGTTACAAGGTGTTATGAAAAATCCTTTAGCTGATCCAGGCATTATTGGTGTCTCTGCCGGTGGTGGAATCACAGCGATGATCACGATGGTCATGTTACCCCAATTAAGCTATCTACTTCCGATAACGGCTTTCTTAGGCGCTTTTGTCACTGCGGTACTGATCTATTTACTTGCTTGGGATCGCGGAGCTTCGCCGGTAAAAATTATTCTAGCAGGGGTAGCCGTCAATGCTCTGCTTGGTGCATTAACCAACGGCATCATGGTGATCTATAGTGATCGGGTACAAGCTGTTCTTCCGTGGTTATCCGGTGGACTGAATGGGCGAAGCTGGTATCACCTCGAATTTGTGGCTCCTTATGCTGTAGTCGGGTTGATCTTATCGTTATTCGCTATCAAGCCTGCCAATATACTATTGCTTGGTGATGACTCGGCTCAATTGTTAGGGCAACGTGTCGAAATGAATCGTTTGCTTATTATTTTATTATCTGCATTTCTAGCTGGAGCTGCGGTAAGTGTAGCAGGATTGGTCGGATTCGTCGGACTGGTAGTTCCTCATATGATTCGGCTGATGATTGGCGAAGATTATCGCTTCCTTCTTCCCTTCTCGATGATCGGTGGTGGCACACTGGTTGTATTTGCAGATACTGTAGCACGTTCATGGTTCGGCTCTATTGAATTACCGGTTGGCATTTTACTCGCTGTTATCGGAGCACCCTTCTTTTTATTCCTTTTGAAACGCAAAGGGAGGTTCGGTCTATCATGATAGAGGCGATTCATCCTTCGACTATTACAGCAGCCATTGAAGGCAAACAACTTAGCCTTGAAAATGGTCATTTTCTATTAGATCAGATTGATATCTCGTTACCTAAAGGTCAATTAACAGCAATTGTAGGTCCCAATGGTTCTGGTAAATCGACTTTGTTGCGATTGCTCACCAGACTGCTTAAACCTGATCGCGGACAGATTCAACTACTTAATCGTCCAATGAATACATATTCTCTGCGAGAATTATCGACAACGATTACGATGTTACCGCAAATGAAAGAAATGCTTCCGCAATTGACTGTTCGTGAACTGATTGCTTACGGCCGAATGCCTTATAAGCGAAGCTGGCAAAGATCCTATGATTCAGCAGATACAGACATGATCGATCAGGTGATGCACTGGACAGGAATTGAACATTATCAAGATCGCATGTTCCATACTTTATCAGGAGGTGAACAACAGCGTACACGAATAGCGATGGCACTGGCTCAACAGACTGAAATTTTGTTATTGGACGAACCGACTACGTTTCTCGATATTGCTCATCAATTTGAAGTGATGGATATGTTAAGACGGATCAATGCAGAATCCGGTCTAACGATCGTGATGGTACTGCATGATCTGCAACAAGCAGTCGCTTATTGTGATTATATGATTGCACTCAAGCAAGGCAAAGTCGCTACGTCGGGTATTCCAAAGCATATTCTCACCGCTCAATTCATCCAAGACATTTATCATATGCAAGCACAAATTAAATTTGAGGGTGGTTATCCGGTTATTTTACCTGTAATCCCCCATCATCAATCAGGAGGTCATTGAATATGATTATCGTAACAAACACTTCTAAATTAACTAAAGGTAGTGCGCACTTGTTGATAGAACGGTTTGATAAAGTGGGCAAAGTGGAATATATGGATGGGTTTCTAGGGCTTGAAGTATTGGTCAATCAGAGTAGCAAAGAATTCGAGGAAGTCACAATCAGCACACGTTGGGAGTCCAAAGAAGCTTTTCAAGGATGGACTAAAAGCGAAGCTTTCCGTGAATCCCATGCTCATGGTTCTACGCCAGATTATATGATCGAAAATAAAATCTCTTTTTATGACGTAAAGATAGTACGTAATCCGATTCAAGTTGAAAATGATCAAGCTGTCGTCTAAATTCAAATGATCCTTTTTGCACAACTCAAATAGGTATAGTTGATTTACTCCAAACAACCCTTGCTATCATCGAAGGGTTGTTTTTGATTTGTTTTCATTAGAGGCATTACGTTATATTTAAGATAATCTACGGATAAGATACATACTTGATATCCTAAAGGAGCATGATATGAATGAGTTCAGAGATTCTAGATTATTTGCAACCGTATAGTGCATTATCTATAGAAGCAAAAAATAGTTCTCTGCCGATCCAAGCACAGGATAGCCCTTATTCTTTACTTATTATTCCTGATGATAATATCGCGGAGATCATGGAAGATACGCTGGATGAGTACGATTCATTAACCGATTATGTCGATCAACAGTTAGCACAGGTTGAGCAGATGAATGTACTGGATACATTTCGAACATTAGTCAGTCATCAATTACTTTATACCGATATCGCTGATCAGAGTGAACAGGTACAAAGTATGGATTGGGCATCCTTGTACCATACCTACAGCAGTCTATGGGAAATGCCTTTGATAGATGAGTCATTGATTCCAAGTAAAGTGACTTCTTTATTACCTGATCTACAGGCAAAAAGTGAACATACAGATGAATGGATCCAGTTGCCTTTACCTGCGGGCAAAGAATATACAGCTCCACTGATGGTTCCGATGGGTGGATTCAATGAATGCCCTGTTCCTCTTTTACAAGCGTCTTTATTTCAATACTGGCAAACCAAATATAAGGCTATCCCGATCGTTGTCGATGAAAGTATGTGGATTCTGCAAGCACATAGCCGACCACAAACCGATCAAGAAGCACTACAACTGGCTCAAGAACATTTTATCTTCTGTTCTTATGTACTGGAATCCTTTGATTCGATTGGAGAATATGCTAGTTATTTGCAAGAGCAAGAGTTCTGGTATTTCTGGTGGGATTAACAAAGAGTCAATCATAAGTACCCTTTTTGGGGTACAATATGAAGATGGTATTATATTAAATTTAAAACAAATGGCACGCTACTTGATGTCATTTGATTCCTAAGGAGGGTATCTACAGTATTATGAAAATCACTTCGATTGAACCTACGCCAAGTCCGAATACGATGATGTTGCATCTGGATGAGCAATTACCTCATGGTATCCGTAAAACATATACATTAACTAATGAACGCTCTGCGCCTTTATTTATTCAGCAAATGCTTCATATTGCAGGGGTCAAAAGTGTATTCCATACTGCTGATTTCGTTGCTCTAGATCGCAAAGCAAGTGCAGATTGGTCTGATATTCTAAATGAAGTCCAAGCACAGATGGGGCAAGAAGGAATTGAAAATAAATTCGAAGTGCCGACAGATCTTTCCGGTGAGCACTTTGGAGAAGCAGAAGTATTTGTACAATTTTTCCGTGGGATTCCGATGCAGATTCGAGTGAAATCGGGAACCAAAGAAGAACGTATTGGTCTAGCCGATCGATTTGTTCAAGCAGTTACCGAAGTGGCTGTAGCGACAATGATCAAAGAACGCAAATTAACCGACTATGGTGTGCGCTATGGTGAACTTGCTGATATTGCGCGTGAAGTTGAACAAGAAATCGAAGCGGCTTTTCCAGAAGATCGATTGAAAAAAATTATTGAACAAGCGATCTCTCATGGAGCCAGTCAGGAAGAATTTGTAGAACAACGTCGTGAAATGAAAGCAGACGATATCGCTGTAGCTCTTGAAGATCCAGACTGGCGTGTTCGTTATGCGGCTTTTGATCTGTTGCAACCAGACGAGCATAGCCTACCCTTGATTGAAAAAGCGTTATTCGATGAGAAAATGCAATTGCGTCGTCTAGCCGTGGTCTATCTCGGAGATCTCAAAACACCTGAAGCAATGGAGTTACTATACAAAGCACTACAAGATAAATCGGCGGCAGTTCGTCGTACAGCTGGGGATACTTTATCTGATATTGGTGATCCAGCAGCTACTCCAGCCATGCTCACTACACTGAAAGATAGCAGCAAATTAGTACGCTGGCGTGCTGCACGCTTCTTGTATGAAGTAGGCACTGAAGAAGCACGTGATGAATTAGAATTAGCTGTAGAAGATCCTGAATTTGAAGTGAGTCTACAAGCCAAAATGGCGCTTGAACGGATAGAGTCAGGTGAACAAGCCGCAGGTACGATCTGGCAACAAATGGCGAAAAGTCGTGCCAAAGATAACGGATGATTATTGTGATTACTCGTTCTTCATAAGAGCTTCATGATATAAGTGGTTGTCAAAAACAAAGACTAGACGTATACTGGAAAACAGTCATCTTATTAATGACACTAATTGCATAATAATTGCCTCATCACACAATATCCGATGAGGTAGAGGTCGCAACTATAATGAGTCTATTTGGAGAAAGCGTTAGAGCCGCTGTTGATCCCAAATAAAAAGGTATCGTTGCCGAAGTATACGTAACGCTCTTCTGTTACTTATGCTGGGACTGTGTCCGAAAGGAACAGGACTGTCACAGTGAACCATCTTCGGATGTGTCCTGTGTTGAGCTATCTTTACAAAGGAAAAGTATGGTGCGGATCATAATTAAAGGATCACGTATATATACGTGGTCTTTTTTGTTGTGTTCTTGCGTTTGTCTGCTTCCTTTATCTATTCTCAGCATGCGTTGACATGCTTAATTCAGTAAGGAGTGTATCTAACTATTATGGCATCTTCATCTTCTCCATCCTCACCACCGCGTGAACTCAAAGCAGGTCTACGTGCAAGACATATGACGATGATCGCTTTGGGCGGTTCGATCGGTACCGGTCTATTTCTCGCCAGTGGTGGCGCCGTCGCTCAAGCAGGACCGGGCGGCGCACTACTCGCTTATGCTTGTGTCGGAATTATGGTGTATTTCTTAATGACCAGTCTCGGTGAAATGGCAACCTATCGTCCTGAATCGGGTTCATTCAATACGTATGCCGCTCGTTATGTCGATCCTGCATTTGGATTCGCCATGGGTTGGAATTTCTGGTACAACTGGGCGGTCACGATTGCAGCGGAATTATCTGCGGCAACAATTATTATCAAGTATTGGTTTCCGGAGAGTTCTTCTTTTATCTGGAGTCTATTATTTCTAGCTGTCATCTTTTTGCTTAATATTTTATCAGTCAAAGGGTATGGAGAATCAGAATACTGGTTTGCGATGATTAAGATTGTCGTTGTTATTCTGTTTCTTGTGGTCGGTGTGTTGATGATCTTCGGGATTCTAGGTGGCAAAGCTGTAGGATTCAGTAACTTTACGATGGGCGATGCCCCTTTTAATGGAGGATTGTTAGCCTTTATCGGTGTATTTATGGCGGCAGGGTTCTCTTTTCAAGGGACAGAGTTAATCGGAGTTGCGGCGGGTGAAAGTGAAAATCCACGCGAACATGTACCAAAAGCGATTCGTCAGGTATTCTGGCGTATTCTGATCTTCTATATTTTAGCGATTCTAGTGATTGGATTAATTATTCCATATACAACACCTTCTTTATTGAATGGTGATTTAACCGATATCGGAGTGAGTCCGTTTACACTTGTTTTTGAAAAAGCAGGTTTGGCTTTTGCCGCAGCAGTCATGAATGCTGTTATTCTATCTTCGGTTCTATCCGCAGGTAATTCAGGTATGTATGCTTCAACTCGTGTATTATATGCTCTGGCTAAAGAAGGCAAAGCACCACGAATGTTCGGTCAATTGAATCGTCGTGGAATTCCGCAAAATGCGTTGTTGTTAACGACTGCTGTAGGTATGCTGGCATTTCTAGCTTCGTTGTTCGGTGATGGTATTGTGTATCAATGGTTACTCAATGCTTCAGGGATGTGTGGCTTTATTACATGGCTTGGCATTGCAATCAGTCATTATCGCTTCCGCCGTGCTTTTTACGCTCAAGGTAAAAGTATGGATGATTTACCTTTCAAAGCAAAATGGTTCCCGTTCGGTCCGTTATTTGCATTTATCTTATGTGCGATTGTTATTCTCGGTCAAAGTCTGGCGTATATTACACCAGAAGCGATTGACTGGAAATCTATTTTTGCTTCTTATATTAGTGTTCCATTGTTCTTGATCTTATGGCTTGGATATAAGTTAATCAAAAAAACAAAAGTGGTGCCTTTAACCGAATGTGACCTGAATAGTGGGCCTCATTTAGATAAAAAGTAATCTTATCGCATATACTGTGATTGAATAAAAAAACACCTTCCACTCTCTAATGACAAAATCGCTAGAGAAGTAGGAAGGTGTTTTTTTAATGTGTGCTTCTGAAATTCTTTTTTAAACTAGTGTATGTTCAGAACCATCGCATGACATCATTTACAATTACGTTATTGGTTTCACCTATTTTGATATGATAACGTGATCTGTTCTTTTATTTTACGTTTAAATCATAAAGTTAATACGTAGGCCAACCGCTGGAATCCCAATTAAGATCACTGATTAACAGCTTCGGTGCACCATTATCATTGGCATCATAAGCATGACGAGCAATAATATTGTTACCGACGATGTCTTCACCGCCTGGACCTTTCCATTGAGCATTACCACTATCTAGAATTGTACCACCACCATTAAGCATATTCACACCATTTTTATCAACATAAGGCCCTGTAATATTGGCGGAACGTCCATAGACGATTTTGTACGTACTGTTTACACCTTTACAGCAGTTGTCGATAGAAGCGAACAAATAGTAGTATCCATTACGGTACGTGATCGATGGCGCTTCGATAGCCCCACCATTGTTAGGACGTGCCGCAATCGAAGTGATGCTACCTGTTGGTTTCATCGTATTTTTGTCGAGCTTGGTTAATTTAAGACCACTCCAGAATGAACCGAAAGCTAACCAAGGATTACCAGAAGCATCAATAACCAATTCAGGATCAATGGCATTGTAATCATTAGAACCTTCAGTCGTGCGTAACACCAGACCATCATCACGCCAGCTACCTGCACCAATACTGCTAGCCGAAGCAAGTCCAATTGCAGATGTATTCGAACCAAATGACGAAATCGAATAGTACAACCATGTGCGACCGTTATATGTTTTTACGTCTGGAGCCCAGACATCATTTGCTGCTTGCTTAGGTACGTATGTTTTCCACCAAGCTGGAGGAGATAAGAATACTTGAGGAACACGATACCAGTTCGTACCGTTATCGGATTTCAACACTTGAATACCTTTTCCAGTCGAAAAGGTGTACCAACCATTTCCTTCTTTAATCAGCGATGGATCATGTACGCCTACATCACCAGATAATGCCCACGGTGCTGCAAAAATTTTACCATTTGGTACAAAAGAAAAAAGAAGTGCTGTTAAGGTCAACATTAGAACTAATTTGCTTTTCAGCTTCATATTAATGATGTTCGCCTCCTGCTTCCGAAGTCCGCTAAACGCTACATACGTATCGCTCAACGCCTATCTTTAATTATAAAGCGCTTTCAATTATGTACAATATAATATTAAAGCAACTTTAAACCTATCCATTTATTTGTATTTTTATGTATATTTAGTTAATGTATTTGTTAATTAAATAGCTTTTATATTAATAAATAAACAAAAGAATATAGGACTCAAAAAGTATATTCATTGTTCAAATTTTATAGACATTCTACAAAGTATAACAATACCGAATTAACATTTAGCTTTTTATATCGGATACCGTCCCTTATTTTTCTAGAAATGGAGTGCTTTCTATACCTAGTATGCTCCTTGCTATCTAACCTTATAAATCATACAAAAAAAGGATCGGTTACTTGCTCCGATCCTTGCTTGTGTTTATATTTTTATTTCCAAGATAAATTTACTTTAAGATCATTTGAACTACCTAGCGATTGTACCGTGTACGAGATAGACTTGATTCCTACAGCAGATAGGCGACTTAGATCGCTTTTCAAACTAGTTATATTGCCATTGTAACGAAACACCAATGACGATTGTCCGCTTGCTTTAGCATTTTTCACTTGCTCTTTAAGGTCTACTGCTGAATTCACAGCTGCTGGTGAATTATCTACAGCATAATTCAAGTTTTGCTCCAATTGCTTGTAAAATCCTGAAGTATCCCCACCGGATGCAATCAATGTGTTCAACGTATCTTTGTAGGCAACAGTTGCCGCAGGATATGTTTTGGTCCAGTTATGATCTTGTTTCATCTGAGCATCTGTACGTAGATAGTAATTGGTATCTACTCCATCACCTTGATCGGGCAATGGATCATCCCATGTTGTATCCATGTGATACCAGTTACCGTCAATATTGACAAGGTTCCAAGCATGAAGTTCTCCGCCTGCTGTACCTTCAACAATTTTATTTTCTACACCTGCTTGTTTGAGCAATGCGTAACTGAGTAATGCATAACCCTGACATACGGCTGTACCGTCATATAATGCTTCATAGGCTGTATAACGAGTATACGTTTCATCATATTTCAAATGTCGTACGACCCAATCATGAATAGCTTTAACTTTCTGGTGATCATTCATGCCTGGCGTAATAATCTGTGCTACGGTCTGAACGACTTTGTCATTCACATATTTGGTCTGAGTGACAGTCTCACGGTACTTCATATCTACAGTCACTAACGCTGAATATGCATTACTACGCCATGTAAGACCATAACTGTCTAAGATGTACATCGTGTACGGATCTTTTTCTAACGCTGTCTCAAATGAGTCTTGTAACATAGATTTCAACTTAGCTGTACTTCCTTTGTACGTAAAAGTCACCTGTGCATCACGGTTCATTAATCCTTTGTACAATTGATCAACGATATCTGACGTACTATTCACCGTAATCTGTGAAGTAGCTGCATACGCCGTATTACTGCTAAACGAAATAGCTGGAACAGCAGAGAATACTAACGTTCCTGCTAAAAGGGTCTTCACCCAAAGTTGACTTGATCTATTCATGCAGACGTAACCGCCCTTCATCGTATGGGTAATGGGTGAAACCAATAATAGTGAGTGAGCAACTTAGCAATAACAAGCCTAATCATCTTCTAAATGATGTATCGATGATATCAGCTTGGATCATATTCTATAACCTTAATTATAGTAGTTATAAACTGGATTGTACACAACCGCATATATAAAAAATATATGTATCCATTTTTATATTACTAACCCATAACGTTACTCTATAATCCTTATCTTAATTATCGGTTGTAGAAGCCTTTTCGTTTACAGATTTGAGCCAACTTATAGGTGTTTTCCATGCACGTACATTTACTTTTCTTGTCGAAGTCTTGCTGATTGCCAAAGTTGGCGTTAACGCTTTGACTCTAGGCTCGGCATGCTTCACATGTTCATCTAAAAATGGAAGCACTTTTGCCCAGAAATGCGGATCTTTTTGCGAAGAACTGTGTCCGTTTGTATCTACAAATAAAGTCTCTATCGGTGGGGTGACTTGTCCCATCACAAATTCCAGTTCTGTTGGCGGAATAAAGCGATCCCCGCGAGAATGGATCATAAGAATCGGCAAATCAGCTTCTTTGCGTGCGGCATTGATCGAGAATACTGTATTTTTCTGTTGGTATTCTTTGAGCGAAATATGAGAACGGTAGAACCAGATTCTTGGAATAATATTCGCCATTGGAAATAGTGGTAGACCCCGTCGCTTAAATTCAGCTTCCAATACACTTTCAAATTGAGCTGGCATCGAATCTGTAATTACCGCTCGTACAGGTAATCCATATGGAAGCGACAAAATCGTACCGAGTCCCCCCATCGAATGCCCCAACACGCCGATCCGCTCCGGATCAATCTCAGGGAGCGTAAGCGCATAATCCAGCGCTGACAATATATCATCACGAAATGTATACGCAGAAGGAGCTTCAATCGGATCACTATGCCCGTGGCTACGCGCATCATACATTAAGATCGCATAGCCTGCTTGCCATAACGGTTCAATATAACGAAGGACACGCGAACGATTGGAACCCCACCCATGAGCAATAATCATCAGTGGCGAAGATGTAGGGCTAGCTTCGCTATGATTTTGATGTTGTTGATTTGCTGTATCTGCCGGGTTTACTTTATCTTCTTTAACCATAGAAGGAATAAACCACCCTTGAATATTCAGTCCTTCACTGACGAATTCAATATCTTGATAAGGCATAGCAGGTTTGCGCTCGACTGGAATACGTTTCGGTGTTTGCGCTTTAACCGCTGTATTCCATACCATTCTTGTTCCAGCAAGTGCTAATACTGCACCACTTACCCCACCAATCAACCAGTACCGTTTATCCATTAAGGTTCCTCCTCTTTTAATGTAAAAATCATATATCTTATATTTGAAGTATATACCAAAAAATATTCTTTTGACTCTCATTGTATTATATATATTATTACATATATTATATCATGAATATGTATATCTACTAAATTCAACTTCAAAGAAACACTTTTTAATTTATTAAAATTTCTATTAAAAATGACTTCTTTATAATAAAGAAGTCATTTTTGGCTTTAAATTAAAGTCTATGTTATTCACGCGGTAAATTTAAAAGATTATCTTTCGTTGTATCATTACTTTCTGAACGTACGTATTTTTCATTATTATTTTTTACTGGGATAAGTTTAGGATAAGGCGAAATATTTACTTTAATTTCAGTATTTGGATCATTCGACAAAAAATCATGAACAGCTTCTTTTGTATAAAATCCATTTTCGCTGACACCTTCTAAGTAAATCGAATCAATTTCTGTTAAAATATTCGAATCATGTTTTCCATTTTTCATTTTTATTTTAGTAGCTTTAATCAAAATAACCCCTCCTTCATAATTTATCATCCCAAAAATACCACAAAATTACATTTTATTCAATTATAAATTAAATATTATTTACCCTCGAAAAGCCGCCAAACGTTTATTCAACTCGGCTGTTTGTCCATAAATATCCTGATAAATGGAAAATAACTGATCATACTTTTCAGCTCGTTCTGGATCAGGTTGGTATGACTTCGCCGGACGTAAGAAAGCTGCGGCACACTCCTGCAAAGATGAGAACCATCCACTGCCATAAGCCGCCAGCATAGCCGCTCCCATCGCTGGCCCTTGCTCATTTTCTAAACGAACAATTTCGGCATTAAAGATATCTGCTTGCATTTGTAGCCATGTCTCATTCTTTGCTCCACCACCGATCGAGACAACAGAAGTAATGGTTTTACCTGATTCACGTAAAATATCAATCGATTCACGTAGTGAAAATGTAATGCCTTCTAATACAGCCCGCGCAAAGTGCGGTAATTTGTGCACGGCATCAATCCCAATAAAGCTTCCCCGAATATCAGCATCTGGATGAGGAGTACGCTCCCCAACAATATAAGGGGTGAATAACAATCCTTCTGCCCCTGCATTTACATTATTGATCCCCTGCAATAACTGATCAAATGAAAGGTCTTTGCCAAATGCACTTCGGAACCACTCCAAGCTATAACCCGCCGCAAGTGTTACCCCCATAATATAAAAAGCATCTTGTTCACTATGATTGAAGAAGTGGACTTTACCTGCAAAATCCAAATCTTTACGTTCTTCATAAGACAACACGACTCCTGATGTACCGATACTGCACATCGTCTGTCCTTCGCTTAGAATCCCTGCGCCGATTGCCCCGCAAGCATTATCTGCTCCACCACCATAGACGCGTGTATTTACACTAAGCCCTGTCTGTTCTGCCACTTCAGGCAACAATGCACCAACATCTTCAAATGATTCAATCAGACGCGGACACAATGACATAGGTAAATGGAAAGCAGAAGCAATCTTCTCACTCCATTTTTTCCCTGTTACATCTAACAACAATGTACCTGCCGCATCTGAATAATCCATCGCCAGATCGCCAGTCAATTGATAACGTACATAATCTTTGGGAAGCAAAAATAAACGTGCCATTTCCATATGCTCTGGCTCATTTTCCTGTACCCATAAGATTTTGGGCAAAGTAAACCCTTCTAACGCGCGATTACGAGCAATCTGCAATAATTCATCGCCTAGCGTCTCTTCTATCCGGCGACACTGCTTACTAGTACGGGTATCATTCCACAAGATCGCTGGACGAATGACTTGATGATCTTCATCCAACAACACCAACCCGTGCATTTGCCCCGAAAAGCTTAACCCTTCAATCTCATCAGGCGATATCCCTGAAATTTCGACTAACCGACGTAACGACGTTAGCGTCCCTTTAACCCAATCTTCTGGGCTTTGTTCACTATACCCTGCTTTGGGCTGAGATAACGGATACGATTCAGATGTCTCATAAGCAATATTCCCCTGCTTATCCACCAACACCGTTTTTACCGCACTCGTCCCCAAATCGACCCCAATCACATAACTCATCTTTACCCCTCCTTGTACGTTTATCTTATATCGATCCAAAAAACCAAAAGCATTTTCCCAAAATGCTCACCTCATCAAAAATGCCTCCCTCCCCACAAGGGAATAAGGGAGACATGCCTTTGACCTTATCTTTTGCTCTAATCTTATATCTTAATCTGCAGACACCACACGCTCAAGCGAAGAGAATCTATTCTTCTGAAAGAGCGAAGCGCTCGCCTTTAAGGTTGGATATCGACTGCCTAGCAGTCTAACCAAGATATCCAACCTTACCAGCGACGACAAGAAGAATAAATTCTCGCAGCGCCTTAAATCCAGCACACTGCACCCACTATTTTCACAAACTAATCCTTAAAGTGTCTCCGTTATTCCGTCACCAAATACTGATTAAGAATAGATTTCAAATACTCTTCGCGCCCTGATTCATTAGCACGAGGACTTTCATTATTCAGCGCATATTCTGCAAGGGAAGATAATGTGGCTTTACCACTTAATACATCTGCTCCAATACCTTCTTGGAAACTGCTATACCGTTTGTCGATAAAGTCCTCGAACACACGATCTTCGATCAGACGTGCTGCTGTAGTTAGACCTTTGGCAAACGTATCCATCCCTGCGATATGAGCTAAGAATAGATCTTCTGGCTCAAAGGAAGGACGACGGACTTTGGCATCAAAGTTAACCCCGCCTTTGCCTAGACCTCCATTTTGCAACACTTCATACATCGTTAACGTTGCCGCATATAGATCAACCGGGAATTCATCCGTATCCCATCCGATCAATAGATCACCCTGATTAGCATCCAGTGATCCCAACATACCGTTAGTACGCGCTATCCGTAATTCATGCTGGAAATTATGACCGGCAAGTGTCGCATGATTCGCTTCCAAGTTCAATTTGAAATCTTTATCCAGACCATTTTTTTGCAAGAAAGCAATCGTGGTTGCCGCATCATAATCATATTGATGTTTGGTTGGCTCTTTTGGTTTGGGTTCGATCAAAAACTGTGCATCAAATTGAATTTCTTTGGCATAATCGATCGCCATATGGAACATACGCGAAATATTATCTTGTTCCAGTGCATAATCTGTATTCAATAGCGTCTCATAGCCTTCACGACCGCCCCAGAACACATAGTTTTCTGCTCCTAGACGTTTACCCACTTCAAGACCTTTTTTGATCTGAGCAGCGGCATGAGCGTACACATCTGCATTACTTGTCGAAGCCGCACCATGCATAAAGCGCGGGTTACTGAACATATTTGCGGTATTCCAAAGCAATTTTTTACCGGATTGCTTCATATATCCTTCTAAAAGGTCGACAATCGTATCAATATTGCTGTAAAATTCTCGCAAGCTATCTCCTTCAGGAGCGATATCCACATCATGGAAGCAGAAGTAAGGCATATCTAGCTTATCCATCAATTCAAATAGAGCTTCTGCACGAGCTTTGGCAAGATCAAGACCTGTATACGAATCCCAAGGACGCACTGCTGTATTCACACCAAACGGATCAGCTCCACCTGCAACCATCGTATGCCAGTAAGCCATACCAAAGCGCAAATGTTCTTCCATCGTTTTACCAGCGATCACTTGAGTCGGGTTATAAAATTTAAAAGCATATGGATTTTTGGATTGAACACCTTCGTAAGTAATTTTCTCAATATTTGCAAAGTAAGCCATCAATAAAATCCTCCTCTTATCATTCGTATGGAGATTGTTACAAAAATCTCTTTTAGAGCGGCTTAACAAGCAGAGAAGGTGCGCCTAAAGTAGATCATCTAACAATCATTGGGCAGAACCATATTACTATTATGACCAAAAAGAAATCGTTTACATCGCTATCCTAACATATATGATATACTTTGTCTATCGGTTAAACAAAGTTAGTGAATAGTCATCTGAAAGGAAGAAAACCATGAAAATCACAGGTGATCAAGCACTGGTCAAAAAAATAAATAAATCGCTCGTGCTCGATAATATTCGCCAATATGCTCCACTCTCACGTACCCAAGTATCGCAATCTACAGGTCTTAACAAAGCGACCGTTTCCAATCTAGTGCAGGAGCTAATCGATGATCAACTGGTGCTAGAATCCGGTCAAGGACAATCCAGTGGCGGACGCAAGCCACTCATTTTACTATTTAATAAAAATGCAGGCTATGCCGCAGGCGTCGAGATTACAGTGAATGAACTTATATTGATTTTGACTAATCTGGAAGGTGAAATTATTGCCAAATCGACAGCCTCTCTAGTCAGTCATCAAGTCTCAGATGTGATTGCGCAATTACAAGCAGAGGTAAATATATTATTGCAGCATCTGCCTGATTCGATCCACGGAATTGTAGGTATGGGTGTAGGCGTACCGGGTATGGTGGATGAACAGGGAAATGTATTATTTGCGCCCAATCTAGGATGGGAAGGTGTGGCTTTGCGGGAGCAATTAGAACATCTTTTTCAGATTCCGGTGATTGTCGATAATGAAGCGAATGCGGGGGCACTCGGGGAATTACAGTTTGGCGCAGGTAGACAAGCACAACATCTGGTCTATGTCAGTGTAGGCACAGGAATAGGATCAGGAATTATTATTGAAGGCGAATTGTACAAAGGCTCGCGCGGTTATGCTGGGGAAACAGGGCATATGTCTGTGGAATCTTACGGTCTTCCCTGCTCTTGCGGTAGTCAGGGATGTTGGGAGTTGTATGCTTCTGAGCTTGCTTATGATCATTCGATCAAAGAACCGATTCCGGGTAGTACGACAGCCGATTGGGTCAGACGTGCTGAATTCGATGAACCGGAAGCCCGAGATTTATTTCAGAAAATAGGGGAGTATCTTGGTATCGGGATAACGAATCTGGTCAATGGGTTCAATCCTGAATTAGTCATTATCGGTGGACATATGAGACAAGCAGAACCTTGGATCGATCCTTACCTACAAGAAGTAGTATCCAGACGCACCTTGCCGTATCACCGACAAAAATTAATGATTCAATATTCTGAATTAGGCGATCAATCGACTGTAATTGGTACAGCGTATATGGCAGTTTCGCAATTTCTAGGTCGGGTCAAAGTATCGATTTAATAGAGGTCAGACACATTTTTGATTAATTTTGGTATCAATTGTGAATTATTTATCTTAAATTTGACGTAAATTTGCCTTATTTTAGTGTAAAATCAGTTGCTCTTTCGGTCTATAATTTCGTTATGTGTTATGCAACACGAACGAATGTGAAACGGAGAGAGCTACCATGAATCTGTTGGGAACTGCCGACATTTCGCTGCCTTTTTACGTAATGTTGTTTTTATTTTCTTTTATTATCGTGCCATTAGTCAGCCTGAGTGTGTTTAACTTCTCACAAGCAAGACGCAAACAGGGCGTTTCCTTTTTGATTGCCGGTTTTGGATTCTTTATGATTTTTCGTGCGGTGACCCAGTTTTTGTTTTAGATACCACCTTAGTACTTGAATGAAAAAAACTTGAATAAAAAAACGTGATATCTGCTCAAGCAACTAGAGCTCATTTTTTGCACAGTATGATATCTTTCCTTTGTTATTATTGTTGCAGTCAACATCAAAAAAACGGCAACCCTTTATCCGGGCTACCGTTTATTTTTTTGCTTATTTTATGCTTCTGCTAAAGCTTTGTTGAATTGAGTCATATTCATACCCATGATTTTGTATTCGCCGATCAATGTGACTGGAACTGCGCGTACACCCATGTTCCAAGCTTCTTCTGCATATTTTTCTTCCAATTCGATATTACGCTCTTCGAACTCAATACCTTTATCATTCAAAAAACTTTTCACCTGCTTGCAATGTGGGCAGTTTGTACTTGTATAAACGATCGCTTTTTCCATAATAATGTAACACTCCTTTGATTAAATTAGATTATGTAGATAGCAGAACATGAAGCGATTCTGCTATCTGTATACGTTATATATGTGAAGTTAGTGTAGATATTAACCCATAACGACTTCTTGATGTTCCAAAGCTTCAATAAATTTCTCACAGTCCATTGCAGCCATACATCCACTACCTGCTGCTGTAATCGCTTGGCGGTAACGAGTATCTTGCACATCACCACAAGCGAACACGCCTGGAATATTCGTTTCTGAAGTACCTGGATTCGATACGATATAACCATTGGCATCTGTCGTCAATTGATTATTTAAGAAACCTGTATTCGGATGGTGACCAATCGCTACGAACACGCCATGTGCAGGAATGATTTCTTCTTGTCCTGTGTTGTTGTTCATCACTTTAAGTCCTGTTACACCGCTATCGCCAGCAACGACTTCAAGTGGGTTTTGGTTCAAAGCCCATTCGATTTTGTCATTAGAACGAGCACGATCTTGCATGATTTTGGAAGCACGCAATTCTTCGCGACGGTGAACCAGTGTTACTTTAGAAGCAAAACGAGTTAAGAAACTAGCTTCTTCTAGAGCAGAGTCTCCTCCACCGACAACTACGATTTCTTTACCACGGAAAAAGAATCCATCACACGTTGCGCAAGTACTTACACCACGTCCGATATTATCTTGTTCATTTGGAATACCCAAATATTTAGCAGTAGCTCCTGTAGAAATGATCAATGTCTCCGTCACCAATTCGCCCATGCCTTCGACTTGCAATTTGAACGGACGATCTGCCAAATCTACACTATTGACCCAACCAGTACGGAACTCTGCTCCAAAACGCTCTGCTTGTTTGCGCATGTTGTCCATCAATTCAGGACCCATAATTCCATCAGGGAAGCCCGGGAAATTTTCAACTTCTGTAGTCGTTGTTAATTGTCCACCCGGTTGTGGTCCTTCGATAATGAGTGGGCTAAGATTAGCACGAGCAAGATAGATAGCGGCTGTAAGTCCAGCAGGACCTGTTCCAACAATAATTGATTTATACATATTGAATTCCTCCATATTTTAAGATGAGTATGATCTCCACACTCAAATGATTGAGTATATGATAATAAAATAAGACATTATAGATAATTTTTACAATTAATTGCATGCAATTTATAATCATTCTAAACTACTACCAATTATGAGGAAAATGGAGCTTATAGTCAAATGAAGTTTTCATGAAGGATACTTTCATTTATAACAAAAATATAATAAAAAGCCTGCATACTTCAACAATAGAAGTCTGCAAGCTTCGTGTATTACACCTATAAAATGAGGATTAATCTTTATCTAAATGGTGATGAATCGTTCCCCAGCCATAGCCTGCTTCTGGAGACATATCTTCAGGCATACCGGGCAAAATCAGACCGCCATCTACACGCAAATTAATACCTGTGATATAAGAAGCTTCTTCTGAAGATAACCATGCTACGGCTTCGCCAATATCAGCTGGTGTTCCCATACGACCCAGTGGAATTTTGCGACCTAGAGGTTCTTTAATCGCATCTTGTTCCAGTCGATTGACCGTAGCCCCCGGGCCTACACAATTCACTCGTATCCCATAAGGAGCAAATTCAAGCGCAAATGAAGAGGCTGAGCGAATAAGAGCTGCTTTCATCCCTCCGTAGATACTATCTGTAGGGTAAGCCCGTTCAGCACGAGAAGAAGTAATAAAGATAATATTGCCTGCAATTTCTTGATCAATCATCGCTTGAGCTGCAAATTTGGAAGCCAGTATCGGTGCACGATAATTCAGATGAATCGAGTGATCCAGATTCTTCATTTCCAAATCAAGCAAGGCTGAACCGATCCCTCCACCTGCATTGTTCACCAGTAGATCAATACGTCCGAAATGCTCTAACGTCTGCTTCACAATCGATTCCGGCTGATCCGGTTGAGTCAGATCGGTCTGAATGGCAAATGGCTGTGCTCCATAAATATGGGATAATTCTTGAGTAACGTTATCAATATCATCCGAGTCTGAATGATAGGTAAGTGCAATGCGATATCCTTTATGAGCAAGTACTTTGGCAATGCCTCGTCCAAGCCCGATCCCTGCTCCAGTAATCAATGCTACTTTCCGATTGCGATGATGTAGTAATTGAGTCATGATATCCTCCTTCTTGGTATTCCTATCTGCTTCTTCATATAGCTGTTAAGAAGAATTAAACATGAACTTAAAGTATGAAGCTTATCTATGACGATAGCAATCATTTAATATTTTGCCACATTCTACAAAAAAAACAGCCTTAGGATCAAGGCTGTTCTTCAAAATATATTTAAAGATGGTAAATAAGATCTCTATAACTGTTTAGATAACCCTCTCATAATATAAGGGCGAACAATATCTAACAATAAGTCGGCATGGCTATTCTTCTCCAACCTAAACCATTGATAAGTAGCACTATAAATTGCTGAACTTGTGATCGCTGCTAGAATCTCTATATACTGATGATTTTCCTTTTCTTTTGATAATATATCTTCAATTGTTTTTTGTAGCATACCTTTGATTTGGCTATCTACTAGAGTAGCAATTGATTTGGAATCCAGCCTGCATGTCTGATGAAAATCTACAATGTAACGATAAGTAAGCAAGATGATCTGGTCTCCTATTTCTTCTGTCAATGCCTCTGCATGTATTACCTGTTCAGGAATCATCTCTTTGAAAGCTTGCTCTATAACCTCATCCAGTAGTGCATATTTATCTTCATAATGAGTATAGAATGTAGCACGATTAATCGTAGCTTTTTGAGCAATATCTTTTATCGTTATCGACTCAAATTGAATACTCTGCAACAACTCTATGAAAGACTCTCGAATTAACTGTCTTGTACGCAAAACTCTCGGATCTTGTTGTTTTTCCATATCATGAACACCTTCTTAGACATCAGACTTCAGAATATGTTGTTTATACAACTTTTCACTGCATCTGTCGATTGAAATCATCATTAGACAACACTATTATTTTATCAGACAGATATGGCATGAGCAATCTGTAACTATGATTTGCAGAGAGGGAGAATGTAATTGAATATAGCTAAAGATAGAATCTTGATATTTGGCGCTGGCGTGGTTGGCAGTATATATGCACTTCGATTGGCTCAGTATGGAGTAGATGTTACTGTATTAGCCAGAGGCGAAAGGTTAAAAGATTTACAACACCATGGCTTGCGATACAATGACAGCGGAACGATCAAGCACATTTCTATCCCAACGATTGAACAGCTTGCTGACGATGATATTTATGATTTTATCCTTGTTCCTGTACGTTATGATCAAGCCGAGTCTGCTCTTGCTGTGCTTAAAAACAACCAGAGCCAAACTATTGTTACCCTGACTAACACTGTTGGATATGATGCGTGGCTTGATCTTGTTGGTGATCGATTACTGCCGGGGTTCCCGGGTGCAGGCGGAGATCTCAAAAATGGTGTTTTATATGCCCAATTTAGCACTGAAAAGCATCAAGGAACTATTTTTGGTGAAATAGATGGAACACAAACTGAAAGAGTAACCCAGCTTGCTCAACTTTTCAAATTAGTAGATTTACATTACGATATCCAGTCAAATATTCAAGCTTTCCATATTTCGCATACTGCCATAGCTATTGCTAATAAGCATTTCTACACCAAGGATGGAATCGTAGATATCGACACTGCAAGAAATGAACAGACATTACTCCAGATAGCTACAGCAATCAAACAAAATCTTCGTTTGGTTGAACAAGCTCATATTCCGATTATTCCAGCCGAAACAAAGATATTAACAGAATGGTCAGATAGCCAAATTATTTCCTTGTACCAGCAGATGCTAAATGATGCTTTTATTATGGATGCTATACTTGGCGATCATGCAGTCAATCAGAAAGCAGAAACCTTATTATTGCAGGAAGCGTTTAACCAGACATTAGCTAGACAAGTCTATTAACTCAATAGATTTTCGCCATTTATTTTACATTTATACAAAAAGAACAGCCCTTGATATACGGCTGTTCTTTCAGAGGAGGAAATCGAAAAATGGTAGTCGATCACCTATTAAGATTGTACGTTTTGCCAGATTTGACGCATATATAATGAAGCTTGTGGAAGGTCTTCTAACGGTACACCTTCCAGTGAAATATCGATATGTGGCTTATACTGCTTGAGCAAGCGGAAAAATAACGGATAATCCAGTATACCGGTGCCTGCTGTACGATAAGGCTTACTACCATCTGGTGCAAAATCAAAATCTTTCGCATGGATTAACAACATACGATCTGCTAATTGTTCAAATGTATCTCGTAAAAATGCTTCTTGATTCTCCAGATGCTCTATTTTCATCATATTACAAGGATCAAAAAGCATTCCAATCGCTGTTGTAGGAATATCTTCTATTAATTGAGTCATTAGCTCAGTCGAGTGAAGCGTATGATCAGCAACAGGTTCTATTGCCATATGTACGCCCCATTTATCTGCTTCTTCTGCTAGTTCAGACATGGTTTCTTGTAGAACACGCCAACCCACTTCAGCATAACGTTCTGGCTCGGATGCTTGATATGTCGTATATCCGCCTGTTTCCGTAGCGACCATACTACAGCCAAAGTCACGTGCATATCGTAAATGTTCTTTGAATCGTTCGATGCCATGACGACGTTCACTAAGATCAGGATGAACAGGATCAATATAACAACCCAGTACAGCAATCCGTACACCCTGACGATCAAACTGTTCAGCAATATGATTCGCAAGCCCCGGGCTTAATCGACCATTAGACGTATCGATATCTGAGATCGCTTTGGCAAGTGCTAACTGAACCGAAGTGAATCCACCTTCAGATACTTTAGCAGCTAGTTCGGTGAGCGGTAATTGTCCATAGATATGTGCAAGTACTCCTTGTTTCATCATCACACTGCCTTTCTTGGGTTCATTCTAGCATCTACATTCTGCTGAAATTAATGATGATAAAGTTCCAATTAACGCGCCATCCATCCGCCATCTACACAAATAACATGCCCGTTCAGATAATCAGACGCTTTGGATGCCAAAAAGACGACCGGTCCTTGCATATCTGCGGCAGTTCCCCAACGACCGGCTGGTATACGATCTGTAATCGCATCGAATCGTGCAGGATCAGCAACAATCGGTGCTGTGTTATCAGTCAACATATAGCCCGGTGCAATCGCATTAATCTGAATCCCTTTGCTTGCCCATTCATTGGCTAAGGCTTTGGTAATGCCTGCTACACCATGCTTACTTGCGGTATAACCCGGTACATTAATACCACCTTGATACGATAACATCGAAGCTACACTGATAATTTTACCGCTTCCTTGCTCAATCATATGGCGACCAACCAATTGAGATAGATAGAACACCGTCTCCAAGTTGATATCAATCACATCTGCAAAATCTTTCCACGGATGTTCAACCGCTGGAGCACGTCGGATAATCCCTGCGTTGTTAACCAGAATATCGATTTTCCCTTTAAAAGCTAACGCCTGATGGACTACATCTTCTAACGTATCATGCTTGCTTAGATCCGCTTCGATCTCAAGCGCTTCACGTCCTAAAGCTTGTACTTTATCAACCGTATCTTTACTACTCGAATACGAGACCGAGATAATATCTGCGCCTGCTTGAGCAAGCCCTAGTGCCATTCCTTGTCCTAGACCCCCGCTTGATCCCGTCACTAGAGCTACTTTACCCGTCAAATCAAAACTATTCATGAATATAATCATCCTCTCTTCACAAGCGAATTACTTTAAGCGATATCCAGTGGAATATTAGATTGTTGGAAATGAGCTACTTGCTCGGTAGACAAACCGCTATCGGTAATAATCATATCGAGCTGTTGGCAAGTCGCAAATGTCCACAATGCAAATTGTCCGAACTTTTGATGATCGACCACACCATAGACGTGTTGCGCTGTTTCGACCAATGCTTTTTTGAAAGGAACCAGATCACCGGTATAGATCGACAATCCAAATTCAGGATGAAGAGCTGTCGATGATACAAATGCTTTGTGAATATTAAGCCCCCGTACATACTCTACCGCTTGCGAACTGATCAACATATTTCGTGTCCGTTCTCCGCCCGGTACAACCAACCGTACTTGTTCACGCTTCGCCAGTTCACTTAAGATAAATAGATCATTAGTGACTACGGTTAATGGAAAAGAAGGCAGTCTTTTGGCGATCTCAAGCGTGGTACTGCCTCCATCTAACGCAATAATATCGTTCGGTTGAATATAGCGAAGAGCTCGCTCTGCGATTTCTGTTTTTTCAGGCATATGCTTAGTATTCGTCCCTTGACCGGATAGAATACCATATTGATCATTCTGTGCCAGAACCGCTCCGCCATGAACACGAGTTAATAATCCCATATCTTCAAGCTTGGCTAAATCTTCACGAATCGTTTTACCAGTTACATTCATCATCTCACTCAATTGACTAACCGTTACTTCTTGATGAGATATTAATATTTCCATAATGCGTTCATGACGCTTTAATGCACTCATAATTCCCCCGTCCCTTCCAGTATCATTCCGGAATGGTTTTGGGTTTATTTTAAATCTTTCATAGCAACCGCGTCCATATCATCGAACGTTTGATTTTCTCCAGCCATTGCCCAGCAGAATGTATAATTGCTCGTACCGACACCACTGTGGATCGACCAGCTTGGAGAAATCGCTACTTGTCCATCACGTACAACAAGGTGTTTGGTATTTTGCGGTTCGCCCATAAAGTGGAACACAGTCGCATTCTCATCCAAGTTGAAATACAGATACACTTCTGAACGACGGTTATGAGTATGACAAGGCATTGTATTCCACATATTACCGGGAGCAAGTTCTGTAATCCCCATCACTAACTGACAGCTTTTGATACCGCCTTGATGAATATATTTATAAATGGTACGCTCGTTCGATGTTTTGATATCTCCCAGATGACTAGGTGTAGCATCTTCTTGCGTTGATTTTACGGTTGGATATTGATGATGAGCTGGTGTGGATACAAAGTAAAATTTAGCAGGTTCACTACCACTACCTGAAAAAGTAACTTCTTTGGTACCCAGTCCAATATATAAACATTCTTTAGCAGCTACTTCATATTCCTGACCATCTGCGGTTACTTTACCGGGAGCTCCAATATTGATAATCCCAATCTCACGACGCTCTAAAAAAAAGTCTGTTCCAATATCTTTAAGATTTACTTCTAATTTGATCTCTTTGGACGCAGGAACAGCCGAACCTACAATATAACGATCCACATGGCTGTAAACGGTTACAAGTTCATCCGTTTGAAATAAAGATTCGATCAAAAATTCTTCACGTAGTCGATTGGTATCAAAAGATTTCACATCGTTCGGGTGAGACACATAGCGGTTTTCCATTAATAGTCATCCTCTCAATAAGTGCAATTTTTTATACTTTACGTTCATATAAGTTCATTTTAGTTCATATCGTTCATTTTGTGAAGAGATTAATCTTACTTTTTGGATTTTTTTTCAAATTCGTTGATATAATCCTAATTCCGTTGATGGTAAGATCGACGATAGATGAACGATTTGCTGTTCATCTATTCTTCATATTGATCTGATATGATAGTTTAAGCACTTGGCATACTATTTCTAATTACATTTAAAGGAGCGTTACAATATGGTACGTATTTTGATCGCTGATGATGATCCTTCCATTTTGGAATTAATTCATATGTATTTAAGCCGTGAAGGATATAGTGTGCATACCGCACGAGACGGCAAAGAAGCATTCGATATGCTTAGCAATGGCAAATGGGATCTGATTATTCTCGATGTGATGATGCCTCATATGGATGGGTGGCAACTGACTCAAGATATTCGTCGTTATTATGGAGATGTACCGATTCTACTGGTCACGGCTAAAGGGGAATCTGAAGATAAGATTAAGGGATTCCGCTTAGGAACAGACGATTATTTAGCGAAGCCTTTTGTCGCAGAAGAATTGGTGATGCGTGTCAAAGCGTTATTACGACGCTATCGTATTTTTTCAGGAGAATCCCTTTCTATCGGCAATGTAAGACTGGATGCTTCGACCAAAGAAGCTGATACGAATGGCAGTCTACAAGCGTTACCTGCCAAAGAATTTGATCTATTGTATACACTTGCTGGATTCCCGGGGCAAATCTTTACACGTGATCAATTGATCGAGAAGATCTGGGGACATGATTACGATGGGGATGAGCGTACGGTCGATGTGCATATCAAGCGTCTACGTGATCGTTTTACAGAAGCAAATGGATTTGCGATCCAGACGATTAGGGGCATTGGTTACCGGATTGAGGTGAAATAAGTTTGAAAAACATATACAGTCAACTTGTGCTTACTTTTATCGCAGTCGTCGTCGCTAGCTTTGTGATTACGTTACTGATGTCAGATTGGGTATTTCAAAGGCAACAAGTTAACTTTGTAGAAGATCGCATTTTGACAGATGCCAAGTCTATGGCTGAGATTCAATCTTCTATTCCCAAAAATATGATTCAGAAATATCTGGATAGTCAAGGCGGACAGATGCAGATTGTCGTTATAGGAGCAGATGGAACAACCTACCGTTCAATTGGTGATGGCCCCGGAGGTCCACCTGGTCTTTCTCCACCTCCTGTGCCTCCGACGCCTCCGGATTCAACAACAGATACAGATACATCGGATCATTCGAGCAAACCCAAGCCAAAGCTTCCAGCAGATCCTTTGAATCAATGGAATATTCCAGAAACAATCAAGCAAGAAGTATTAAATGGTCAAATCTATCATCCTGCAGCTATACCGACTACCAATACCGAAGTGCCTAGTTTTAATCTCTCACTGTTTAATACTAAAGATGAAAAAGAACCTCGTTATGTAGGTGTACCCTTTGAACGTGATGGTCAAAACTATGCTCTTTTTGCTCGCCCAGCACCCGGTCATTTTGTCAATCAGTTTAATCGGTGGATGATTCTGGTCTTGTCTGTCATGTTAGTAATTGGTGTGGTGTTGTTTTTATTTGCAGCACGCTTAATTGCCAAACCTATTGCCAAATTGTCTGAAGCGACCCGGCGTGTAGCCAAAGGTGATTATCAAGTTCGTGTGAATCTACGGCGCAAAGATGAGATTGGTGAATTAAGTCGTAACTTTAACCGAATGATCGGAGAACTATCTAAGATTGAAGCGATGCGCCAAGAATTTGTATCCAATGTATCGCATGAGATTCAGACTCCGCTTACCTCTATTCGTGGTTTTGCAGGTGCTTTGCGAGATAGTGCTTCGCCTGAGCAAGTTCGGCATTTAACGATTATCGAACAGGAAAGTGAACGTTTATCGAAGCTCAGTAGTAATCTGTTGAAGTTAGCTTCGTTAGATGTCGTGAAGCTACACATGGTGCCTTTCCGCCTTGATGAACAGATACGGATGTCTGTTGCTTCTTGTGTGCCTCTTTGGACAGAGAAAAATATCGATCTTTCGGCGGATCTCGATAAGATCACATTTAACGGTGATGAAGATTTACTCAGTCAGGTCTGGATTAATTTACTGTCTAATGCGATTAAGTTTACACCTGAACAAGGTAATATTTATATGACGCTTACTCAAGATCAACAATGGATCAAAGTATCGGTGCAAGATACCGGTTGTGGGATCACTCCTGAGCATTTAGAACATATTTTCGATCGCTTTTACAAAGTCGATACTTCGCGTACTTCTGTGACAGGAGGGAACGGATTAGGGCTATCGATTGTGCAGAAAATTATTGGCTTACATGGCGGACGCATCGAAGGAAACAGTGAAGATGGACAAGGTACTACAATGACTGTCTTTTTACCGCTAACCCCTACATGAGGATACAAATGTATCTATCTTTTTGAGATCATTATACTTTCATGAAATTTAAAAAATCTTTTTACCGATTCAGGCTCTACTGATCTGTTATTCATCAAGCGAGAAATTCCTTGTTCTTTAAGGGTTTCTCGCTTTTTTATATGGAATTATAGCAATCTTTAACCGCCTTTAAGGGAACGTTCATTTTTTGTTCATAAAGCCTTGTTATATTTTTTACATAAAGTTGCACAGACGTGATACACAAAGGAGGATATACAGGTGAAAGAATCCCGCATTCGAAGGATAGATCCCATACTAGCTATACTGGTTATACTAGCTGCGGGTCTTTCGCTATATAACATTAATCAATCAGGTGATCTGAACAGTTACTATACTGCTGCTATAACAAGCATGGTGCAGAGCTGGCATAATTTCTTTTTCAATGCTTATGATCCAGGTGGATTTATTACGATTGATAAGCCTCCTGTCGCTTTTTGGCTTCAAGCAATGAGCGCCAAACTATTTGGGATTCATAGTTGGAGCTTGGCCTTACCTTCAGCACTTGGATTGGCTGGATCGGTCATTTTACTATATCTGATCATCAAGCCTCACTTTGGAGTTACCGCAGCACGAATAGCGGCTTTGATCTTAGCTTTAACTCCGATAGCTGTAGCTGTCAGTCGCACCAACAATGCAGATAGTACCCTTGTATTCTTCCTAATGCTAGCCTCTTATTTTTTATTCAAAAGTGTACGTAGTGGAAAATTACTCACCCTATGTATAGCATTTGGACTGGTGGGTGTAGGATTCAATACAAAAATGCTTCAAGCGTTTATGGTTCTTCCTGCTTTCTATCTGCTTTACTGGTTCGCTCGCAAAGGGCAATGGAAGCAAAAAGGGCTTCATTTACTAACCGCCAGTGTATTATTGGGAGTGATCTCGTTATCGTGGGCAGTCATTGTGGATGTCACTCCTGCGGATCAACGTCCTTATGTAGGGAGTAGCGGCACATCCAATTCTGTACTTGAATTGGCTCTCGGGTACAACGGTATTAGTCGTTTAACTGGAGAATCTGGTGGTGGTGGCAATATGCCTGCTGGTACACCTGATAGTCGTCGTAACAGTAGTACTGCCAGTGCTGTAAATAGTAAAGATGCATCGTCGACAGCGAAAGCTTCAGCAGACACATCTCAGTCTACAACAGCTACAACACTATCTGATCAGGCAACACAGACAACCGCTTCGAATACAGCATCTACTCCAACCAACGCTATAAGCGGAACTGCTCCACCACAAAGTGGTTTTGGTGGCGGTAATGATGGAGGAAACGGACGATCTGGCGGTGGTGGCATGGGTAGTTCTGGAGGTAGTAATGATGCTGGTGATGCTGGTGTTTTTCGACTTTTCAGTACAGCCAATGCTGGACAAATCGCATGGTTCCTTCCTTTAGCTTTATTAAGCGCGCTGATGTTATGGATTCAACGGCGTGAGCAACGACATATCATTTTATTCTGGGCAGCATGGTTAGCGCCTATGATTCTCTTTTTTAGTATTGCAGGGCATATACATCGATATTACTTTATTATGATGGCTCCTGCGATTGCGGCTCTGACAGGTGCAGCGATCGCTCATCTATGGCAAAATATACACAAGCACTGGTTGACGATATTTATGTTTGTCGGTATCGCTACTGGATTATATATCACTATTTCTTTAGATCAAATGGTTCTTGGGATCGCAACTGCTGTGATCGGTGTTATCGCTTGGGTGATTGCGCTTCGTACTCATCGCATGACATCAACCTTATCTTTGGCACTTACTCTGGTTGCTTTATTGGTAGCTCCTGCTTACTGGTCGATGACTCCAGCACTTTATGGTGGCAATTCCACACAACCTTCTGCTGGACCCGAACTATCAACATCCAGTGGACGCAGTAACAGTAGCAGTGTTGATGAAGGTTTGATTACTTATTTGCAACAACATAATACAGGTGAAAAATATCTAGTTGCTACTTCTTCTTCTCAGACAGCAACGCCTATGATTCTAGCTACAGGCTCTCCTGTTATCGCATGGGGTGGGTTCAAAGGCTCTGATACTGCACTGACTACTACTCAATTAGAGGCTCTGGTAGCCGATGGCGAACTCAAATATGTAGTTCTGGGTGGCGGTATGGGTAGCGGAAGTTCAGACTTAACCACATGGGTGCAAACACATGGTACTGTTATTTCACAAAGTGAATGGAGTGCTGAGGCTACAACAGCAGTAGATACAGTATCTTCAAGTTCTCAGCGTGGTGGCGGTGGAAGAAGTTCTCAACTTACATTATATGAATTACATCAATCTTAACTTTATGGTCTGTCTCTATAAGATCAAGGTTTATCTATAAGGAGGAATGAACTATGCGCTATTCAATCGTTGTACCTGTATATAATGAGGAAGCCGTTGTTCTGGAATGTTATCGTCGTCTGACTGAAGTGATGCAACAGACTCATGAATCGTATGAATTAATTTTTGTAAATGATGGAAGCCGTGATCAGACCGCTTCGATTGTTAATCAACTTTGTGCAAGTGATGCTTCTGTGAAATGGATCGACTTTTCCCGTAACTTCGGTCATCAGATTGCGATCACTGCCGGGATGGATCATGCTCAAGGTGAAGCAATTGTAGTCATAGATGCCGATCTTCAAGATCCACCCGAGTTAATTTTGCAAATGATTGAGAAATGGAAAGAAGGCTTCGATGTTGTCTATGCCACTCGGGCAGAACGTAAAGGTGAAACAGGCTTCAAAAAATGGTCAGCTTCGATGTTCTACCGCACACTGAACAAATTAAGCGATATTGATATTCCATTAGATACAGGTGATTTTCGCTTAATTGATCGTAAAGTATGTGAAGCAATGAAAACAATGAAAGAAAACAATCGCTTTGTTCGTGGTCTTGTGAGCTGGGTCGGATTCCGTCAGACTTCGATCAGTTATGTACGCGAAGAACGGTTTGCAGGTGAAACTAAATATCCACTCAAAAAAATGATCCGCTTTGCATCAGATGCACTGGTTGCCTTCTCGCTCAAGCCTTTAAAATTAGCCAGTATTCTAGGTAGTGTTGTATCGCTATTCAGCTTCTTTTATCTAATTTTTGTACTTGCTCAGAAATTATTACACTTCTCTACAACACCCGGTTGGGCTTCAATCGTTGCAACGATTTTATTTTTAAATGGAATCACGTTAGTTATTCTTGGTCTTATCGGTGAATATATCGGTCGGATCTATGATGAGGTGAAGCAACGTCCTTTGTATCTGATACAACAGACTCGAAATTTTACGCAAGAACAACCGCTACCTGCTCATGAATCCTTACCAGAACAACATCGTGTCGTAAGCGAACAACGTCATGCTAGTTTCTAAATTGTTTGCGAATCAAGCGGTTCGCTTTGCTACCGTCGGCGTCTCCAATACAGTAATCGACTTTATCGTATTTATGCTATTACAGAGTTTTACTGGCGTTGTAGCCGCTCAATTTATCGGATATGGTGCAGGTACACTCAACAGTTATCTATGGAATCGACGTTGGACATTTGCACAGGGCACTGGTTGGGATATTCGTGAAATGATTCGCTTTTTACTGGTCAATATAGCAGTAGCTACGGTTACAGCGTGTGCAATTAGTCTGGTTGCTGATCATATTCCTGTCTGGATCGCCAAAATAGTAGTGACTATATTCGGTCTCGGTATCAATTATACTGTCAGTAAATTATGGGTATTTCGTTAACAAAGGTCGATATGTATAGCAATAGATTACAATACGGATATCAAAAAGAGCTTATGTAGGAGGGAAAAAGATGAAAGTTCACAAAGCAATTATACCTGTTGCAGAACTTGGCATACACCTTTTACCATCAAACCAAAGCTTAACCTAAAGAAATGCTACCAATTTTCGATAAACCTGCTGTTCAATACATTATCGAAGAAGCAGTAGCCAGTGGAATTGAATCTATTCTGAGTGTAACCAGATGTGGAAAATGTTCGATTGAAGATCATTTTGACCATTCGATCGAACTCGAACTTGATCTCGCTGCTAAAGAATAACAGCTTTATTGGAAAAAGTGAAATCCGATCTCTTAACTTACAGACATTCATTATATTAGTCAAAAGAAACTTTTAGTAGGACATGCGATTCTATATGCTAAGCAGTTTGTTGGCAATGAACCTTTTGCTGTATTACTTGATGATGACCTTATTGTCAATGAAGTTCTCAGTCTACAACAATTATTGAATCATTATATCTATCCACCGACAGCAATTTTAGGTTTACAACATGTGCCTTATGAGCATACACATAAATATGTATAGTTGCTTCATCGGTGACACTGAAAATCCGCTATTGGGTTATTTTAGTAAGTGATACCGTTGAAAAACCAAATATCGAAGATGCCCATCTGATCTAGCTGTCATTGGGCGTTACATATTACTGCCTAAAATTTTTGATTATTTGGAAGATACCTTACCTGGCAAAGGTAGAGAAATCCAATTGACTGATGCTATCTCCGCCTGCCTTGAATCTTCAGCGTCTTGAACTTTGTAATGAAGTAAAAAAGTATTTGCATTAGTTACATGCTATTTCTAATATTCATAAATAAAATAAGAGAGGTACCATCTTATTTTAAATGAAGATAATAGCTCTCTTATTCATTAATCATTTACTTTTAACTCTTTAATTAGTAATATATTACTATTTGAATATATTATAGGAGTGATATTTATAATTAAATTAAGTGAAATCATTACTGAAGAGTTATTCTTAAATGCATTTAATATTTGTAAAAATTATGCAGAAGAAAATTTTATACTTGATATAAATTTTAGGTTACTTCAAGATATTTTAAAAACCACTTCTGAAGAAAAAATGTCACTTTTCTACAAAAAATTTATAGAAACTGATTTAGTTCTTTCAATTCCAGAATTTTATAGTAGTGATATCATCTTTATTCCAAAAGGAATGACTTCAGTAAGAGAATATCGTTTCTTTTCACTTTATTCTATAATTCTTTATAATGCTATTGGTTTATTATTTGTAGAGTGCACTCATGATCTATTAAAAGAAATACATTTTTCAAAAAAGAATATTTTTGCTTATTACCCTACTACATTTTTGAAAGAGAATAATGAATGGAAAGCCAATAATGATTATAAAGAAAATTATTCAAATTTTTTAGATAAACTATATGAGCAGATAACTGTTGGAGATGTTGTTCTTAGATTAGATATAACTAATTATTTTGAGGATATAAAACATCGTTTACTTATCAATATGCTAAAAAAATTCTCTATACCTTCTATTTTATCGAAATATAATATAAACAGCGTAACACAGGAAATTTTAGAGTTTTATTTTGCGTCATTAATGGGAAAAAATAATGCTATACCTCAAGGAAGAAAAAATTTTCTTTCTGATTATTTAGGATATCTTTATTTAGTTCCATTTGATGTTAATGTTGCTTCCTTAACTAAAAATAAGAATTTAAATTTTAAAAGTATGATTCGTTATGTTGATGATATTTTTATAACATTCACTCCAAACATTAATTTATCAAAAAAAGAAATTCTTAAAGAACTTCTTGTAATTGAACAACTTATTAGCAGTTGGTTTTATGATAATTTGTTTCTTTCTATTAATTCTTCAAAGACAAAAAGAAATATAATCGATTCAGAAGATAATAGGAAAAAATATTTAAAATTCACTAAAAAAATAGTCTCTGATCCTCAATTAGCTCAACCACAAGTCAACAATCAATTTTATCCTCTTGTTCATTTTAAAAATTCGTTAAGAAAATTAAAATTTAGAGAAGTTAATGAATTTGATATAAAATTGAGTGGGGAAGAAAGAGAAAACCTAAAAGTAATTTTTGATAAAAAATTTCAAAATTATATATTTAAACCTAATGTTTCTCGAGAGTTGATTCTTTTATTGAAAGAAATATCATTTGATTTAGTTGCAGAATATATTAATATATTAATTGTTCTTTTTTCTATGAAATCAAAAAAAGAGAATGTTTTCAGAAATATATTCATTAAATTTTTGCTTACTAAAATAAATTTATTAGACAGACGCCATATTCATATACTCTTTTTAGCTTTAGCTCAATCTATGAAAAACGAAGACAAAAAAAAGATAAAAGCTAATGTTAAAAAAAATAAAACCATTCTATTAGAAAATAATTA